>JAYGED010000095.1:0-1972 GCA_046582565.1 Alphaproteobacteria bacterium
GGTGGTCGAGGTCAGCGACCTATATCCTGACCGCCTGTTCGGGCTCTACGGCGTCAATCCCATGACCGCCATGGAGGGTGTCGCCGGGCTTGAGCGCGCGGTCAAGGAGCATCGCTTCAAGGGCATCCATATCCACCCTCACGGCTTCGACATGGCGCCCGATCACGCCTATTACTTCCCGTTCTACGCCAAGTGCCAGGAACTCGGCGTGCCGGTGGTCATTTCCATGGGCCATACCCTCGACATCATGCCGGTGGAGAACGGCCGTCCCATTCGTATTGATCGCGCCGCCATCTATTTTCCCGATCTCGCCTTCGTGCTCACCCACACCGGCTGGCCGTGGGTCGAGGAAGCCATCGCCATGGCCTGGAAGCATCCCAACGTATTTCTCGGCACCTCGGCCTACGCGCCCAAATACTGGAAGCCCGAGATGGTCAAGTTCATCAATTCCCATGGCCAGGACAAGGTCATGTGGGGCACCGATTTCCCGCTTATCGACCATGCGGAATCACTCGGACAAATCGACGCTCTGGGCCTGCGCGACAGCTCAAAGGCCAAGCTGCTCCACGACAACGCGGCGCGCGTCTTCGGCCTGGATTGAAGAGGGAGAGAGTCATGACGGAGCAACCGGTCGCCATCGTCACCGCCGCCGGTCAGGGTATGGGCGAGGCCAGCGCCCGTGAACTGTCGGCGCGGGGCTACGCCCTGGCCCTGATGTCGCCTTCGGGCGCCAGCACGAAGTTGGCCGGGGAACTCGGCGGCATCGGCCTCGATGGCTCGGTGACCGAGACGGCGGACCTCGAAAAGCTGGTCGCCATGACCCTGGATAAACACGGGCGCATTGACGCGGTGGTCAACAACACCGGCCACGCGCCCTGGTCCCAGCACGCCTCGGGACCGGGCTTCGATCCTGATGTGAATGCGCCGCTGCTCGACATTCCCGATGGCGACTGGCACGGCGCGCTCGACCTGATTGTGCTCAACGTGGTGCGCATGTGCCGCTTGGTAACTCCGGTGATGATCGAGCAAGGCGGTGGCGCCCTGGTCAATATCTCAAGCTTCGGAACCTTGGAGCCGCGACTGATTTTCCCCTTATCGTCGTCCCTGCGGGGGGCGCTGTCCGGCTTTACTAAACTCTATGCCGACCAGAACGGCGGCCATGGCATCCGCATGAACAATGTTCTGCCGGGTTTCATGGAAAACTGGCCCATGAATGATCCCGTGCGCCGCACTATTCCCCTGGCGCGCTCAGGCGAGATGATTGAAGTTGCCAAGACCGTCGCCTTCCTGCTGTCCGATGACGCGGGTTATATCACTGGCCAGAACATCCTGGTTGACGGTGGCGTCAACCGCAGCGTCTGATGGGCTCGCCATGATTGACAAATCCCCCTGATTTCCTTGCCCTGGCGCAGTCCTTCGGATGCAATGCGGTCGAGCCTGGAAGCCTTGAGGACATCGTCGTTGCGGTGGAGACAGCGCTGAACGTGGAGCGCCCAACCTTGATTCGAGTCAGGGAAGATGCTGACTATCTTTGAAGGCATGGATCAATAACAAGAGCCGGACGCGATAGGGAATGTAAAGATGACTAACAGCTCAAATCCCTTGCGGCGGACGGCCAGTGTCGTTGATATTGTCGCACTTTCACCCAAGGGTAAGTCGCTTAATGACATTGCCAAGTCGGCCAAATTACCCGGCTCCACCGTCCATCGTATCGTCAAAAGCTTGGTTGATATTGATTATCTCAGCTATGACAAAGATACCAAAATCTATCAGCTAGGTCCGCGAATCGAGCGGCTCTATCAGCTCAGCATCGGCCAGGGGTCGATTGCCAGCTTAGCCGAACCTCTTTTGAAGGATCTGACCGAGGAATTCGGGGAGATCGCCTTCGTCGGACGTTTATCGGATCGCAAAGTGGAGATCGTGGCCTTGGAGATGCCGCGATCAATGGAACGCACGCTGGTCCATCCAGGGC
>JAYGED010000173.1:0-1753 GCA_046582565.1 Alphaproteobacteria bacterium
GATAGTGCCCCGGGGCAGGCCGATCCCGGCATAGCCGAGGGACGCGTAAACGCCGGGCTCAAGCCGGCCGAACACCGATGACCAATCCCGCGTCATGCAGAAAACGCCGGCCCAGGTATGTTCAAAGTCCAGCTTATCAAGCATGGGAAAGCGCTCACGCACGCCCTTCACATGCGACGCGTGAAGCTTCTTTCGCATGCCCTCGCTCAGACGGAAGTCGCCGGTGTAGTAGCTGCCGTGGCGGGCCAGGATACGGTTCGAGAGGGTGCGTCGCACCGTCGCGCCCCCAGTGATGCCCCAATCGGGCGCGCCGGTCATGGCCGCCTGTTCGTCTTCGTTGAGCGGCCGCGAGAGGCTCGCGCAGGCGATCAACGGGAACACCTTGCCCTTCAGAAAACCGAGCTTGGTGATGAACGCATTGGTGGTGAGCAGGACATTTGCGGCGTTGATCGAGCCCTCGGCGCATTCGATCCGCACCGGCGAGCCGGGCTCGACCCGGCGCACCGGCGACTCTTCGCAAACTTCCACATTATCGGGCATGAAGTCGCCGAGCCCGCGGCACATGGCCGCCGGGTTTATCAGTACTGTGCGTGGCGTGTCGACGGCGGCGTGATAGTGACGGGTTCCCACCACGTCGGCGAGGGCATCGCCATCGAGCCACTCATACGCCTCGCCACTGGCCTCGAGAGTGTGGCACAAGTTGTGGAGCCTTTGTTCTTTCCGGCTGTCGACGACCGCGGTCAGGTGGCCCCTGGGTGACCATTAGCAGTCGATATCATGCTTGCGGACCAGGCCTTCGAGTTCGGCCAATCCGGCGACCACCAGCCGCGAGATACGCCGGTTGGCCTCGTCGCCGAGTTCCTCGGTGAGGTGCGGGGTGTCGATGATAAAACCCGAATTACGCCCCGAGGCGCCGTATCCGACCCGGTGCGTATCGAGCAGGATGATGCGCGCATCGGGCGCCAGTTCGGCCAACCGGCGGGCGGCGGCGAGAGGCCGGTGACGCCGGCGCCGACCACCACCCAGTCGGCGGTCTGCTGGCCCTTGAGACGATTGGCCGGTGCCGGCTTGGGCAGTATTGCGTACCATCCGGGCGCATGGCGCATGTCGGTCAGAAGAGGGTCCTGGCTGGTCATGGGTCCGTTCCGCTGATTGCTGGGAGTTCGCTCGGCGTCGCCGCGGCGGGCTAGGGGAAATGCGTCGGCAGGACGTCGCGCAGCGGCCGGATATGCTCTATCTTGATGCCGCAGCATCCGCCCACGACCTGCACGCCGGCCGCGACACAGCCCTTGGCCCAGGCGATGAACTCGTCGGGATCAACCGGCGTCGCCACCTTGTCGTTGCGGTAGGTGGCAACATAATCCTCGCGCTCGGCCTCGGGATAGACGCAGACCGGGCCCTGCCACTTTCGTACTCCGGTTTCGGCTTTCGTTCCGATCGCTGGTTAAGGGGTTGCGGGGGCATGCAACCCCCTTAACTTGCTTCTCCAACTATATTGCTTGACGTTAGCCTGATGTCAGTAGAAATGCGGCACATTGAGAGAGTTTATACGCTCAACCGTAAGACAACCCGCTAACTCTGAGGTGGTCCCAGAAAATCGGACAGTTGTCTAAGGTGGCCGAGAGCAACGGCAAGTTCGGGTCGATCCTGCGCCTTGCCCTGTTGACAGCGCAAGCACCTTGAGGCCCGAATAGACGGCTTCGGGCGTTCTAAGCCCGCTCCACTGACGGCGGTACAGGTCTCCCTGTATGGC
>JAYGED010000188.1:0-2358 GCA_046582565.1 Alphaproteobacteria bacterium
GAAAAAACCGACCGATTCACCCCAGAAATCATAAGCGACATTGACCACCTTGTGGAACTCGACAAGATGGCCGTCGCGCACGCAGAGCTTAGTGGGCTCCTCGCCCTCCTCGAAATCGCGGTCGAGCAGGAAGCAGTTCGCATGATCCGAGGCCAACAATCGCTCGATCATGCGATAATCATAAAGCACGTCGGCGTCCATCAGGATTACGTCGCTGCCGCTCAAGAGCTCTTCGCGGACACTCCAAAGTGTGACGATGCTGCCCTGCTCGTAGTCGGGATTATTCACGGTCTTGACGTAATCGCCGGCGCCCATTGCCGCGATCTCGTCTTCGATCAAGTCCGAACGGTAACCCACGGCAACGACAATTTCATCGACGCCGCAATGGCGCAGGATTTCGATATGGCGCCGCAACAATGTTTTGCCGCCAAACGACAGCATCACTTTAGGCAGGCGGACCTGCTCAAACGCCATGCGACGCCCCTTGCCCGCCGCCAGAATAATTGCCCTCATGGATCGATCCTCATGACCATGGGTCGATCCTCTACATCAGGCCGTATCGGAGAGCAATCCACATCTTCTCCCAGCGCGGCAGCGCGACCCGTTTCTCAGGCTCTCGCCAGGCGCCGGTTTCGAGACGTTCAAGCAGGCGCTTATAGACCGTCATCATGACCAGGGCGGGGCGCAAGGATCGCCGGTCGGCAGCGCTCATGGCCGCCAACAAACCCTCAGCTTGCGCAAATCGTTGGCGAGCGATAGCCGCGACAAAGGCACAGGCTTCGGGCAGGGCCGGATGGGCGACGACGTCCCCGGGAACACGCGACGCGATACCAGCCGCATCCAGCGCTTCCCGAGGCAGATAGAGGCGTCCCTCGACCGCATCCTCGGCCACATCGCGCAGGATATTGGAAAATTGCAGCGCCGCGCCGACAGCGAGGGCGAATTCATCCACCCGCGCATCACTGCAGCCGAACACCCTGACCGACAGCAGACCGACGGCGCCGGCGACGCGGGAACAATACAGCTCCAGCTCTTCCAGGCTCGGCGCCTGCAGGGAGCCCTGAGTGTCCATCTCAACGCCCTTGATGATTTCAATCAGGTCATCGCGGCGCAATCCAAAACGCGCGACTGGGCCCGCCAACGCCAGGGTCAGCAAGCGGTTGGGCCCGCCCTGAAACAGCGACTCGATATGGTCATGCCAGGCGGCGAGAGCGCGGCGCTTGGCATCGGCGGAGGCCGGTCCGTCGGCGATGTCATCGACCACCCGGCAGAAGGCGTAGATGGCGTACATGCCTTCGCGCTTGGGCTTCGGCAACAACCGCATGGCGCCGTAGAAGGATGATCCCGAGCGGCGCACCAGGGCAGCAGCGAAAGTCGCCGCCCGCTGATCAGGAGACGGCGTCCGTTCAAACGCGGCGCGCAGGATGCCCTTGACGATGCAGGCGGCTTTCTGGCCGGACGAGAGGTCGACCCGTTGGCTGAGTGGGTCGCGGCGGCGCAGCTCGACGGCCAGGGCCTCGGCGAGGGCGACGATGACCGACGCCTCGCGCCGCATGCCGCCATGGCGGATCAGGGACGCCAGCGGGCGCGCCTCGGCGAGCAGTTCATCGACGCCGTCGAGACAGCAATCCAGCACCCAGCGCATTTCCACCGACGCCCGGGGCGCGTCTAGGGCTTCGACGCCGATCGCCGCCGCCGAAAAATAATCGAGCGGAATATAAACCCTGTCGAGCTCGCGGTAATCCTCCTGGCAATCCTGCAGGTGGTTGATGATCTGCAAGGCGGCGCAGAGCGCATCGGAAGCGGTGTGGCCGGCCTCCCCCTCGCCATGAAGATCAAGCAGGAACCGCCCCACCGGATTGGCCGAATAGCGGCAGTAGCCCAGCAGGTCGGCCCAATCGTCGTAGCGATTCTTCGTTGCATCCTGCTTGAATGCCTTGAGCAGATCACGCGCATAACCGGTCGATGTCCGGTTCGCCTGGCTGCTTAAGAACCGCGCGGCAATCGCGCATTCGTCCGTCGTCGGTTCCGCGCCGGAGAGAGTTGCGTCGATGGCGTCTAGCCGCACGAGCTTCTCTTCAGCACGCAACGAAGGATGATCGGCGATATCGTCGGCGGCGCGGACCAAGGCATAGAACCGGGCCACAAAGGGCCTGAGTTTCGCCGGCAAAAGCCACGACCCAACCGGAAAATTCTCATCCCCCGACCCCTTGGAGGCCGCTATGCGGATATCCGATTCTGGGCTCATTTATTGGCGAAACCTTGCGATGAAGGGTTGATCATTAACACGTCATTCGCTTTGCCGCAAAGCCGCTCCCTGAAATCACGGCCGACCATCCAGTCCCAGTATCTAAATGA
>JAYGED010000208.1:0-2901 GCA_046582565.1 Alphaproteobacteria bacterium
AAAATCATTGGTTTTCCATACGCCATTGCGTTCCAACTCTTGCTCTCAAACAGAGACCAGCCTCATAACGCGTAATGTCTGCTTTGGGTCACAAGCGGAAGTCTAGCGCATGCCTCAATAACGTCCGCTGTTGGGGGTAAAGCAGACGAAATTGGGGCCAAAGCAGACATCGCCAATTTGAATGTCCGTTGTTGGGGGCAAAGCGGAAGTAAATCACCGTACTCAAAAGAGTCCGCTTATAGCCATAAGCGGACATTCGCCGGCGCCTTGGAGGTCCAAATCTGGCCATTGGATGGCTGTGGAAGGGATGCAATTCCCCTAGCTGTGGAACGGCGGCACGATATAGGCCATCAGGTAGCCGCGCATGAGAGTTTTCAGTTCGTCAATAATCGCCGCGTCGTAGGTCCGGCCGCGCGACGCCGCCAGATCCAGTAGCGCCGCCGAGCTTTCGCCCATGATCAGAACCAAGAGGTCGAGACGGCGCTCGGGCAGGTCGATGCCCCAGCGGCGCAGCACGCCATTCATTTCCCGTGAGATCGCAGCGCTGGTCCGGCGATAGGCGTCATGCAGCTCGGGCACCGCTAGGAAAGCCCGCTGCAAGGCGCTGTAACCTGGTTCGGCGCGGCTGCTATCGACCATGACGTCGATGATGCCGTCGCTGACCTGGCGCCACGGGGTAGCCGGGTCGACGGTGCGCAGATAACCCCGGATAGCTTCGGTCTGACGCCCGGCGAGACGCAGGGCAAGGAAGTTCAGCAGGGCGTATTTGTTGGGGAAATACTTGTACAGCGAGGCGATATTCACCCCCGCCCGGGCGGCCACCAGATTGGTCGTCACATGGTCGATGCCAACTTCGTCAAGAAGCTCGCCAGTGGCCGACAGGATGCGCTCGAAAGTCCGCCGGGCGCGGGCCTGCTTGGGTTCCTTGCGGGGTTGCAATTCGAGGGTTGCGTTCATGGCTTCATCATACCATTGACACCATAGAAAAGTAAGTATTTACTTACATTCAAATTCAACTCTCGGAGATCACCATGTCGCCAGACGATGCGATCCGTGCCTATTGTGCTGCTTTCGACGACCGCGACGTCGAGACCATTGCCATTCTGTTTGCCGCCAATGGCCTCTATGAGATGCCGTTTCTCAAGCCCGGCCGTCTGGTCGGTGTGGCCGAAATACGCGCCGGCCTCACTCGCGCCTTCGAGGTCGTGGCGCGGGGCACCACATCGGTCCAGCAGATCAAGACATTGGGTGCCCAGGCCATCGCCGAAGGCGTATTGACCGCCGACATCCCCCGTGACGGCGCTTCTATCACCGTGCCCTTCGCCATGGTCGCCGAAAGTGGTGACGACGGCCTCGCTCGTCTAACGGTCTATTGCGACGCCAAGCCTTACCGGCTGTGGAGCGATGGCCCGGTCATGGCTTTAGCGCGAGGCGCATCATGACCCCCAAGGAAGCCATCAACGTCTATTGCGAGGCATTTTCCGCCGGCGACTTGGCGGTAATCAGTGGGCTGTTTACCGATGATGCGGTGTGCGAACTGCCGTTGCTCGACGACCGCCTTGTGGGGCGCGAGCGCATCCTGCGCGAGGTCGAGACGGCAGTCGGCAGTTTGCGAGACATCAAGGTCACGCTAGGCCCGATCATGGCCGGCGAGGACGACGCCTTCGCCGAGGGTATCTTCGAGAGCGAGATGATCGCCGTGGCGCCCATGGTCGACATGACTCCCAGGCGCCTCGATTTCCGTTTCGTCATTATCGTCGAGATGGCTGATGGGTTGATTTCGCGGTTGACCGAATACCTCGATACCAAGCCGATCAAGCCCCTTGAGCGATCCCGGGTCTTCACCGTCGCTCGCCGTTCGCCCTATTGGCAGGGGGTCGAGGACGCCGGGGTCTCGGAGTTCATGGTCTACAACCACATGTACTTTCCCATGGTATTTTCACGGACGCCGCTCGAGGAATACACCGCCCTGGTTGAGCGGGTCACCCTGTGGGACGTAGGCTGCGAGCGTCAGACCGAGATCCGGGGCCCCGACGCGCTGGCCTTCGGCGATTATCTGGCGGCCCGCGACCTTACGAAAATGTCTACCGGGGCCTGCCGCTACAGCTTCGTCTGCGACCCAGACGGCCAGATCATTTGTGATCCGGTGATCCTCCGGCCTTGGGATGACGCGCTGTGGCTGTCCCATGGTTCTACCGATTTGACCCTGTGGGCCCGGGGCATCGCCCTGCACAGTGACTTCGACGTTGAGGTCTGCGAGCCTGACGTGGCACCCCTGCAGGTTCAGGGACCGAAAGCCATTAATGTGTTGCATGGCATCACCGAGGCGGACCTCGACGATCTCAAAGTCTACCGCTGTGTGGTGACCCGTGTCGCCGGCGTCGATGCGGTGGTGTCGCGCACCGGATGGAGCGGCGGCGCCGGCTACGAGATCTACCCGCTGACCAGCGAGCGAGCCATGGAGCTATGGAACGCCCTGATCGAAGCTGGCCGGCCCCACGGCATGCTGGTCACCCGTCCCAACATAAACCGGGCGGTCGAGCGCGGCGTCACCGACACGTCCTACGCCACCAATTCAGACATGAATCCGCTGGAAGCCGGCGGTGAGCACCTGATTGACCTCGACGGCGACGACTTCATTGGCCGCGATGCGTTGCTGCGAGTCCGGGAGGCTGGCCCGTCACGCCACACTGTCGGCTTGCTCATGGATGGCGTCTTGCCGCGCCTTGAATGGAACTGGCCGGTCACAGCCGCAGGCGGCAGGACCGGCGTAGTGCGCTGGGCGGCCCATTCCTTCGCTCTCGGTCGTAGCGTCGCCAGCGCCCTGGTCGATGTCAATATTGAGATTGGCGAGACGGTTCAGGTCGATCACCCGCTCGGCGTGGTTGAAGCCACGGTCAC
>JAYGED010000164.1:0-4034 GCA_046582565.1 Alphaproteobacteria bacterium
GCGAGAACATTCGCGAACATCGGGGTTTCGCAGTTTCCTGCGGTTCCCAGGTATCCCACTACCTGGGCGATTTCCTTAAAATGGCCTTAAAACCGGGTTTTAAGGCCGAAAAGGAAATGGCTGGGGCGGGAGGATTCGAACCTCCGAATGCCGGTATCAAAAACCGGTGCCTTGGACCACTTGGCTACGCCCCATAGGCGGAAAATCACAGAATGCCTTCAATTCCGTGCTGTCAGGTATCAGGTTTTAGGCTGCATATCAAAGCTGATCGTGCCGCTGCCCTTGTATTTTCATCGCACCAGCCTGATATGCTCTCACTGATCCGTGGTATAATACCAAGAGGCGATGCACGTTGTCAGGATCAAGCGCAGCGTCCAAAATGCAGGCCTCATCGATTCGCTTTAACTGGGACACGTCAAGAATAGCACATGGTAAAGACTAAGGTACCTGTCGTCAGTCGGGACAAAGGTCTCGCCAACTATCTTCAGGAAGTCCGCAAGTACCCCATCCTCGAGCCCGAGGAGGAGTATATGCTGGCCGAACGCTGGAAGAATCACGCCGACACCGAGGCGGCGCGCGTGCTGATCACCAGCCATCTGCGTCTGGTGGCCAAGATCGCCCTCGGCTTTCGCGGCTATGGCCTGCCCCTTGAAGACGTTATCTCGGAAGGCAATGTCGGGCTGATGAAGGCGGTCAAGCGGTTCGAGCCGGAGCGCGGGTTCCGCCTGTCGACCTATGCCATGTGGTGGATCAGGGCCTCGATCCAGGAATATATCCTGCGCTCCTGGTCCCTGGTGAAACTGGGCACGACGGCGGCCCAGAAGAAACTGTTTTTCAACTTGCGGCGCATCAAGGGCCAGATCAAGGCGATCCATGACGGCGAGCTGCCGCCGGAAGCGGTGACCGAGATCGCCAAGCGGCTCAATGTCAAAGAGGACGAGGTGATTCAGATGAATCGCCGTCTCGCCGGCCATGACCATTCGCTCAATGCGCCCGTGGCAAACGAAGCCGACGCCGAATGGATCGACCGTATCGAGTCCGAGGAGGGCGATCAGGAAGAGAGCTTCGGCGAGGCCGAGGAGCTGGGTAAGCGGCGTGAGCTGCTTGAGACCGCTCTGGCCGAACTCAACGAACGCGAACGCCATATCTTCATTTCGCGCTTTCTCGACGATCCGGTGCAGACCCTGGAGGAGTTGAGCAAGGTCTATGAAATCTCGCGCGAGCGGGTACGTCAGATCGAGGTCCGCGCATTTGAGAAGGTGCAGAAACATATGCTGAATGAGGCCATCGCCTCGGGCATGATGGATCACGAACGGCTGCTCGAGGCGACCAACGCCGACGTCGCCCGCCGTTAACCAGCAGGCGCATGACCAGCGCCCTCCATGATTTGCTCGCCGAAGCGCGTGCCTGCCGTACCTGTGCTGCCCATCTGCCGCTCGGCTGCCGGCCGGTTCTCGCCGCCTGTGCGACGGCACGGCTGCTGATTATCGGTCAGGCGCCGGGGACCCGCGTACACGAGAGCGGCATTCCCTGGAACGACCCCAGCGGCGACCGCCTGCGCGGCTGGATGGGCATCAACAGCGCCATCTTTTACGATCCGGCCCGCGTCGCCATCATGCCCATGGGCTTCTGTTATCCGGGGCGCGACAAGGGCGGCGGCGATTCTCCACCACGGCCGGAATGCGCCCCCCTCTGGCATGGGCCGATCCGCGCCCTATTGCCGAACATCGAACTCACCTTGCTGATCGGCGGCTATGCCCAGGCTTATTATTTGAAATCTCACAAAAGCGTCACCGAGACGGTGCGCGCCTGGCGCGAGCGATTGCCCGATACTCTTCCTCTGCCGCATCCGTCATGGCGCACCAAATCCTGGGCCAAGCGCAACCCCTGGTTCGAGGCCGAGGTTGTGCCTGAACTGAAGACCCGGGTAAAGGCGTTGCTGTAGAAGCTATTCCCTTGATGAACCCTTGCGCTCCCCGTACTCAACCGCTATATTTTCGCTTATGTTTAATTGTGCACATGTTTGATCATGGATGACTTTACGTTTTTGTCGGTAAGAGTTCCCCGGGACTCGAAGCGCCACATTAAACAGATTGCGGCGCGCAAGGGGATGTCCGTTCAAGAGCTTGTCGGCGGGCTGGTCGATGACCTCGTTGAACGGGAAACCCGCACAGCGCCTTCCCTGGCTGACGCCGTGGCTCGCCTGCGCGACGAAAAGCCGGGTTTGCGGAAACTCGGCGTTGAGCATATCGATTTGTTCGGCTCAGTTGTCAGGAACCAGGCTGATAGGGAGAGCGACATCGACTTGGTTGTCGAATTCAAGCAGCGCTTGGGAATGACGTTGAGCAAATTCGCATCTCTGCGAAACAGGCTTGAGACCATTCTCGGGCACAGAGTTGATCTCGCCGAAAGCAGGACGCTGAAACCGGAGGTCAGGCAAGCCTACCGCCGCGATGCACTGCGAGTGTTTTGAGTTTTGCGCGACGACACGGAGCGGCTAATGGACATCTTGCAATCGATTGACGATGTTCAGGCCTTTGTCGCCACGATGACAAAGCGTCAATTCATGACCATGGAAACAACGGATCGTAAAACCTACAGGGCTGTCTGTAATTGCATATCGACCCTTGGCGAAGCCATTAAGCACCTGTCGCCAGATATGACATCGAAACACCATGGCGTTGATTGGGCAGGGTTTTCCGGAATGAAAGACATCGTTACCCATCAATATTTTCGAGTTCAGCTCGATCTTCTGTGGAACACAATCGCCGATGAACTGCCGGCGCTAAGAGCCATCGTTGCCGCCGAAATTACCCCTGATAAGTAAAAGACGATGACGAAATCATGAGTAATACCCCCATCCGCGGCGTCCTGTTCGATAAGGACGGCACCCTGCTCGATTTCGACGCCACCTGGCCGCCGGCCTATGCCGCCGTGGCGGAAGAGCTGGCTGCGATCGCCGGCGATCCCGGCCTGGCCGCGACCATCATGCGGCTCGGCGGCTACGGCGACGACGGCGCGCTCGATCCATCGTCGGTCTTTGCCTGCGGAGCCACCCGCGAGATTGTCGAATTCTGCGCGCACTTGCCCCAATTTGAAGACGTCGAAGGAATCGCGGAGCGGCTTGATGCGATTCTAACGGCATATGGCGAACGCGGGCCGCTGGCTGTCGACAATCTCGCAGCTCTGCTCGAAGGCTGGGCCGCGCGAGGCTTGCGCCTCGGGGTGGCGACTAACGACAGCATGGCCTCGACCAAAGCCTGGATCGCCTGTCATGATTTCGAGAAATATTTCGATTTCGTCGCGGGTATCGATCAGCACTACGGACCGAAGCCGGACCCGAAAATGTTCGAAGGATTTTGCACAGCCACCGGGCTTGAACCGAGTGAGGTCTGCATGGTCGGCGACACCATCACCGATGCCGAATTTGCCCGTGCCGGAGGCGCTGGACTGACAGTTATTGTGCGAACCGGGGCCGGCGACGGCGACGCTCTGGCGGCTCTGGCCGACAGAGTCATCCCCTCTGTCGCCGAGCTCGGCGATGTGCTGAAGACTTAAGCCGCTTTTAGAACGGACGCGCGCCGGCTCTTCGCGCCAACAAATTACATGTTGTTGAGAATGATCCTGGTTGCCTCGGCGAGGCTCTTGACCGACCCCTTATGATCACCGGAGTCGTGCAGGGCCATACCCTGGTCGCGAAGCTTCTTCACCTCGGCTTTCTGCTCGACGCTGAGGTTATCCGTGGACAGTGCGTGGTCAATGGCCTTGCCTTGATTTGGGCAATAGAAGGCATTGGCTGGCGCTGCAAAGAACATGAACACCGCCGCGATAATAATGATGCGAGCGAACATAGACATCTCCCCGTCGGTTGTTGTTACGAACGACTATGAAAAAACAATTTCCCCCCAGATGCTATTAAGGGCACCTCTAAATATGCAATCCCACGTTTCAATCGGTTAGAATCCTGTTGACGTGACACGAGGGCAGAGGAACCAGCCATGGGCCAAATGGGTTTTTTTCGACATCGCGAATCG
>JAYGED010000303.1:0-25007 GCA_046582565.1 Alphaproteobacteria bacterium
CAGCTTTCAGCTAAAAAATACTTCTTGGCTGAAAGCTGAAAGCTGAAAGCTGAAAGCTGAAAGCTGAAAGCTGAAAGCTGATAGCTCTTCTTCTCTGTGCCTCTGTGGTTAAACTTATTCCACGGCGACCCGGCGCTTGGCGATGAGGCCGATAATTTTATCGGCGGCAGCGGGGATGTTGGTGCCGGGGCCGAACACGGCGGCGACGCCGACTGCCTGCAGGCCCGCATGATCGGCGGGCGGGATGACGCCGCCGCAGACCACCAGAATACCGTCATCACCACCCGCCTTGAGGGCGGCGATCAGATCGGGCACCAGGCTGCGATGGGCGCCGGCCTGGGTCGAGACGCCGATCACGTGAACATCGTTCTCGATGGCCTGGCGGGCAGCCTCCTGCGGGGTCTGGAACAGCGGGCCCAGATCGACGTCGAAACCGATGTCGGCGAAGGCGGTGGCGATCACCTTGGCGCCCCGGTCGTGGCCGTCCTGGCCGAGCTTGACCACCAGCATGCGTGGCCGGCGGCCATGGTCGCCCTCGAAGGCACGGGTGGCTTCCTGGATGGCGGCGAACTCCGCGTCGCCGTCATAGGCGGCGCCATAGACCCCGGTGATGGTGCGAATTTCAGGCCGGTAGCGGCCAAAGCTGCTCTCCAGGGCTTGCGTCGTTTCGCCCACGGTGGCGCGCGCCCGGCTCGCCTCGATGGCCAGGGCCAACAGGTTTCCCTCACCGCTTGCCGCGGCCTCGCTCAGCGCCGCCAGGGTCGCCTGGCAGACGGCCTCGTCACGATTGGCGCGCAATTTTTCAAGGCGGGCGATCTGGGCGTCGCGCACGGCGTGGTTGTCGATTCTGCGCAAGGCGATCGGCTGGTCCGGGTCGGATTGGTATTTATTGACGCCGACGATGACCTCCTCGGCCCGATCGATGCGCGCCTGACGCTTGGCGGCGCTTTCCTCGATGCGCAATTTCGGCATGCCGGTCTCCATGGCCTTGGTCATGCCGCCGAGCCCCTCGACTTCCTCGATCAGCGCCCAGGCGTGATGGGCCAGGGATGCGGTCAGGCTTTCCACATAATAGCTGCCGGCCAGGGGATCGATCACCCGGTCGACGCCGGTCTCCTCGGCGAGAATGAGCTGGGTGTTGCGCGCTACCCGGGCGGCGGCGTCGGATGGCAGGGCGAGGGCTTCGTCGAAGGCATTGGTGTGCAGGCTTTGGGTGCCGCCGAGCACCGCGGCCATGGCCTCATAGGCGGTGCGCACCACATTGTTGTGCGGGTCCTGTTCGGTCAGCGAAACCCCCGAGGTCTGACAATGGGTGCGCAGCGCCAGGGAGATGGGGTTGTTGGGCTCGAACTGGCTCATCAGGCGCGCCCACAGCAGGCGGGCGGCGCGTAGCTTGGCGATCTCCATGAAGAAATTCATGCCGATGCAGAAGAAGAACGAAAGCCTCGGCGCGAAATCGTCGATCGCCAGGCCGCGCTCCAGGGCGGCGCGCACATAGGCCAGGCCGTCGGCCAGGGTGAAGGCGAGTTCCTGCACCGCGTTGGCGCCGGCCTCCTGCATGTGATAGCCGGAAATCGAGACCGAATTAAAGCGCGGCATATGGCTGGCCGTATGCTCGATGATGTCGGCGACGATCCGCATGCTTGGGCCCGGCGGATAGATATAGGTGTTGCGGACCATGAACTCCTTGAGGATGTCGTTCTGGATGGTGCCGGCAAGCATATCTTGCGCAACACCCTGTTCTTCGGCGGCGACGATATAGCCGGCCAGAACCGGGAGCACCGCGCCGTTCATGGTCATGGAGACGGTCATCTCATCGAGCGGGATGCCGTCGAACAGCAGCTTCATATCCTCGACCGAGTCGATGGCCACGCCGGCCATGCCCACATCCGCCACCGCCACCGGGTCGTCTGAATCATAGCCCCTGTGGGTAGCCAGATCGAAGGCCACCGAAAGCCCCTTCTGGCCACCGGCCAGGGCGCGGCGGTAAAATTCGTTGCTCTCCTCGGCGGTGGAAAAGCCGGCATATTGGCGGATCGTCCAGGGCCGATTGGCATACATGGTGGCGCGCGGGCCGCGCACATAGGGAGCATGCCCGGGAATCCCGCCGAGATGGTCGATCTCGGCCAGATCATCCGCCGTATAAAGCGGCTTGATATCGATGCCCTCGGGGGTCTGCCAGACCAGGCTGTCGGGCGAGGCGCCCTTGAGCTCTCGTTCCGCCATGGCGGCCCAGTCGGCTAATGTCTTGTTGTCGCGCTCAGCCATCGAATGAATTCCATTTCGCACTTGCGAGATAGAGTATGCCGAACGATGCCAAAGCCGTCAAATCGCTGATCTTTAAATAGACAGATTCTACCAGACAAATGCCGGGATGGCGGCCGTGGGGCGCACGCCGGCATCTTGGCAGGCGGCTTCGAGGCGCTCGGGTTCAGGGGGTGTCATGCGGTCCGTGCCCCAGGCGTCGGCGAGCAGGCCGCCGGTGACCAGCAGGCTAGGGAGCCCGACGGTCTCGGCGCCGAGGATGTCGGTGGCGAGGCCGTCGCCGACCACCAGGATGCGGCCATGGTCGATCGTATCGAGATCCTCGAAACACAAGTCATAGACCCCGGCGTAAGGCTTGCCAATCCGATGCACCGTGCCGCCGAGGCTTTCATAGCTGGCGGCAAGGGCGCCGGCGCAGGGTTCGCGCTTGCCGTTATGGATCACCGCGAGATCGGGATTGACGCAGACCATGGCCAGCCCGAGGACGACGGCGCGGCGCAAAATAGCATCTTCTTCGGCCACATTCAGGGTCCCGGTACAGAGCAGAAAGCCGGCCTCTTCCAGGTCTGCCACGGGGGCATAATCGAGGTCGTCGAGCAGGTCGCTGTCGGCCGCCTTGCCGATATGGAAGAAGCCTGTGCCGAGGGCTGCCGACCAGGGCTCGTCGCGGCGTTCGAGGGCCAGGCGGCCGGCTTCGCCCGAGGTGATGATGGCGCTGTAGCAATCCGCGCCAATGGCCATCTCGTCGAGCCGCGCCGCGGCTCTATGGGCGCGCCGGGGGGCGTTCGACAGGATAATCACGCGTTTATGGGCCTCGCGCAGCCGCGCCAGGCAGTCGATCACGCCGGGGAATGGCGCCGCACCGTCATGCACCACGCCCCATAAATCGAGGATGAGGGCGTCATAATCGGGAGCGATGGCGGCCATGCCGCGAACCACGGGTATTGTCATTGGGTCTCCGGTGGAAAATCAAACTGCGATGCGGAACCTTGTCGCATGGCGCACCCCACCGGGACAAGGGCTGCTAAATATCGCGGCTCAATCTGGGGGTTCCGAAGAGATAACCCTGGCCGTAATTGATGCCGTAATCGAGCAGGTCGACGAGCTGTTCTTCTTTCTCGATTTTCTCGACGATCAGCTCAATACCGGCGCGCTCCAGGGCGTGCTTGATGCAATAGAACTGAAGCGCTTCGTCGCTGTTCTCGAGCGTATTGAGCGCCGTGGTGGCGCCGACCTTGACGAACGATACGCGGCGCGAAATCAATTCATCCACATCGAGATTGAGGTCCTCCACCCGGTCCACCGAGAAACGGAAACCGAGTTCGCCGAGCTGTCCGAGATTGCTCGTGATATAGCGGTCCTGGGCCAACAGATCCGCATGGCCGAACTCAAAGATGAGATTCTCCGCAAGCTCGGTATTGTCCTGCATGAACTCGATGAATTCAGGGAAGAAGGACGTATCCTCCAAGGTGTATTTCGAGATGTTGCAGAAGAACGCGAAATTCAGCTTGCGGCGCTGGCTCTTGCGTACGAGCTGGACACATCGGAACAGGAGATTGTTGTCGATCGCCGTGACCAGCTCGGCGCTTTCGGCGACGGCGATGTATTTCGAGGGCTCGAGCAGAGCGCCGTTGACGTCGCGCAGGCGGCTGTAAGTCTCGTAATAGCTGGGTTTGCGCTGGGGCAGGCTGACCACAGGCTGGAGATAGACATCGACGCGGTTGCCGTCGAGCGCATCGCGGATGGTGTCGAGCAGTTTCTCGCCTTCGAGATCCTCGGATACGGTCGGCGCCGCGACGGCATCCACCGCGAGTTTGAACGGTAGAGCTGCGTTGCCTTCGGGGTTTTCGGAAATCTGGCGCACCAGGGTTTCCAAAGTGCGGACTTCGGCGACGATGTCGCCATAGTGTTCCTGCGGGGCCTGTTTAATGGCCTTTTCGGTTGCAGTTGCCAGGAGGTTTATGTCGTCGCGGGAAGAGGCGACCTCTTCTTCGATGCGATGTTGGGCCTGTTCCACAGTCACCAGCGCCGAAACCAGGGATTGATCGCGCCGGGACCGTGCGAAGCCTTGATGCAGCAATATTCCCAACAGCAAGATGCTGGCGCCGACCGCAATGGCCGCCGCTTGATCGGTCACGACACCGCCGTGATGAACGCCAAATCCGACTATCACCGCCGTCGCTAAATACGACAGGGTGAAAATCCCATTGATGAGCAAATACATATACAGCCCGATTGCTTGAACTTGCCGGCTATCATGGTCGCGAAGTCTTGAAATAAGGTTAACGGTTCGTTGCTAATCAGCCGTTATCCGCCCCTACGGCATCGGCGAGATGGGTATAGCCGTCGCCGGCCAGCGCCTCAGCGAGATCGGCCTTGATGCGGTCGATGAGTCCGGGGCCTTCATAGATCAAAGCGGTGTAGAGCTGCACCAGAGACGCCCCGGCCTTGATTTTGGCGTAGGCGTCGGCGCCCGAGGCCACGCCGCCGACGCCGATCAGCGGTATACGGCCTTCGGTTACCTGGAACATGGCCGCCAGCAGGGCGGTCGACCGATCGAACAGGGGGGCACCGCTCAGGCCCCCGCTTTCATCGCCATGGAGGCTTTCGAGGTCTTTCGGGCGGGCGGTCGTGGTGTTGCTGATAATCAGCCCGTCGACGGCCTGCTGCAAGGCAACCACGGCGATATCGGCGATGCCGTCCTCGTCGAGATCGGGGGCAATCTTGATCAGCAGGGGCAGGGGACGCCGATCCTCGGCTGTGAGGCGGGATCGGCGTTCCATGAGCGTCTCGACCAGCGCCGAGAGCGCATCCCGCGCCTGGAATTCACGCAGTCCCGGCGTGTTGGGCGAAGAGACGTTGATGACGATATAGGCGGCATGGTCGTGCAACGCCTCAAGCCCGGCGACGTAATCGGCGATCGGATCGGCGCTCTCCTTGTTGACCCCGATATTGACGCCGACAATCGCTTTCCTCTGTTTGCCCGTGAGCCGCCCCTTGAACGCCTCAAGGCCGCCGGAGTTGAAGCCCAGGCGATTGATCAGGGCCTGGTCTTCGGTCAGGCGGAACAGCCTGGGTTTCGGGTTTCCGGCTTGCGGGAGGGGGGTCACGGTGCCGGCCTCGACAAAGTCAAATCCCATGGCGAGCAGGCCGTCGATGGCCTCGGCATCCTTGTCAAAGCCGGCGGCGAGGCCGATCGGGCTCATGAAATCATGCCCCCAGAGCCGGGTTTTGAGCAGGGCGAAATCACGCCGCTTCGGGAGCGGCACGAACCCCGCGGCCAGAGCGCGAACCGCCAGGCGATGGGCGGCTTCGGGCGGCAACAGGCGCAGCCCTCGGCCGGCGGCGTCATACCAGCCGGTCATCGGATTTGTCGCGCAGCGGGGAATTGGCTCATGGCGCGCCAACCTAATCTATTGCCCCGAAGTTGAAAAGCGACCCTGGGCCGGCTCCCGCGCCTGGTCCATAATCACCCTATGAACTATCGCCAGATTATCCTCGCGGTTTTGCTCTTCGCCCCGGTGTCAGCGGGGGCGGAACCTGTGGCGGCGCTTCTTAAGAAGGCCGTGGCCCTGGTCTGTGTCGAGCCGCCCCTGGCCGCCGACGCCATGGCTCAGGCACTCTCGAAGGACGCGCGGGCAGCGAGTGATGAGCCGCTCACCATGGGAGAGCAGAAATTCGGCTGGCGCCGGCAAATTATCCTGGGCGGGGGCCGGCGGCTGGATATTACGCGCCTCGAGCCGTGGGGCGTGCTGCGCCGCATCGAGATCCAATACCGGACCGGTGAGCGCCCCGAGATCATGGTCATCGCCGATGGCGATTGCGCCATCACGGCGGCCCGCCGGCTGCGCTATGGCGCCGACGGCCGGGCCGAGTCCATCGAGATGCTGGGCCCCGACCTGACCCCCACGGGCGACAGCGAGCCGCTTAACCCAGCGGTGCCTCCCGCCGATGACCCGGGCGGGATCACCGTGGCTCTGATCGATTCCGGGGTCAATTACCTGTTGCCCGAAATCAACCGCCGCCTGGCGCGCGATGGCGCTGGAAAGCTGCTCGGCTATGACTATTGGGACATGGATGATCGCCCCTACGACGCCAATCCGGCGCGCTCGCCGTTCTTCCCCCAGCGCCACGGCACCCGGGTCGCCAGCGTCATTCTGGCCGAGGCCAGGGCGACGCGGCTGATCCCCTATCGCTATCCCCGGCCCGATCTTTCGCGTCTGAAGGCCCTGGTTGGCGATGCGGTGGCCCACGGCGCGCGCATCGTCAATCTCGCCATGGGCAGCAATAAATCCGAGCCCTGGCGGGCCTTCGCAGAGGCGATGGCGGAAAACCCGGATGTCTTGTTTGTGGTGTCGGCGGGCAATGACGGCCGCGACCTCGACCGCCGGCCGGTCTATCCGGCGGCGTTCCGGGCCGACAATATGCTGGTGATAACCTCGGCAGACGGCTTCGGCGATCCGGCGCGCGGATCGAACTGGGGCCGCGCGACAGTCGATCTCCTGGTCCCCGGCGAGCGGGTGCCAGTGATCGACTTTTTCGGCCAGGCCGCGTTTGCCTCGGGCGCGAGTTTCGCGGCGCCGCGCGTTACCGCCCTGGCGGTGCGCCTGCTTGAAGCCAACCCGCTCTGGACCGCGCCCGACCTCAAGGCGGCGATCATCGCCCGTGCCCGCCTGGTCGACGGCGCCGGACGCCTGACATCGCGCTACGGATTTCTCGACCTCGACGCGCTACCCCAGTAAGCTCTCCCCATGAAACAGATTAATTATATTGACGGCGAATGGATCGAGGGCAATCCGGCGGTGCTCGGGCCGCATGACCAGGCTTTTTGGTTCGCCACTCAAATATTCGATGGCGCGCGCGCCTTCGAGGGCGTCGCCCCGGATCTCGACCGTCATGTGGAACGGGCCTTCAATTCGGCGCGTCATATGGGCTATGAGCCCAACATGAACGAGGACGAAGTCATCGATATAGCGCTGCAGGCCTGCGCTAAATTTCCCGCCGGTTCCGACCTCTATGTTCGGCCGATCTTCTATCCCGCGGCCGGGTTCCTTTATCCCGATAAGAACTCGACGCGCTTCATCATGGCGGTCCATGAGGAGCCGCTGCCCGACGGAAGCGGCTTTTCCGTCTGCCTGTCGAGCTATCGCCGCCCGGCGCCGGATTCAGCGCCGACCCTGGCCAAGGCCTCGGCGCTCTATCCGACCACCGGCATGGCCGTCAAGGAAGCCGTCGACAAAGGCTTCGACAACGCGGTGATGCTCGATCATGAGAACAATGTCGCCGAGTTCGGCACGTCGAATTTGTGGATCGTCAAGGGCGGTGTCGCCCAGACGCCGGTGTGGAACGGCTGCTTCCTCAACGGCATCACCCGCCAGCGCGTTTTGTCGCTGCTCAATGACGACGGCATCGAGGCAATTGAGCGGACCCTCACATGGGATGACGTGAAGGACGCCGACGAGATTTTCTCGACCGGCAATTTCGCCAAGGTCAAGCCGGTCAATAAGATCGAAGATCGCGAACTCCAGCCCGGCCCGGTGGCGAGCCGCGCCCGCGAACTCTATTGGGACTTCGCCCGTAAATCCAAATTCAAAGTGCTTGCATCATAACGAGTCTCCATGTGGAGCGCTGAGACCGCCGCCGTCGTCGCCCTGACCTTTCTGGTGGCGGGCTTCGTCAAGGGCGTGGTCGGGCTCGGCCTGCCGACGATCTCTCTCGCCGCGCTGACCGCGACCCTGGGGCTGCATCCGGCCATGGCTCTGGTGCTGGCGCCGTCCCTGGTCACCAATGTCATGCAGGCCACCAGCGGCGGCCATGGCAGGGCGGTGGTGCGGCGCCTGTGGCCCTATCTTGCCGCCGCGGCGCTGGGCATCTGGATCGGGGTGCAAATCCTGGTGGTGACCGACGCGGCCCTGTTATCCAAGCTGCTCGGCGCGATGATCGCTCTCTATAGCCTGCTCAGTCTGGCCCGTTTCACGCCGTCCGTTCCGCCCTCGATCGAGGCCTGGATTGCCCCACCGCTTGGCCTGTTGAACGGCGTGCTGACCGGTTTGACCGGCGCCTTCGTGGTGCCTTCCGTGTTCTATCTCCAGGCCCTCGGCATGGCCCGCGCCGAGCTGGTTCAGGCGATGGGGACCATGTTCCTGTTCTCGACGATCTGCATGACTCTGGCCCTGGGCGCGGAGAATTTCATCACCGTCGACCTCGGCCTGCTGTCGGCGGCCGCCGTGGTGCCCGCCATGGGCGGCATGATGGTCGGCCGGCGCTTAAGCCGGCAATTGTCCGAGGAAATGTTCAAGAAACTACTGTTCGCTGCCCTGCTGGCCCTTGGGCTGTATATTCTGGTGCGCTGACTACTCTATCGCCTCTCCGGCGAGTACCTTGCCAATCAGGGCGATGGTTTCGGCGCGGCCGTAGAGGGCGATAAAGGAGCCCATGCGCGGGCCCGTGCTTTGCCCGAGCAGGGTTTCATACATCGCCTTGAACCAGTCGCGCAGGGGATCGAAGCTGTGGCGCTTGCCGATCTCATAGACCTCGAACTGGATCGCCTCGGCGTCGTCGGCCAGGGTGGCCAGGGCCGCCGCCAGGTCTTCCAGGGCGGCGCGCTCGCGTTCGTCCGGCGCCCGGTGCTGCTTCTCGGGCTTGACGAAATTGACATAGTAATTGACCGCATACTGCGCCAGGGCGTCGAGCATGGGCGCGTTGTCAGGCGTCGCATCAGGCACATAGCGCGAGATAAAGCCCCACAGGGAGGCGGCATCTTCGGCGTTGCAGACGCTCGCCAGATTGAGCAGAACGGCGAAACCGAGAGGCTGGCTGACAGCAGGCGGCGAGCCTGCGTGGAGATGCCAGACGGGATTCTTGAAACGCTCCTCAGGCGTCTGCTCGGGGAACTTCCCGAGCCAGGTGGCATAGTCGTCGACGGCGCGCGGGATGATGTCGAAATAGAGCCGCTTAGCCTTCCTCGGCGCGTTGTACATGAACAGCGACAGGCTCTCGGGCGTGCCGTAGCGCAGCCATTCGTCGATGGTCAGGCCGTTGCCCTTGGATTTCGAAATTTTCTGGCCCTGCTCGTCGAGGAACAGCTCGTAATTGAAGCCCTCCGGCGGTGTTGCGCCGAGGATGCGGCAGATTTTCCCGGAAAGCCGCACGGAATCGATCAGGTCCTTGCCCGACATCTCGTAATCCACATCGAGCGCCGCCCAGCGCATGGCCCAATCAGTCTTCCAGCCGAGCTTGCATTGACCGCCGGTGACCGGAACTTCCGTTTTGGTTCCGTCCTCGTCCTCGAAACTCACCGTGCCGGCGTCGGCGTCGTGGGCGATGATCGGCACCTGGAGAACCCGCCCGGTCTTGGGGCTTAAGGGGAGAATCGGGCTGAAGCTTGCCTGCCTCTCCGCCCCCAGGGTCGGCAGCATCACCGCCATGATCTCATCGTAATGGGCGAGCACGGATCGCAAGGCATCGTCGAACAGGCCGCTTGCATAGCACTCGCTCGAGCTCTTGAAGTTGTAGTCGAAGCCGAAGCGGTCGAGAAACGCCTGCAAACGCTTGTTGTTGTGCTGGCCGAAACTCTCGTCGGTGCCGAAAGGGTCGGGAATTTTGGTCAGCGGCAGGCCGAGATGAGCGTTCAGCATCTCCTGGTTGGGCAGGTTCGGCGGCACCTTGCGCAAGCCGTCCATATCGTCGGAGAAGGCAAACAACTTGGTTGGTATGTCGGACAATAGAGAGTATGCGTGACGCACCATACTGGTGCGCGCGACCTCGGCGAAGGTGCCGATATGGGGCAACCCGCTCGGCCCATAGCCGGTCTCAAGCAGCACATAGCCCTTGGCCGGGGCCTGGTCTCCGGTACGCTCGAGAATTTTGCGCGCTTCCTGAAACGGCCAGGCGGTGGATGTTTGGGCGAGTTCGCGGTCGCTGGTCATGGTCTTTGCTTTCAATAAAATCGCGCCGCATATTGCTCTAGGCAGGGTTAGCGGTCAAACTGATCCAAATCGTGAACAAATGAAAGCCCAGTCATCATGAATAAGCAGACATCATGAGTAAGCAGACCCAGGCCGGCGGCTGCCTTTGCGGCGCTGTCACCAATTCCATCGCCGGTCCGTTGCGCGACGTGGTTGCTTGTCATTGCGGACAATGCCGCAAGACCAGCGGCCATTTCGTCGCCGCCACCGCGGCTCTGACAAGGGACCTGACCATCACCGACACCGGCGCCCTGCGCTGGTATCGCTCGTCTGCGGAAGCGGAGCGGGGGTTTTGCGGCGTGTGCGGCTCCAGCCTGTTTTGGCGGCGGATCGACGGCGACGAAGTCAGCATCATGGCCGGCGGCCTGGAGGGCCCGACCGGCCTGACCATCTCCAGCCATATCTTCATCCAGGACGCCGGCGATTATTATGATCTGCCCGACGGCGTCGAAACCCTTGAGCATGGCGACCATGGGCTCACGCCGACGGACGGCTGAAGCCATCGACGCTCCGGGCCTGGTCGCCAATGCGAGCGGCGCCGCATGGCTCGATTCCGGCGCCGCGGACTCTGATCATAGGGTGCGCGAGGTTTCCCTTGCCGACGCCGCCCTCATGGCCCAGGCCGGTCCACCACCGCTGCTGTGCCATGCCCCGGCGGTGGCCGGCAAGCTGGGCTGTGGGCGCTTTCCCGCCCTCGATCTGCTCGAACTCTTTGCCTTTGTCCACCCGGCGATCTTCTGCTTGCCGACGGTGCGTGGGCTGGCCAGCGCCCTCGGCCTGCCGCTGCCCGAGACCCTGATTGCCGAAGCGGCCCTGTTGCCCGATATCGCTGATCGTCTGCTCGCCACCCTGGCGCTCGACGATGACGAGGCCAAGGGCGAAGCCGCACCCATCGCCGCCGCCATGGCGCGGGGTGGATGGCCGTGGTCTCCGGCGGTACAATCGGTTCTGGGATCGGCGGCCCAGGGCGGCCTGGATGTCTGGAATCGCTTACCCGAATGGAGCGAGCATGCGCCCTCGGGCCAGGCCGGCAGCGAACCTGTGGAACCCGCCGAAGCGCGGGCCCGGCTCACGGCCCTGCTCGGTGGTGATGCCGAGCCGCGCCCCCAGCAGGCCGATTACGCCTCGGCGGTCTGCGCCTCTTTTCAGCCCCGCGAGGCGGACGGCGAGGCCATCGTCACCCTGGCCGAGGCCGGCACCGGGGTCGGCAAGACCCTGGGCTATATCGCCCCCGCCAGCCTGTGGGCCGAGAAGAACCAGAGCCCTGTTTGGCTCTCGACCTTCACCAAGAACCTGCAGCGCCAGATCGATCAGGAACTCGACAGCCTCTACCCCGAGCCCGCGCTCAAGGCGCGCAAGGTGGTGGTGCGTAAGGGCCGCGAGAATTATCTCTGCCTGCTCAATCTGGAAGATGCGGCGCGGGCGATTGCTGGAAATGCGGAGGGTGTGGTGGCGGTCGGGCTGATGGCGCGCTGGGCGCGGCGCACCCGCGACGGCGACATGGTGGGCGGCGATTTCCCCGCCTGGCTGGTCGGTCTGGTCGGGCGCAACCGCTCGCTGGGTCTTACCGACCGGCGCGGCGAATGCATCTTCTCGGCCTGTCCCCATTACCGCAAATGTTTCATCGAGCGCGGCGTGCGGCGCGCCCGGCGCGCCGATATGGTGATTGCCAACCATGCCCTGGTGATGACCCAGGCGGCGCTCCACGGCATGCTCGCCGGGGGAGACGGCGATGATGACGACTCGACCCTGCCGACGCGCTATGTGTTCGACGAGGGCCATCATGTATTCAATGCCGCCGACAGCGCCTTTTCGGCCCATTTAACCGGCGTCGAAGCCGCCGAGTTGCGGCGCTGGGTGCTCGGGGCGGAGAGCAGCGGGCGCCGCGGCGGTGCAAGCCGGGCGCGCGGCCTGGCACGGCGCATGGAAGACCTGGTAGCCGACGATAAAACCGCCGAGAAGCTGGATGCCGCGCTCAAGGCGGCGCGGTATCTGCCCGGCCCGGAATGGCGGCAACGGCTGGCCGAGGGCAGCCCCCGGGGGCCCGCCGAAAAGTTTCTCAGCCTGACCCGCCGGCAGGTTCTGGCGCGCAGCGATGGCCGCGGCGGATACAGCCTTGAGGCCGAGACCGCACCGGCTATCGACGGCCTGCTCGATGCCGCCATCGTCCTCGACCGCTATCTGGCGGCTCTGGCTGAGCCGTTGAATGGTCTGGCGCAGCGCCTGGCCAAGCGACTCGACGACGAAGCAGACGAGCTGGACAGCGCGACCCGCCAGCGCATCGAGGCCATGTGCCGGGGCTTTGCCCGGCGCGGCGGTGTCACCATCGTCGCCTGGCGGCAAATGCTCGCCGATCTCGCCACAGCGAAGCCTGAAGCCGGCGGGACCCCTGAAAACCCCGAAACGCCTCCGACCTACCTGGATTGGTTCTCCATCGAGCGCAGCGACGGGCACGAGATCGATGTCGGCATGCACCGCCATTGGATCGACCCGACCATTCCCTTCGCCGAGCATGTGGTGAAACGCGCCCATGGGGTGCTGATCACATCGGCGACCCTGCGCGATGGAACCGGTGACGGCGAGACCGATTGGCGCGCCGCCGAGAGCCGTACCGGGGCCCGCCATCTGGCTCGCCCACCGCTGCGCGCCGAGACGCCATCGCCGTTTGATTACGCCGCCCAGACCCGGATTCTGGTGATCACCGATGTGCGCCGCGATGCCACCGATCAGGTGGCGGCGGCCTATCGCGAGCTGTTTCGCGCCAGCGGCGGCGGCGGCCTCGGCCTGTTTACCGCGATCAGCCGCCTGCGCGCCGTACAAAGCCGCATCGCCGGACCGCTCGAGGGCGGCGGCATTCCGCTCTACGCTCAGCATGTGGACGCCCTGGACACTTCGACCCTGGTGGATATCTTCCGCGCCGAGGAAAACGCCTGCCTGCTGGGCACCGATGCGGTGCGTGACGGGGTTGACGTGCCGGGCCGCTCGCTTCGCCTGATCGTGTTCGACCGGGTGCCCTGGCCGCGTCCCGACCTGCTCCATCGGGCGCGGCGGGCGGGCGCCGAGGCCAGGGGCTATGACGATATGCTGACCCGGCTCAAGCTGCGCCAGGCGTTCGGTCGGCTGGTGCGGCGCGCCGACGATAAGGGGGTTTTCGTGCTGCTCGACTCGGGCTTGCCCTCGCGCCTCGCCAGCGCCTTTCCCGACGGTATCGAGCCCCGCCGGGTCGGTCTCGCCGAGGCGATCACCGAGATAAAGGAATTTTTACCGCACCCTTAATGTTTCCTTGCGTGCTGCTTTCAATTACTGGCTACGGCTGTGGGGCCGTGGTCTGAAGTTATCAATTATTTTTTCTTATTTCGGGGGAAATCTAACCCCGCCAAACAATCTAACGGCTTGATTGTTCGACAGGCGTCGCGAGAGGCATTAGGCTTGTTGCGCCTTCTCTGCTAACCCGAAACAGCACTGCCTTGACCGTAACTCTCCAGCCTCATCCAAGCGACCCCCTGGCCGTGCTCGAGCAGGTCTTCGGCTATGCGGCGTTCCGTCCCGGCCAGGAGGATATCGTCGCCGCACTGCTGGCTGATGACCATGTGCTGGCCGTTATGCCGACCGGTTCCGGCAAGTCCCTCGGTTTCCAAATACCGGCGATCCTCAAAGGCGGCCTGACCCTGGTGGTCTCGCCCCTGGTGGCCCTCATGGAAGATCAGGTGGCCGCGTTGCGCGCGACCGGCGTGGACGCCGATGCGATCAATTCGTCACGCTCTTATGAGGTCAATGCGAATGCCTGGCGGCGGGCCGCGGCCGGCCATACGCGGCTGCTCTATATGGCGCCCGAGCGGCTGATGACCGAGCGCATGCTGGCGGCCTTGGCAAACTTGCCGATCAGCCTCATCGCCATCGACGAGGCCCATTGTATCTCGCGCTGGGGGCCGTCGTTTCGCCCTGACTACGAAGCCCTGGAGACCTTGCGCGATCGATTTCCCGGCGTCCCGATCGCCGCCTTTACGGCGACCGCTGACCAGGCGACCCGCGACGACATTGCCGCCAAGCTATTCGGCGGGGCGGGGCGGATCTTCGTCTCCGGATTCGACCGCCCCAACATCAATCTCGCCGTGGCGCAGCGGGGTAGCGGCCCGCATCAGCTGCTCGATTTTGTCGCCGCCCACGCCGGCCAGAGCGGCATCGTCTATTGCCTGTCGCGCAAGAAAACCGACGAGACGGCGGCGTTGCTGCGCGAAAACGGCGTCACCGCTCTCGCCTATCACGCCGGCATGGACAAGGCCGATCGCCGGATCAACCAGGACCGCTTCATGACCGAGCCCGGGGTGGTCATGGTGGCGACCATCGCCTTTGGCATGGGTATCGATAAACCGGATGTGCGCTATGTGTTTCACCGGGATCTGCCGGGCAGCATGGAGGCCTACTATCAGGAAATCGGCCGCGCCGGCCGCGACGATCAGCCCGCCGAGGCCTACCTGCTCTACGGCCTCAATGACATTGTCATGCGCCGCATGTTCATCGACCAGGAAGACAGCGGCGACGATCATAAGCGCCGCGAACACAAGCGCCTCGACGCTCTGATCGCCTTTTGCGAAGCGCCGGCCTGCCGCCGCCGGACATTGCTCTCCTATTTCGGCGAGGACAGCGCCGCTTGCGGCAATTGCGATGTCTGCATCAATCCGCCCGAGCTTGCAGACGGCAGCGAGCTCGGGCGTGCTGCGCTCGCTGCGATCATGGGCAGCGGCCAGCGCTTCGGCGCTGTCCATATCATCGACATCCTGCGCGGATCGGTTAATGAGAAAATCCTCGGCTTCGGCCATGAACGCCTGGCCTGTCACGGCGTTGGTAAGGAAACCTCAAAGGATGCCTGGCGCTCGATCATTCGCCAGCTCGTCGCCGCCGGTTACCTGATGCTCGATGTCGCCGGCCATGGCGGGCTGAGCCTGACTGCCACGGGCAACGGCTTGGCCAAGGGGGAGGAAGATTTCCGCTATCGCAAAGACGTGGTGGCGGCCAAGCGCAATAAGGCGCCGCGCAGCAAGGCCGCCAAGACCGCCGTCGCCGACCTGGCGCCCGCCGACAACGCCCTCTATAGCGCCCTGAAGGAGCAGCGTCTGAGCCTCGCCCAGGCCCGTGGCGTGCCCGCCTATGTGATTTTTTCAGACCGCAGCCTGGCCGATATGGCCCTGCGGCGCCCGCGTGACGAGACGGCGTTTGCCGATGTTCATGGGGTCGGCGCCGCGAAGCTCCGAGACCTGGCCACGCCCTTCCTGGCGATTATCGAATCTTTCGCGGAAGAAGCGTCCTAAACGTTTAAAAACCTGAAAATGTTGTAACTACCAATTATTTGTGCTACTGCTGGCTCCTCGCAGATATTCAGGCGGAGATTGAGCCCGTGGACTTCATTTTCATGCTGACGCGCGATGACCAGACCGTCGAAGATTGCCTGGAACTCGTTGAAATAGCGTATGAATCTGGTGTAACTCATATGGGTTTCAAGGATGTGGGGGTCGATTGCGACACCCTGCAGGAACTCAACGCCTGTATCAGGAAAACGGGCGCTACCAGCTATATGGAAGTGGTAAGTACCACACCGGAAGCCTGTCTGGCGTCAACCCGCACGGCCCGCGACATCGGCGTCGACCGGCTGCTCGGCGGCACCCATGCCGAAGCCATCCTCGCCCTGCTCGACGGCAGCGGCATCGCCTATTACCCCTTTCCGGGGCGGCCCGAGGGCCATCCCACCCGGCTCGCCGGCGACGCCGAGGATGTCGCCGCCGATTGCCGCCGTCTCGAGGCTTACGGCAGCGCCGGTGTCGATCTGTTGGCCTTTCGTGCCGTCGATGCCGATCCGCTCGATCTGATCCGTGCCGCGCGGGACTCCACAGAGGGCGAGCTGGTGGTCGCCGGCAGCATCGATTCACCGGCCCGCATACGCGATATCGCCGAGGCCGGTTGCGACGCCTTTACCATCGGCAGCGCCGCCTTCGATGGCTCCTTTTCGCCACGCAAGGGCTCGTTACAATCGCAATTATGTGACATTCTCGCCGCCTGCGACATTTAATACCTAGCGGGAGAACGGCCATCGCCATCGTCGGCGTCGATATCGGCACCCAGAGTCTCAAAGCCGTCGTCACGGGCGATGATTTGAGCATTCTCGGCGAGGCATCCTGCGCCTACCGGCCCGACTATCCGCAACCGGGATGGGCCGAGCAGTCGCCTAGCCTGTGGGAAGACGCCCTGGCCCCGACCATCGCCCACGCCCTCGACGCCGCCGGGATGGCTGCGGGCGCCGTCCGCGCCCTGGGCATTGCCGGCCAGCTCGACGGCTGTATCGCCACCAATGCTGCCGGCGAGGCGTTGGCCCCCTGCCTGATCTGGATGGACCGGCGCGCCACCCGGGAAGCCGAGGTGATGGATGCCGACGCGCTTCGCGCCCTGACCGGCGTGACCCGGGATGCCAGCCATATGGCGGCGAAAATTCGCTGGCTCATGCGGCACAACCCCGAGATGTGCGGCTCCGTCACCACATTCCACCAGCCGGTTTCTTATCTGGTCTCCCGCCTGACCGGCGAAGCCGTATTCGATCACAGCCTGGCTTCGACCAGCATGCTCTATGCCCTGGATGCGCGCGATTATTCACCAGCGCTTCTCCAGGCCTTTGAGATCGACCGAGCGAGCTTGCCGGCGATTTCCAACGCTGACTCCCCGGCCGGTCACTTGACCGCCGAGGGGGCGGCCCTGAGCGGTCTGCCGGAGGGCCTCTGCGTGGCGGTCGGCACCGGCGATGATTTCTCATCGGCCCTGGGCGCCGGCATCGTCGATCCGGGCCGCCTGGTCTGCGTGCTTGGCACCGCCGAGGTGGTCGGCGCCCTGATGACAGAAGCGCACATCGATGGTGCGGGGCTGGTGGAGACCCACAGCTTTCCCGGCGGTAACTTCTATATGGAGAATCCCGGCTGGCTGTCGGGCGGGGCCGTGGAATGGTCCCGTGAGCTGTTCGGTCTGGCCGATGCCGCGACGTTTGATGGCCGCGCGGCCGAGGTCGCGCCTGGCGCCGAGGGGGTGAGCTTCCTGCCTGCCCTGTCCGGCGCCATGGCGCCCGAATGGGTCGCCTCGGCGCGCGCCTGTTTCTATGGCCTGACCCCGGCCCATGGAGTCCCCCACATGGCCCGCGCGGTCCTCGAAGGATGTGCTTTCGCCATGCGCGATGTTGCCGTCAGGCTGGATGAGATGGGCGCTGAGTTGCAGGCTATCCGCCTACTCGGCGGTGGCGCGGCGAGCCGCCTGTGGGCAGGCATCCGAGCCGATAGCAGCGGCCTGCCCGTCGAGGTGCCGTTGGTCACCGATACATCGCCAGTCGGGGCGGCGGTCTGTGCTGCGGTCGCCGGCGGGGTCCAGGAAGACCTCGCCGCCTGCGCTAAATTAATCGGTACGGTGGCCAAAACCATCGATCCGAACCCGGTACATCGCGCCGCCTACGACGACGCCTACGGCGCCTATCGCCGCCTGTTCAACAGCCTGGGACCCATGTTTAATTGACGGAGTTCACATGACGGAAAATACTCTCGACCGCCTGATGGCCGGGCGCTTCAGCGATCCCGACGGCGGGCCGGCACTTGATCCGCTGACGGCCGCGGTGACTATCGATTATAGCCTGGCCGGCCACGAGGCCGAACTGGTCGCCGGGCTCGATCTCGGTGATCGGCTGGCGGTTGTCTGCGACGACAATACCCATGGCGTGCTCGGGGGCCGGGTGTCGGCGGCGCTGGCCTCAATCGCTGAGATCAGTGACGTCATGCTGCCCGGCCAGCCCCATGCGGACGGCGAGACCGTGGCGGCCCTGCGCGGCGAGACCGCCGAATGCGACGCGCTGATCGCCGTCGGTTCGGGCAGCATCAACGACATCTGCAAATACGCCGCCGCCCTGGATGACAAACCCTATGCGGTGTTCGCCACGGCGCCGTCCATGAACGGCTACAGCTCGGTCAATGCGGCGATCACCATCGATGGTCTTAAGAAGTCGATCCAGGCCGCCGCCGCCGCCGGGGTGTTCATGGACCTGGAGGTGCTGGCGGCGGCCCCGCCCCGGATGATCCGCTCGGGTCTCGGCGATTCCGTCTGCCGCGCCACCGCCCAGGCGGACTGGCTGCTCGCCCATATGCTGATCGACGATCCTTATCGCGAAGCGCCGTTCGCCCTGCTCGCCGAGGATGAAGCGGCGCTGTTCGCCGGGTCCAAGGCGCTCATGGAGGGCGATCTCGATATCATGGGTTGCCTGGCGCGGGTGCTTACCCTGTCGGGTTTCGGCATGACCATCGCCAAGGGCAGCCAGCCGGCCAGCCAGGGCGAGCATCTGATCGGCCATTACGCCGAGATGCGCATGAACCCCGATTGGTCGCCGAGCTTTCACGGCGAGCAGATCGGCGTCGCCACCCTGACCATGGCGCGTCTGCAGGAACGCATGCTGGCGGGCGGCCCGCCGCGCCTCGCCCCGACCGCCGCCACCGAGGCTTCGCTGCTCGATCATTTCGGCCCTGAGCTGGGCGCCGCCTGCTGGGCGGAATTCAAGCTCAAACGCCTCGATGAAGCCAAGGCGGAAACATTGAACCAGCGCCTCGACGAGCGCTGGGACGCCATTGCCGAGCGGATCAGAGCGATCCATCTGCCGTCGGCCCTGCTGGATGACACCCTGGCGCGCGCCGGTGCGCCGAGAACGCCGCATGATCTCGGCTGGCCTGCTGATTTCTATGACGGCGCGGTGAGCCATGCCCGCGAAATCCGCAACCGCTTTACCTTCCTCGATCTCGCCGCCGACTCCGGCTTTTCATGATGCGTCCCCTGGCGGAATTCCCCCATGAAGCCCGCCGTGCGGTGCGTTATGTGCTGGCCGATATCGACGACACCTTGACCGTGGACGGGCGTTTGACAGCCGATGCCTACGCGGCCATGGAGACAGTCCGCGCCGCCGGTCTCACCATGGCGGCGATCACCGGTCGCCCGGCGGGCTGGTGCGACCTGATCGCGCGTCAGTGGCCGGTCGATGGGGTGGTCGGCGAAAACGGCGCCTTCTATTTCTCCTATGACGAGGCCGCCAAGACCATGCGGCGGCGCTATTGGAAGGACGGCGAGGAGAGAGCCGCCGACCGGCAGCGGCTGGACCGGCTTGCAACGCAGATCCTGGACGCCGTGCCCGGCGCGGCCCTGTCCGCCGATCAGCCCTATCGCGAAGCGGACCTCGCCATCGATTATTGCGAGGATGTGGCGCCCTTGGGCGACAAAGCGGTGGCGCAGATAAAGCGCCTGTTCGAAGCGGCCGGCGCCCATGCCAAGATCAGCTCGATCCATGTCAACGGCTGGTTCGGCGATTACGACAAGCTGGCGATGACGCGCATCCTGTTTCGCGAGGTCTTCGCCGCCGATCTGGACGGCTTGCGCGAGAGCGTGGTGTTCGCCGGCGATTCGCCTAATGATGCGCCCATGTTCGAGTTTTTCCCCAACGCGGTCGGCGTCGCTAATCTGGCTGAATTCATTGGCCGCATCGACGCCGAGCCGGCCTGGATCACCCAGGCGCGGGGCGGTCATGGCTTTGCCGAACTGGCCGCGGCGATCCTTGAGGCGCACGCGTCATGAAACGGCCATGAAACGGGAAGAACGCTTCGATCGCATCATCGCCACCTTGCGCAACAGCCCGGCGGTGCGCATATCAGCCCTCGCCGAGGTGTTCGATGTCTCGGTCGAGACCGTGCGCCGCGATATCGATGAGCTGAGCCGCCGGGGCCTGGTCGACCGCACCTATGGCGGTGCTGCACTCAGGCTCATGGCCCAGGAGCCGGAGGTCAACGAGCGGCGCAATCAGCTGATCGAGGAACGCCTGCGGATCGGCGATTACGCCACCTCGCTGGTGTCGCCCGGCGATGTGCTGATGATCGACTCCGGCTCGACCACAACCCATTTCGCCCGCCGCCTGGCCGAGGATGCCGGCAGCGATTTGACCGTGCTGACCAACGCGCCGTCGGTCGCCCAGGCGGCGGCCAGGAACCCCAGGATCAGGACCGTGCTCTGCCCCGGCGATTACGATCCCCACGAAGGCGGCGTCTTCGGGCCCGAGGCAATCCATTTCCTGCAGCGCTTTCACGCCGACAAAGCCTTCATCGGCGCCAGCGGCCTGACCTCGTCCGGGCCGGTCGAGGCCAACTCGCCGGTGAGCTGGATCAAACGCGCCATGATCGGCCAGACCAAGCGCTGCCTGCTGATGGTCGATCACACCAAATTCAACGCCTACGCCCTGGAGCGGGTCTGCCCGCTCAGCGACATCGACGACGTGATCGCCGATACATCACCCGATGAGACTCTGGCCAAGGCCCTCGCCGTCGCCAAGGTCGATCTCCATATTGCAGGCTAAGACCGGGGCTTAAAACTTGCTCCCGCCGGACTTCAAGCTGCACCAGTGTGATAGATGCCCCTGGCCGTTATTCGCCCTGTCTTACGGCGGCGAGATGGCGTGGAAAATCGGGGCTCGCCATGAGGGTGCGGCAGCGGTCGAGGCGGCCCACCGCATAGGCCCAGAAATCCTCGGCCGGATTGTCGTTGGCGAACTGGATGACCCCCCACAGGGTCCAGAGCAGGTCGCACATGGCCTTGTACATGACCATGCGGCCGACGTCGAAGGCGGGCGGCTCCCCGTCGAAATAGGCTTTGAGCAGCACCTGTTCCTGTTCGCCATCGAACGCTGCTTCCACGGAGAGGTCGCCGAGATCCCACATGGGGTCGTTGTTGCCGGCATATTCGTAGTCGATGATGAAGACCCGCTTGCCCGTGTCGAGGAAGTTTTCCGCCAAGGGGTCGCAATGACAGGGCGCCAACGGCAGCTCATGCAGCCCCAGGGCCTCGCGCACGGCGTCGGCTTCTTTCTGGACCGCCGCGTAGCCGTCGGGCAGGGTGGCGCCGAGGTCGGCGAGCAGGCCGAGATATTCGTCGATCATGGCGAACAGCTCGAAACGGCTATCGAAGGCCGTGCCGCAATCATGCAGGCGGCGGAAGGCTTCCCCGGCGCGCGCCACCGTGCCGAGATCCTTGAAGCCGGCTTCATCCAGGGTCACCGAGCCTTCCACATAGCGGCACAGCATGGTGCCGTCATCCGCATCGAAAAACATCACTTCGGCGTTGACCCCGGCGTCAGCCGCGACACGGGCGCTGTGGGATTCCGCGCGGCGGTCGATATAGGCTTCGGTGCCCTCGCCGGCGAGGCGCAGCACGAACGTTCCCTGGGCGGCTACGATCTTGTAATTGCGGTTGGTCAGACCGCCCAATCGCTCGGTCTTCACGGTTGTGAGATCGACGCCGTCGAACAGGGGAATGGTCGCCAGCTTCTCAAGAGCTTCATCCGTCATAAGGTGCCTTTCTTACGCCAAAATTTTCGAGCGCTCGGTATCATACAGAGCCCGGCCGTGGCGGGTTGCGGCAATCGCCTCGCCGAAGACTTCTATCTGGTAGTCGTCATGGTTCGCATCTTCGGCATCCACATAGCCATAGACGATGCTCATACCCAGGGTATGGCCGTAGCCGCCGCTGGTGGTCACGCCGAGGGTTCGACCGCTGCGCAGGATCGCCTCGCCGCCATGGACCGAGGCCTCCCGTTCCAGGGTGAAGCAGCAGAGGCGCCGCTGTGGGCCTTCCTGCTTGGCCCGGGACAAGGCATCGCGGCCCAGGAAGTCGCCCGCGTTGAGCTTGACGCAGAAGCCGAGCCCGGCCTCGTAAGGATTGTAATCGGGGGTGATGTCGGCGCCCCAGTAGCGATAGCCCTTCTCCAGGCGTAAGGATTCTATGGCGCGATAGCCGGCGTTGGCGATGCCGAAATCCTGGCCGGCCCGCCACAGGCATTCATAGACATGGACGGCGTATTCCGTGGGGATATGAAGCTCCCAACCAAGCTCGCCCACATAGGTGATGCGAAGCGCCAGCACCGGGGCGTAGCCGATACGCACTGTGCGGTGGCTGAGGAAGGGGAAGCCTTCATCCGATACATCGTCGTCGCAGACCGCCGCCAGCACATCACGCGCACGCGGCCCGCAGAGGTTGATGACCGCCCGGCTCGATGTGGTTTCGCTGAGGGTGACCGAACCGTCGCTTGGCATATGGCGGGTGAGCCAGGAGTGGTCATGCACCCCGAAGCCCGAGCCGGTGACCAGATAGAAACGGTCCTCGGCCAGGCGGCAGATGGTCAGGTCGGCCTCGATGCCGCCGCGCTCATTGCACAGCTGGGTGTAGGTGGCGATCCCCGGCGGCTTGTCGAGGTCGTTGGCGGCGAGCCCTTGCAGGAAGCCGTACGCGCCCGCGCCGGTGATGTGGAATTTCGAGAATGAGCTTTGGTCGATAAGCGCCACCCGCTCGCGCACCGCCTTGCATTCCGCGCCCACGGCGTCGAACCAGTTGGGCCGGTCGAAGGATGGCGCATCGACCGGCTCGGTGCCTGCCGGGGCAAACCAATTGGGCCGCTCCCAGCCAAATTTCGAGCCCTGCACCGCGCCCTGCTCGACCAACGTCTGATACAGCGGGCTGCGCCGACCGCCGCGCCCGGTGGTGCGCTCCTCCCCCGGCCAATGGAGCTTGTAGTAATGGCCGTAGCTCTCCACGGCGCGCTCATGGAGATAGCGGGCGCCGGCGTGATGATCGCCAAAGCGGCGCACATCGAAGGCCCAGAGGTCCATGCCCGGATCGCCCTTTGTGATCCATTCGGCCAGGGCGAGGCCGGCGCCACCGGCTGCTGCGATACCGGCGGTGAAGCCGCAGGCGAGATAGACGTTATCGCGCTCCGGCGCCAGGCCGATGATCGGCTCGCCGTCGGCGGACACCGGGATGGCGCCGTTGATCAGCTTGCGCACGCCGACCTCGGCGAGGGCGGGGACGCGAATTGCCGCCGACAGGAAATGCTGCTCGAAGCGGTCGAAGTTGGAATTGAGAAGCTGCTGATAGAACTTATCGGGGATGCCGTCTCTGCCGAAGGGCAGGGTATCGGACTCCCAGCCGCCGAAGGCCAGGCCGCCGGCGTCGGGCTTCATATAGAACCGATGGTCGGGATCTCGGAAGGTGGGCAAATCGGCGGTGGCGCCCGCGATGGTCTCGGTCACCAGATACTGATGCTCGGCGGCGGCGGCGGGCACCTTCACGCCGCAGAGAGCGCCGAGGGCGCGGCTCCACATGCCGGCGGCGATAACCAGGGTCTCACAGCGGATGGATTGTTCGTCGACGACCACGCCGCTGACCCGGTTGCCGTCGATTTCAAAGCCGGTGACGCGGACCCCTTCATGGATGGTGACGCCGCCGTTCCTGGCGCCACGGGCCAGGGATTGGGTCAGGCTTGAGGGGTCGATATAGCCGTCGCTGGGAATGTAGGCGGCGCCGACCACGCCATCAGGTGACATCAGGGGGAACAGATCGCGGGCCTCGTCCGCCGACAGCAGATGAAGCTCGAAGCCGAAACTCTTGGCGGTGGTGGCAGTGCGCTTGATTTCGAGCCAGCGATCGGCTGACGAGGCAACGCGGAGCGAGCCCACCGGCTTCCAGTCGGTGGCGAGGCCGGTCTCGGCCTCGAGGGTTTCGTACAGCTCGACCGAGTTGCGCATCAGTTTCGTCAGGTTGCGCGATCCGCGTAGCTGGCCGACCAGCCCGGCGGCGTGCCAGGTGGCGCCCTGGGTCAGCCCGGCCTGCTCAAGCACCGCCACATCGCCCTGGCCGCGCTTGGCGAGATGATAGGCGATGCTGATGCCGACCGCGCCGCCGCCGATGATGACGATTTCAGCATCCTTGATTTGCGCCACTAGGCGAGCTCTTTTTCCATGGTGAAATTGGCCAATTTGACCCCGCCGCGCTCAATTCTGTTCTCCTTGACCAGGGAAAACCCCTGATGTTCGAAGAACGGGCGCGCGCTGATGCTGGCGTCGGTGGTCATGCGTGTCAGGCCTGACTCCAGCGCGGCGGTCTCGACCTTGCTATATAGCCAGGAGCCGATGCCTTGGCGCTGAGCGTCGTGGTGGCAGTAGAACATGTCGAGGTAGCCGCTGTTGTCGAGTTCGGCGAAGGCGAAGATTTTGCCTTTTTCCTCGGCGACCAGGGTATGGCGCTTTGCCATGCGCTCGTGCCAGGCGGCTGCATCCGGTACCACGGGCGCCCAGACGCGAAGCTGCTCGGGCGTATAGTCCTGAGCATTTACCTTATGTACCGTCTCGTAGAATAGAGTGACGATAGCCTCAGCATCGGTCTCTTCATAGGGCCTGATACGCATTAAATCTCAACTCTCAATGGCGGGTCGGCCCGTCCTCGGCGGCGGGCGCCGCGTTAGGCTCGGCTTCTTCGCTGTTCTCCCAGGGATAAAGCGGGTTGAGATTCCAATCGGAATTAACCGCCAGAGCGCGCAAGGCATCGCAAAACACTATTAATCGCTCATGGCTGATGGGAATTTTCATGGATTTCGCATCATCGCTCAAGGTCATTATTTTTCCGCCCTTTTCACCATCGCGGATGTGGATGGTCTTGACCAGATAGGCGATCCTGTTGTCGACTTCGGGCACCGGTGCATTGGACAGGGTACCGGTCTGGATGGCTTCCGAAACGGCGCCTTGCTGTTCAAATTGCAGCACATCCTTCATCATCTCGGGCGGCGTCTTGGTTACCGCTTCGCTCATATCCTGGACGGTCTTGCCCAACACCGGCCATAGCTTCTTGAACAACCGGCGCGTCAGTCCGAAGGCGTGTTCGACAGCCTCGTCATCGCGC
>JAYGED010000154.1:0-6466 GCA_046582565.1 Alphaproteobacteria bacterium
CGCGTATGACGTTCGACCAGAGTCGCGATGTGGCTGTTCTTCGATCCCGTGATGAGGTCGCCTTCCCAGTGACCCGGCACCGCCCGATCTTCAACCGAGGCCGGCCGCTCGCTGATCGAGATCATGTCCTTGATTTGGCCATGGCCGCCGCCTTTCTGGGTGGCCTGTTTGGAGCGACGGATCGTGCGCTTCGATCGAAGATGCTGAACCAGATCCGCCTTAAGCACACCGCGGGCTTGAACAAATAGACTGCGGTAGATCGTCTCGTGTGACACTTGATTTGCCCCATCTCCTGGATGCCCTCGCTTGAGCCATCCCGCGATCTGCTCCGGTGACCAGTTCAACCGGAGTTTCCTGGCCACCGCACGGCGTAACCGCGAACGCATCGCCAGCTTACAGCGCTTCGGGCGGCGCGCACTGTCCCAAGCCCTGTCATCGGCAAGTGCCGCTCGGTACTGATCATAGCCGCCATTACGGCTAACTTCCCGACCCACTGTCGAGGGCGACCGGCCCAGCAACGACGCCATCGATCGGATCGATCGTTCCGCCACAATGCCTCTCGATATCTCCTCGCGTTCCGACAGGCTCAGCGCCAACCTCGATCGCCGTCTTGGTGCCGGCCGGATCCCGCCGTGCGGCGCCAGCTGGAAATATATCGACGATGACGGCTTACCAAACGCCCGGCCAATCGCCTTCAATGACTCCCCACGCTGCCAGCGATCCCAAAGCTCCGTCTTCTCTGCCGCGCTGAACCCGCGACCATATCTTCGTTTCATCTGCATACACTCCATCTCTTCGTTCAAGATAAAGTGTTGCGTCGATCAGTTGAGATCACCGCCAAAAGCAGACATTCAGATGTCGCTGTTAGACACCCTTTCCAAGCTCCCATAGACTGCATCCAATCACCAACATGTACCGGGGAGGCAACGATGGACGAAGGTCGGATTTCCGTGGGCGGCTGCATGTGCGGTGAAGTGCGATACAAGGCAGTCGGGGAGCCGCGTGCTGTAGGGCACTGTCACTGCCATAGCTGTCGTCACCACACCGGAGCGCCGGTCACCACCTATGCGGCTTTTGAACGAGAACGGGTTACGTTCACAAAAGGTGACCGCAAGATTTACAATTCTTCTCCTGGCGTGGGTCGAGCTTTTTGCGGGGATTGTGGGACCACGCTCACATATGAAAGTCAGGAAGAAGAATGGGACGACCTCCCGTTCATCCTCTTGCACATCAGCACGTTCGATAATCCTGACGACCATGTTCCCGAGCGGCACTGGTATCATGAAGAGCGGATTGCCTGGTTCGAAGTCGCCGACAATCTGCCACGCTAACGCGGTGGAGACAGCGACCAGGAGCATCAATGGGGAAACAGATTCTACGAACGCTAATTCACACATCAAACCCAGTCTCACGCAACCCTATCTTTGCACGAAGAGGTGATTTGCGCCCCTCGCATCGGCCGGCTTAACTATCTCTGGAGGAACAGCAGAAGGAAGGCCCGATCCCATGTCCGTGCTTGATTACAGGCTAGGACGCATAGTCGTTATGGCTTTGGCGATCGCCCTGGCAAGCGGCGATGTCATTTCGGCTGCGAGTGAAGACGAGGTCATCGCGCGGCATAGCCGGGCGCTGCTCTTCGAGACCCGCGTTCTCTCCCTCGACACCGGGTATCGCCGTGACTACGGATCGGGCGTCGTATACGCCGAATACTTCGCGAGCCAGGACCTGATGTTCCCGACAAGGGTGAACGAGGAGCAGTTGCGACAAAAGGACTATGTCTTCGGGATCCGGGATGTTGCTGCGGCCAAGGCCTGGCCGCTTGATGTTTTCACGGGCGGAGTGGTGATTAGCGATGCGGTGGGAGTTCGCGAGGTGGTTCTTATGGGAGACGCCGAGACGCGTACTGTTAGGGCTTACGACCGAGGCGGGCGGATGTTCGAGGGCGCGGCCGTACGGAATAAACTACGGGGCCTCGGAGGACTCTGGGAAGTAGAGGAAGAGATGCTCGTGGGGCCTGATGGCACGCGTCTTGCCCGGGTTCCGGGCCATGTCGCCTATTGGTTCGCTTGGGACGGAAATATGGGCGTGCAAAGTGAGCTTTATGGGTCGCAGGACTGAACCGCACCGGATCAATTAGTGTGGATATTGCCCTAGTGCTTGGAGATTTCCCATCGAGACGCATATTGTCGATGACAGTGTTCGCCTAAGTGGCTGAAACAGTCTATCGAGCCCCAATATCCGTTTGGGTCATGAAGCCGACTGTTTCGCCTCCTGGTAACAGTGTGGAGGTCTAAACTCGGGAGAATTGATCATGTGCCGCCAAGGAGACACCTAATCTTCATTCCGATCTCCATCGCTCTCGGTGGCTGCGGAATCGAAGCGGTTGCTCCACCCGTCAAAAGTCGGATTATCCGCATCAGCTTGGTGCAATTGCCGCAAGGCCACACGCAATGCTATGCGGCCGAGCCGCGTCCGCGGACAGTCATAGGCGTCGGCATAGAGACCGCTGCGCAAGGCATCCATCGCGCGGGTTTTTTCGGCGCAATATTCCGGCACACCCCAAAGCTTGAGAAGCGACTGGAAGCTCACCAGGCTCGAAGTGTCGAAGGGTTTGTCACGACCCAGGCCATCGAACAGGGGATTGGCTGGATATAAGCTCAGGCAGGGCAGAGTTCCGCGTGGCACTGGTATATTCGCCGGGTGGGTCCGGCCGCACTTGAGGAACTTCGGGAGGACATGGGTGTGCGGGCCTTGTGGCGTTTTGACCTTATCGATGGCCTGGTAGACTTCCGCACGGCCGAGCCTTGAGATTGCAATTCGATGGGGGCTTGACTCGACGATTGCGTCCATCACGCGACTCTCCGGCTCAAGAACGGATCGACCGGCGTCCTGGCGCAGGAGCGTAAGCAACTCAGGATCCCCTGTCCGAATGCAGAAATCAACGTTACGAGCACTCAGGCCCATATCGAACAGGATGGCATCGCGGTCCATGGTCCGAATAGCGTCATGGTCAAGGCCCAGTTCGGTGATCAAGGAGCGGCAGTGGGACTGGGCGAGGGATTTCGGACAACAGAACACGACGCCATGCTGCCAGCAGCCGGACCGTCTGCTCAGCGTCTCATATGCCACCGGCGTGATGCTTTCGATCAATTCGATCCTGAGTGCCCCCCTGTCCGTGGCGATTGTCAGTTGCTCGGGGTCATCCAGGATCAGGGGCTCGTCGGCGTCTCGGTGGAATTCGGCGATGGCGCCGAAAGACCCGATGCTGAAGCTGCTGTCGGGGTCATCAAGCTGTTCGCGCAGAACGCGATGGATTTTGGTATCGTGAGTCATCGCGCATATCTTACCAGTCCGCACGCTTGAAGGAGAGGGCACGTCTACCGAGCCTTGGTATTAACGGCTGTGACCGAACCGCTCACGCGAAGGCAGAAGAGCCGCGTGATCAGCGCTCGGATTGACTGTCTGGGAGGGACAAGACTTGAAACGCCCGGGCTGCTTGCGGGATACTCGACAGCGCCATGACCAAGAAACGGCTCCTCATCGTCGCTCACGCACCTTCCCCCAACACCCGTAGGCTGCTCGACGCCGTGGTCGAGGGGGCGCGGTCGGTCGAGATTGAGAACGTCGAGGTCGTGGCGCTTAGCCCCTTCGACGCAGGTCCAGACGACATCTTGGCGGCGGACGCTATTATTCTCGGGACGACCGAGAACCTGGGTTACATGAGCGGGGCCCTGAAGGACTTTTTCGATAGATGCTACTATCCGTGCCTGAAGGAGACGCAGGGACTTGCCTATTGCCTGTACGTGCGTGCCGGTCAGGACGGCACAGGGACCCGGCGTGGCGTGGAGACGATCGTGACCGGCCTTCGCTGGCGGGCGGTGCAAGAGGCGCTCATCTGTCGGGGCGAGTGGCAGGAGGCGTTCATCGACCAATGCCGGGAACTCGGAGCCGCGATGGCTGCCGGTCTGGACGTCGGAATCTTCTAAATCATCAAATTTTCCGGTCGCTCTCTGCTTGGCAGCGGCGCCAAACGGTTGCCAGCCACGGCTGCCGGTGGCGCGGCAGCCCGGACGGACGGTAATAATGCGCCACCTCGATGAATCCGGCGGCCGTGACGTAAGCGCGCCAAGTATCGAGATCGAAAAAGCAGCCAAAGCGATCGCCACTCAATCCCTCCTCGTCGGCACCTCTCGGGTTGGAGCAGAACAAGACACCATAGGGCTTCAAGGTGGCATGCAGCTCGCGTAATACCCGGGGTAATTCCTGGCTCGGCACGTGGAACAACGATGCATTCGCGAACACGCCGTCGAAGCGGTTATCTGGTAGTTCGAGCGCCAGGAAATCCTGATGGAGAACCTCGCACCCCGAAAAGCGGCGCGCCATCTCGACCAATTCCTTGGACCCGTCCAGGCCAATGGCCTCGTGGCCCAAAGACTTGAAATAGCCGAGATCCCGGCCCGGCCCACAGCCCAGATCAACGATGCAAAAGGGGGGCTCGCTCTCGATCGCCTCGAGGAGTGCCGCATGGTTTTGGCTGACGTCGTGGTCTTTGGTGCCATCCCGGTAGGGCTTGGCCATGCGATCGTAGTATCCAATCGTGATCTCGGAAATCCGCCGTAGTTGCCTGGTATCGTATTTTCGGATGGGTTCGATCATCGATCAAATCACGCCATGGTGCCTATGTAGCCCGAAATAAGGGGACTCCGAACAGACCACTTTATTCTGGGCGGAGCATGAATTCAAAAGGCACGGCGTCGGCCTCGGCATCCGTGTCGGACGCGACCCCGGGCTGCTCGGCGAGATCGGTAGTCCAGAGCAACAGCGTCTTCACCTCTAGTCCCATGTAGAGCCCGCATTCGGGGCCCAGTTGTCTCGCGGCGGATGCGAACAGTTTAGCCGCCGTTTGCGCATTTGCCCTCACGCCCCGGACATTGCCCCAGCGCGCCTTGAAGCCTGCGGCAGCGAAGTTGATCAGTGCCTGCACGTAGTTCGCCGTCACGCCTCGACGGCCGCAGGCGTGCCACAGCCCCTCCCAGGCCTCGTGCGCTTCCCAGTAGAAGCCGTGATTGAACAGGTCGATGCCGTAGAGGTAATCGCCGCAGTCGCGCCAGTGCGTCGGATCCGGGGCTTCGGGCACATCGAACTTGCACCCATAGCTGTGGCCGCCCGGATCGCGGATCGGGTGCGGATACCGCCCCGGCAGGTAGGCGTAGGGTGGCAATGGCCTGTCCGGAACTAAGCGCGGCGGTGCGGGAGATTGTTTTGTCATAGGCGCGGCTTTTATATCAAAGGTCAGTCGTTGCACTTACGGCCAATCCATGGCGTTCTGTGCCAGGCTGCTCGTTGCCATTAAACCACAGATGCCCTAATTCCGGTGGTATCCAGAATCGCTGCGAGATTTCGTAGAAAGACGATTTATGTAAGCCTAAGGAGGACGCAGGATGCGGGAGATTTTAAACGACATCTTCACTTGGCCATGGTTTTCTGAGCCCCACGGCTACAACTTCAACGGCCACCTCATCCGCCATCCCGATGGCAACCTCTGCATCGATCCTGTCGAGCCTGGCGAGGATGGGCTCGATGAGATCGTCCGCTTGGGCGTCAGCCACATACTACTGACCAACCGCAATCACTCACGGGCGTCGAACAAGCTGCGCGAGCACACCAGTGCGCGAACATCCATTCATCCAGACGATGCGGCCCATGCCCGCGATCAGGGCACCATGCTGGATGATGCACTCGCGGTGGGGCAGATCATCGGCCCTCTGGTGGTGGTGGAGGCCGCCGGAAAGTCGCCCGGAGAAGTGGCATTCCACTGGCCGGAGCGGCGTCTTCTCATCATCGGCGATGCCGTGATCGGCAATCCTCCAGGCCATTTCGGGTTGCTGCGCGAGAAGGTGATGGACGACCCCCAGCGCCTCAGGCAGAGCCTGCGCCGGCTCCTCGACATCGACTTTGATACGCTGCTCGTCGGCGATGGAGAGCCTATCCTCGAGGGCGCCAAGGCGCGGCTCGAAGAGTTGGTCACAACCTTCCCGGCCTGATTTGGTTAGCCCGACGTGCCGTTCCGCAGGTCACTCATGATGCATATCTCCTCTTGGGTCGATGGGGAAGCTAACAAAATTCTCTTGCGATCCGAATGTCTCCTTCGGGTCAAAAGCAGACATTCCGCGACTACCCTCAGAATGTCCGCTTTCGGGGGTAGAGCGGACGTAAATCACGGGATGTCCAAGAGTCCGCTTATAGCCATAAGCGGACATTCATCGACACCTCGGATGCCAAAAATAAGGCCAACAATTGGCTGTGGAATGGATGCAGTTCTCAGGGCGGCGGAACGGTGGTACGATTTCCACGGAGTTGATGTCATCTAGAGAATGTCAGATGAATTGGTAAGTTCACTCTTAAGGATGGGAGGCGCTGTTGTTGACGAGCATTCATGATCTGGACCCTACGTCCTCTTCCCCCA
>JAYGED010000193.1:0-4100 GCA_046582565.1 Alphaproteobacteria bacterium
GTGCCATCGGGCGAGGGGCGGTAATAATTATAAAGATTGCGCGTATCGCCGATCATGCGGCGCTTGGGCATAAGCCGTTCGAGGAGCTTAGGATCGAGGGTGTCGGTGGCGATTATCTGGCTCGGGATGGCAATGATACGGCGCCTGAGCCAATCGGTGACCTCATCTGTGTAGCCGTTGGTGGCGACAATGCACTCCCCAACCTTAACCGAGCCACGCGCCGTGCTGAGTGTGAATCCATCCGTGTCGCGCAAGATAGCTGTCACAGTGGTTTGATCGATTACCGTAACGCCGGCAGCGAGGGCGCGTTCGTAGAGGCCCTGATGGAGCTCCGCCGGATGGACACCGCCAACGTCCGGGCGAACCCGTCCGCCCTGGTAGAAGTCCGTGCCCAATTCCGCGCGTTGATCGCTTTTCGCCACCATATAGGCGCCGAAATCGAGATGCTTGTTCAGCAAGTCCGTTTCACGGCCCATGGCGTCGTAATCGCGCACATGATTGGCGCCGTCGAAGCGTCCGACCGATTGGAAACCGCAGTCGATTTTCTCCTCGTCGATCATATTTATCAGCGCCGTTCTGGCGTCAATTCCTTCGGCGTAGATGGCTTTGGCCTGATCCAATCCGTATTTGCCGATCAGGGCGGGGAAGTTGTACTTGATGTTGCCGCTGCAAATCCCGCCGTTTCGGCTGCTCGCCCCCTCGCCTGCCCGCATGGCGTCAAACACAACCACACTGCGCCCTGCCCGCGCCAGCGTGAGCGCCGCCGTTATGCCGGCAAACCCGGCTCCAACGATCCCCACATCCATCGCGCCTGGGATGGCGATCTGATCGACAACAGGGCGCGGCGCCGACTCCCACCAGTACGGTGTCAGTTTCAGATTATCTATATTGGGCGGTCTAGGGATGGCTCTGTCCTCGGCTAAGTCTGGCTATTCATTCTTCGCAACGGCCAGAATGCGCTAAATATTCTCCACCGTCTCGAATAATTTTGGCTCCGGGAAACCTTTTATCCTGTCGAGAGAAGCTTGAATAAGAGTGCAAAATCTTGGAGTCTCAAATCCTGCAACGGAACTTAATTTCCCATCCACGAGGTCTTATCAGCACCATGGCAATACCACCCAAAAACCGCGATATCTATAGTGCGACCATTAAAATGTTCGGCTCACAACCAGAGCCGTCATTCGAAACGGCGGAGCGCCAGATTGAGGTCTGGGGGCGTGAATGGGGCTGCGACAACGATGTCGGACAAATCCGGGCGGTGTTGATGCACCGGCCGGGTGACGAGTTCAATATCATCGACCCGACGAAACGGATCGAGGAAATTGGCGCCTACGGCGACATCAAGGCCGGCTGGTACTGGCAAAGCGAGACCATCCCGGAGCTTGCCGAAATGCAGGCCCAACACGATTCCCTTGCCGATGCGCTCCGCGCCGAAGGCGCCGAAGTGATCTATTTGGAAGGCGTCGACGGCAACCGCTTTAAATCGATCTACACGCGGGATTCCTCATTCGCGGTCAAGGGCGGGGCCATCGTCACCCGCCTGGCCCCCCTCATGCGCCATGGCGAGGAGCTTCCGGTGACCCGGGCGCTTGCCAAGGCCGGCATGCCGGTGCTGCGCACCATCAGCGGCACGGGGATGGTCGAAGGCGGCAGCTTCGCCTGGCTCAACAGCAAGACCGCCGTCGTCGGCCGCGGCATTCGCAACAATGATGATGGTATCGCCCAGGTTGCCGAGGTCCTGAAATATCAGGGGGTCGAGCTGATCGTCGTCGATTTGCGCGGCTACGACATCCATATCGACGGCCATTTCCTGATGGTCGATGTCGATCTCGCGCTGGTTTGGCCCCAGGGCCTGCCATTCTCCTTCCTCGAACGGCTCAAGGAACTCGGCATCCGTACCGTCGAGATGTCGCCCGACGACAATAGCTGGATCGTCAACGGACTCGCCGTGCGCCCGGGTCGCGTCCTTATGCCGGAGGGCATCTCGACGGGCACCCGTGACGCGCTGGAAGGTCACGGCGTTGAGATCGTCACGCTGCCCTATCATAGGGTGCAGCTCAACGGCGGTGGCATCCACTGCTCGACATGCCCGCTGATTCGCGACCGTGTGGCTTGAATATATCTGTTGACCTGATAGTGTTTCACCAACCCAACCAACAATACTGGGGGGACCATGACATTGGGATGAGAGCCGGCATATCATTCAAGGTTCGAGATTAGTTCCAGACACACCGATTTAATAAGGGAGTATCACCTATGCTTAAGTTATCTCATTGGAGTGCTGCTGCTGTAGCAGCCGCACTTGTTGCGGGCACGTGGGCGGTTCCAGCCCAGGCCCAAACTCTAACACTCGTCTCCTGGGGCGGCGCCATGCAGGACGCCAACCGCCAAGCCCATTGGGATCCCGCCACCAAGGCATTGGGTATCGAGTACGTCGAGGACACGCTGTCCAACGGTTATTCCGACGTCAAAGTCCAGGTAGAGGCCGGCGCGGTGACCTGGGACATCGTCCAGGGCGGCGCTGGTGATGCCATGCGCGGCGGCGCGGACGGCATTATCGAACCCATCGACTACAGCGTCATCGATGTCACCCACGTGCCGGCGAACCTGCGCAACGACTACTGCGTCGGCATGCTGACCTATTCGACCATGATGGCCTACAATACCGACACCTACGGCAACAACGGCCCGAACACATGGGCCGATTTCTGGGACGTCGAAAAGTTCCCCGGCGCCCGCTCCATGCGTGCCCGGCCGGCCGGCAATCTTGAGTTCGCCCTGATGGCCGACGGCGTGCCCATGGATAAGATCTATGACGTTCTCAGCTCGGACGGCGGTATCGAACGCACCCTCGACAAGATGCGTGAGATCATGCCCCACGTGGCGGTCTGGTGGTCGTCCGGCGCCCATCACGCGCAGCTCATGAAGGACGGTGAAGTCGATATGTCCACTGGATGGAACGGCCGCTTCTCTAAGGCCATCGACGACGGCGCCCATGCGGCGATCAACTTCAACGAGGGCGTGATTAGCTTTGATTGCTACTACGTGCCCAAGGGGGCGCCGAACGTAAACATGGCCATGAAGCTGATCGGCGAGATGACCAAGCCGATCTATCAGGCCAACCTGACCAAGTACATTGCTTACGGGCCGACCAACATGGAGGCTTTCGAAATTGGCGTGATCACCCCGGAAGTCGCGGCTTCGCTGCCGTCGAGCCCCGAGAACGCCAAGATACAGATGGTCAGTGACGCCGATTGGTGGCGTATCAACGGCGCCCGCGCCGAAGAGATGTTTGACGAAATGATGACCGAGTAAACACCGCAACGTTGGTGTACTAAAGAAGCGCCGGCCGGGGTGATACCCGGCCGGCGTTTTTCTTTGCGGCGGTGATGCTCTATCTTCTTAAAAACTAGAGCAATTTTATCCGATTAGATTGAACCCTACTGGTTCAATCTAATCGGATATTGCTCTAATCGCGTTCCTTGCCAAACATCTGGGCGGCAACCAGCAGGATCACCGATACGGTGATCAGCAGGGTCGAGATCGAAGCGATGGTCGGATCGATTTGGTCGCGCAGGGCGTTGAACATGCGCCGGGTAATGGTTGCATTTTCGCCACCCGAGACGAACAGCGCCACGATCACCTCATCGAGCGAGGTGAGGAAGGCGAGCAGGCCGCCGGTAATCACCGAGAAGCGGATCTGCGGCAGGGTAATGGTCAGGAAGGCGCGGGCGCGTGAGGCGCCGAGACTCCGCGCCACCATCTCCTGATTCATGTCGTAGGATTTAAGGCCCGAGGCAACGACGATGACCACCAGCGGCATCGCCAGCATGCTGTGGGCCAGAACCAGACCGCTGATGCTGTTGATCATGCCGAGCTTAGCATAGAGGAAGAAAACGCCGATCGCGATCATGATGACCGGCACCATCAAGGGCAGCGACATCACGATATAAATATACATCGAGAATCGGAAACGCGAGACATGCAGGCCATAAGCCGCCAGCGTGCCCATGGGCGTCGCCAACAGGAATGTCAGCACAGCAACCGTGAGCGAAGTGCGCGTGGCGTTCATCCAGGCCTTCGAATCGAAATAGGCGCCA
>JAYGED010000019.1:0-6095 GCA_046582565.1 Alphaproteobacteria bacterium
CATGCGCCGGCCGCCACAAGCGCGTCGTTGCCGGTCAGGTAACCCGTCAATGTGAGGGCCGGCGAAATACCCAGGATGATGATCCAGTACGCGGCGATCGCGCAGTAAAACAACCAGGCGGTGATCTCCACGAGACTCAAGGTGAGGGCCAAGGACGGCGGCAGGATGCGCGAACCAAAAACGTAGATCCCACCGGACCGCGGCAGGACCATGGTCCAGGTGATAAAGCCGCACGCAATCAACGTCATCGCGAATCCGGCGATCAGGCAGGCCACGAGTAGGTTGCCGCCCGGATAAAACGCCGGCCCGTAGAACAGGATACTGACGACGCCAAGGCCGACGCTGACCAGACCCAAGTTATAGACGAAGGTATCTAACCCGCTAGCTGTTTTGATGAGTCCGGACGCCTTGCGCAGAAAGATCCTTTGCTCTCCGCCTGTATCTGAGATGCTCATTTTACCCCTCCTGTTTCTTGCGGTTTATTTGTAGTTAAATTCGATTAGCCCTGCGTCATATGGACGTTCTGAACCTTCCCGCCCTTCAGTGTGATCAGGGTTCCCTGGAGGATGCCTTCCGGATACACACTACCCGGATTGACGCAGACTGTCTTGCCGATTTTGATGTCGCCTCGACCCTCGTGTATGTGGCCATGAATACCGATCAACGGCTGGTGCTTTTCGATGACGTCGTAGAGCGTCTTCGATCCCACATGGTCGCTGACCGGATTGCCCATGTCGTAGACCACCTGCATGTTGTCATCCAGTTTCGGACACTGATCCAATATGGTTCCGTAAGGCGGCACGTGAACGTTGAAGATGCAACGATCCATGTCCTTGACCTGGGGGATCAGTTCGTTGAATTTTTTTTGGTATTCTTCTTCGGTATACTCGCGCTCGGTGTCCCACGGGGTCCGGGTCGAGCCTCCGCAGTGCAAAATCTCGTAACCCCGCAGCTCCGTCACTTCCATTTCGTGGTAGTGGACATGCGGCGAGTTGTGGAGGACTTCGTCGATCTCGAAAAAGTCGTCATTCCCCGGTGCGGTAAGGAAGGGTATGTCTTTGCCATCAAGCACCTGACCGGCGTAGTCGCACCATTCCGCCACCCGTTCAACAACCAGCCTCTTGAACAACTCATCCTGTGCGTCGGGGTCATCCTTGAGGGTTTGGAATTCCTGCTCTGTGATGACCGATGGATAGAATCCCTTGTTCCCATTGGACTTGATGAATTCGTCGACCTCCTCCTGCGTCTTCAAGCTGATGGTTGAGCCGGTCTGAAACGCCAAGTGTGTCCCGTCCGGCTGTTCACAAACAGGTATCACGGCCTTGCCCGTCATATCGCCGCCCATGATCAGGACGTTGGCTCCATAGAACTTCGCGCCGTTGATGAATTTCTTGAAGCAAACGTTGGACCCATGGAGGTCGGACGCGAAGAATATGACGACTTTGTTGCCTCCGTAGTCTTTTTTCTTGTTCCAGAACATCGTCCACTCCTCTCCTAGAATTTTGTCAGGTAGCGCTCAATCTCCCAGTCCGAGATGGCGTTGTGGTAATCCCACCATTCCTCAGTCTTCAGTTTGATAAAGGACTCGAACAGGTCGTCACCCATGACCGTTCTGCCTAGCGAATCGGCGGCGAAGGCCTCGATGGCGTGAAGCAGTGTCGGCGGTAGGGTCCGGACGCCCAGCTCGTCGAGTTGCGCTTGGCTAAGTTCGTACATGTTGAGATCGATAGGGTCTCCCGGATCGAGATCGTTCTCGATTCCGTCGAGACCGGCGCCCAGCATCATCGCTGCGCCCAGATAAGGATTGACCGTGGTATCCACCGCGCGGCATTCCCATCGCGCGGCGGAAAGATTGACCCCATGCTGCTCGGGCCCATCACCTTCGATCTGGGGCCGCAACGCCGGGACACGCATCATGTGGGTTCGATTGTTGCCGCCGTAGGACACGAAGATCGGCGCCCAGGTGTAGCCGGTCATGGATCCCGTCTTGATTAAGCGCTTGTAAGAATTCACCGTGGGGCAGGTCACCGCAACGATCGCTTCGGCATGCTTCATCACGCCACCGAAGAATTGATAGGCGACCTTCGACAACCCTAACCCACGCGGATCATTCCGATCACCCGATATGTTTTTGCCGGTTTTCAGGTCCGCTAGCGACATATTGAAGTGCGCCCCGCTGCCCGTTCGGTCCGCGTAGGGCTTAGGCATGAAGGTGGCCTCCCAGCCGTACTTGCGGGCGATCTCCTTCATCATCAGTCGCCATAGCATGAAGCGGTCGGCCATGGTCATGACGTCGGTATAGGAGAAATCGAACTCGAACTGACCGTTGGCATCCTCATGATCGAAGGAATACACCTCCCACCCGAGGTCGTTCATGGTGCTGACGCACTCATCCAAGAAGTCATAATTCTCCAAGGTCAGCTGTACGTCGTAGGCTGTTTTGGAGATATTATCGAGCGGGTTGTTCGGCTCTATTCGATTGCCGTCGCGGCGGACGATAAAGACCTCGCATTCTATGCCGAGGTTGAGCTGCAGGCCGAGGGTCGCCGCCCTGTCGATCTGTCTTTGCAGGACGGTCCGTGAACACATGGGCCATGGTTCGTCGTGGTATTTGAGGAAACTCGGCGCCAACGCCACTTCGGGCCGCCATGGCAGCTGGATGACCGCGGCGGGATCGGGGTGGGCGGCGAGTTCGTCGTCGTCGGGGCTCTGGCCCAAACCGTCCAAGGCCGCGCCGGTATACATCTCCGAGCCTCGCATCATGCGGTCGAAGTGGTCGATCGGAACGGCCTTGCCCTTCATTACGCCGTTGGCATCGACATAAGAGGCGAAACAGTACCGCACCCCGCTTTTCTCCAGGGATTCTCGAGATTGGCTGTTCACGCTCTCGCGCGTCTCCAGTTCTCCATTTTTTAGAGCCATGGGCCTACTCCCCCAGCCTGCGATTCGCATAGCTTCGGCGCTGTCGATCTTGATGCCGACCACACTCATCAACTCTCAACAATTTGACATAAATTGATTAATCGGTCAATTAAAATTTCGGTGTGGATCGCGCGCCTTGACTTCACACTGATGACCGCGTCATTGAGACTTGGCGGGCTAGTTCACGGGATTGGCGGTTGCGGCATCGCCGGCGGCCGGCGTTTTATCCTGATATCCAAGCGCCGACCAGAGAATTTCGCGAAAATTATCCAGCGATGTTTTCAAGTCCAGGTCGGACAAGATCACCGAGCGGACCATTAACCCATCAAGAAATGTGGAGATGAACCGAGCGACGCTGTCAGGGTCCACGGGCTGAAAAACACCCGATTCCACGCCCTGCCGGATACAGAGGGACAGCATGCGCGTTTCTTCGTCGTAAAACTGGCGGATGGAACGGTCGATCGATGGGACCTTGTTGGGAGACCCCGAATAATCCAGGCTGATTTTGACAAGTTTATGGATGGGATCGAACAGTCGGACGTGATTGTTCAGCCACTCGCCTATGACAGTTGCTGGATCTTGATGACCCGGGCGCAGGGCGCGGAAATTCTCGAATGCTTGGTCAACGGCGCTCTCTATAACCGAGCAGAAGAGGTCGCTCTTGCTATCGAAATAATAGTATATGAGGGCGGTATTAACGCCGGTGGCGTTGGCAATATCCTTGATCGTCACAGATGAAAAGTTACGTTCTGCAAACAGGTCGAGCGCCGCCGCCATGAGCTGTTGCTCTCGATCGGGGAACGCGTTCTTATGACGCCCGCCGGCTGGGATGGTTTTGTTCGGGCGTTTTAGCGATCTTGATTTACCCATAACCCCTCCAACACTAAAGTAGTACTAACGTAGCGTGTGCTTGGCGGTGTCGCCAGCCACTCGCCCCTGACACCAACAAATCTCAGCTCGCGAACGCCAGCGCTGCACGCAACTCCTGGATCCGACCTTACTTTGCTAGCCTAATCTGGCCTGCCGTCACCAGGATCCGGTCGGCGGTGACTCTGCCCGCTCGAATTTCGCACATCCGCCGCACCAACACTGCCGGGCAAGACTGCCTTTCGGCGGCAGCATTAAGGGCTTGCGACAAACGCGTCGGTATGAATATATTTAATTAACTGAATAATCAATACTGTGGAGTGCGTTATGGCTCAAGATAGCGTGAACAGGGATACCGCAAACCGCGAAGCCTGGCAGCGCCTGTGCGGTAGTGAACCGGTCCTGAAGGATATCTTGAGCGCCGAGGAGGCACTGCCGGGGATGACGACGAACCTTGTGCTGACCTCCGGACCACCGATGGACTGGGAGCAATACACCGGAGGCCAACGCGATGCGATAATCGGTGGGGCGTTGTTCGAGGGCTTGGCTTCGGACCGCGGGGACGCTGAGCGGAAATTACGCACCGGAGAAATCCAGGTCGCTGGTTGCCACGATTACGGCTGCGTCGGGTCCCTCGCGGGAATCTATACCGCATCCATGCCGGTTTTTGTCGTCGAAAACCAAACCCTGGGCAACATCGGCTACTGCAATATGTACGAAGGCACGAACCCGCGGCGTCTGAACTACGGCGTTTATGACGCGGGGGTTCGCGAGCGATTGCTGTTCGTCAACGCCGTGGTCGCGCCCGTCATCGGCGAGGCCGTGCGCCTGGCCGGCGGAATCCCACTCAAGCCGATCATGAAACGCGCCCTCCACATGAGTGACGAGCTGCACAGCCGCAGCACGGCCGCCGCGTTGCTGTTTACCCGTGAATTGTTCCTGCCGCTGCTTGACCTCGCGGCCGATGGTCGAGACAGAGTGCAAAAGGCCATCGTGGCGATGACCGAGGACCACTATTTCTTTCTTCGCTTGTCCATGGCCGCGGCCAAGGCGACGGCAGACGCGGCGCATGGCATTGAAGGGTCCAGCATGGTCACCGCCATGGCGTTCAACTGCCGCAACTTTGCTATTCGCGTGAGTGGCTTGGGCGACCAATGGTTTATCGGACCCCAAGCGACCGTGCAAGCCAGCCTGTTCAATGGCCATACCGAGGACGAGATTACCTGGATGGGTGGCGAGAGCACGATTACGGAAACGGTCGGCCTCGGCGGATTCGCGCAGGCCGCGGCCTTTCCACTACAGCGTTATCAAGGCGGAACGCCCGAAGCCTTGGTAGAGCGAAATCTAGAACTTTACGACATCACGCTTGGCGAAAACCCGGATTATCACATCCCTTCCCTCGGGTACCGGGGCACCCCAACCGGTATCGACATCTTCAAGGTCTTGGAAACCGGCATCCTGCCGGCCATGGACATCGGCGTCGCCGGCAAGGACGGCGGCCAGATTGGCGCGGGTGTCGTTCGCGCTCCAATGCCCTGCTTCGAGGCAGCGCGGGACGCTTATCTGACAAAGTACGGTTCACCTTAGCCAAACTTGCTTTCATCGCTCTTGTCCGATAACGCCGGAGCGCCGTGATTGTTGCCCCCAGATTGCAGGTTGCCTCTCGCGATGTGGTAACCTCGGCACTGCCGGTTCTCATAGCATTGGCACGGAGAACTTAATTGTTGCACATTTGGAAGAAGGCTTTGCTTCAAAGCCTCTGGTCGGTTGAGGTGTTGCCGAAAGGAGACAGCACCGGTATGGCGGTCGGCGTTATGTTGTTTCAGGTCCAAAGATTCTTTGGAGATTTCTTCGAAAGCGGCCGCATTCTCGGCGGCGACACGCGATACTATTTTGCCGGCACTTACCAAATTGAGAATTATGTTTTAGTCGCCCAGATGGACGTGGTTTGTTATGCCGGAGACCCAGATTTGACCTTCGGAGCGGTCGATAAGGTGTGCCTGGAGATCACGGCGACGCTTGAGCCAGATGTGGATCGCGATGTCTTGATGTTATCCGCACTGCCCGTCTATGGGGCGAGCGAGCCGATTGATCTGCGCCTGACACGACGTATGAAGCTTGATTGACCTCTTTCGGGCATCGTCACAAACTCGATCGCGGCGCGGATTGCGTTCACTGGAGCGGTCCTGGGCAGTATAAAGTGCCGCTAGGTTGTTAAGGCTGTCGGCCACATTGGGGTGCTCTGGCCCGAGGGCCATTTCCAAAATTGCCAAGGCCCGCTCATATAGCGGCTCGGCCTCGGCGTA
>JAYGED010000021.1:0-6352 GCA_046582565.1 Alphaproteobacteria bacterium
CGGGTGATATGACGACGGATTCCCTGGAAGATGAATTCCAGCAAGCCGGTGATTTTCTGAGCAAAATCGACTGTGCAAACATTGTTTCTATCTTGGGAAACCATGATAAATTCAGCCGACGCTCGCATGATTTCTTTCGTAAATATATCTACGACGGCCAGTTCATCGAGCCCAAAGACAAATCGAAAATACAAAAACGAAGAGTCTATATGAACAAGGATATCGTCACCTTGGACGGCTATCTTTATGAAGCAAATTTTGTCCGATCGTTCGACATTAACGGCGAGACCATACTGGTCGTGGCGCTGGACACCTGTGTCATGCATGAGCATTCCGGACTTATGGAAGAAGAAATTCTGCATGCCGTATCGGATGTCATCAAGGCCACGCCCCATGACCGAATACTCATGCTTACCCATCATTCTTTGCTGACAACCGATAACATTCCTCTCAGAAACTCAAAGAGGGTTACCGACTTCATCCGCGAGCATTCGATTGAAGCGACTTTCTGCGGTCATACCCATGAAATGGAAATGCTCGAGGTCAGGGATATCGTCCATGGCGGCGGTTATCGTCAATTTATGTGCGGCAGCATGTCGAGCCGTACAGTAAATCGTGAATCCAACATGTATTGCAGTTATGAGAACTTTGGCTCGGAAGATGAAAAGATTACAATTACTCGTATGTACCCGGAAGGCGATCATATCAGGTTTGATGATACGGTGATTGAAAAACCACTTTAGAAAAGAAAGAGTGATCGATATGTCGAGCGGCCTTGAAGGCAAGCGCGCCGTTGTTACTGCTGGCGCCGACGGTATCGGCCGGGCCATCGTCCGCGCCCTGATGGCCGCCGGTTCACAGGTTCATATCTGCGATGTGGCCGAGGACAAGATCGCCGCTTTTCAAGCGGAAGCGCCCGGCCTGGGGGCGACCCTCGCCGATGTCGCCGACGAGTCGCAGGTTGACCGCCTGTTCGACGAAGCCGAAGCCGCCCTCGGCGGTCTCGATATCCTGATTAACAATGCCGGCATCGCCGGACCCACCGGGCTCATCGAGACCCTCGATCCCGAGGACTGGCGGCGCTGCATCGATGTCAATCTCAACGGCCAGTTCTATTGCCTGCGCCGCGCCGTGCCTCTGCTGAAGGCGGCGGGTGGCGGCTCCATTGTCAATCTGTCCTCGACCGCCGGCATATTGGGCTTTGCCAACCGTTCGCCCTATGCGGCCTCCAAATGGGCGGTGATCGGGATCACCAAATCCCTCGCCATCGAGCTGGGCGGCGACCATATCCGGGTCAACGCCATTTGCCCCGGTTCGGTCTCGGGCGAGCGCATCGACCGGGTCATCGCCGCCGACGCCGAGACGCGCGGGTTGGCGCCCGCCGCTGTGCGTGAAGAATATGAGCGTTCGATGTCGCTCGGAACTTTTATCGATCCCGAAGATATTGCCGCCATGGCGCTGTTCGTCTGTTCGGACGCGGGCGCGAAAATCTCCGGCCAGGCCCTTGCCGTGGACGGGAATACTGAAAGCCTCGCCAGTTAAATGATGATGGGTGAAGACGACAACGCGCTGAGTATCCGGCGCGCGAACGGTGAGGGTGTGAAATTATCCCTGGAGGAACCATGAGCAACCGCAGCATCAATCTGGCTGGCTGGGCGCTCTTCGTGCTTTCGGCCCTGAGCTTCATCACCTCGAGCCTACGGAGCGGCGATACGGCGGGTCTGATCGGTGCGGCCCTGTTTCTGGTGGCCTGCCTGCTATTCCTCATACCCTTCTTCAAGCGCGATCCGGAAGACTGAAATCCGCCGGTAGTCCAGCTAGATGGGATGGACAGCGGCGGCAATCGCTGCTGCCGAAGCCGGGGACCGGTACGGACGCGCCGGGCAGGGCGCGGAGGTTGTCCATAAGTGCGCACTCGCGGCCGCCGGGCTTGGCCTGCACTGCGATGACGCGGCCGACGACTGTCAGCCGGTCGATATGCCAGCGTATACTCTTTTCCTGCCTTCGGTGGCGCGCGACCCGGGCGCGGATACCGCCGGGTCCATAGGCGCTGCCGCAATAGCCATAGCGCCCCGCCGGCAACGTCGCGCTCGCGCCCTTGGGGACGTCGAGCAACAGGGGCGCGTCGAGGTCAATTACCAGCAGATAGGCGCCGGGCTCGGTGGTAAGCTCATCCATCGGGCTGACACTAGGGGAAAGCGCTGTTGAACGGTACATTCAAGGCCCATGGAGCCATTCTGCTGAGCACCCTGCTCTGGGGCACTCTGTGGATTCCGCTGCGCGAGTTGAACGAGTCCGGCGTCAGCGGGGCGAGTGCCACATCCTTGAGTTTTCTGCTGGGGCTGGTTGTTTTGCTGCCGTATGCGGCTTGCTATGCGCGGCGTATCCTGCAGGGTGGCTGGCCCTTGGCCGCATCCGGGTTTTGCCTGGCGGTCTTCCTGGCGTTTTACGCCGAAGGCATGATTCGCGGCCAGGTCACCCGCGTGTTGCTGCTGTTCTATCTGACCCCGGTGTGGAGCACGCTGTTCGCCCGCTTCATGCTCGGCCAACCGATTACCAAACGCCGCGTGGCGACTATTGTGCTCGGTCTTGCGGGCATGGTGGTAATCCTGGGGGACGGAACCGGGTTTCCCGTGCCGCGCGGCATCGCCGACTGGATGGGGCTGGCCTCGGGTGTCTTCTGGGGGCTGGCCATGGTCTATCTACAGCGAACCGCATCGCGTCCCGCCTTCGACCGAATCTTCGCCGCCTTTGTCTTTTTTGCGCCGCTCTATTACCTGGCGACGCTGCTACCCGGCAGCCGGGCTTCCGTCGGCATGGCGGGCGATCCGTTGATGGACGGCTCGCTCGTGGTGGTGGCGCTCGCCCTGGTCTGGCTGCTGCCGGTCATCGCCCTTACGGTCTATGGCGCCAGTCGGCTCGACCCCGGCCGGGTCGCGATCTTCCTGATGCTGGAAATTATTGTCGGGCTGACGAGCGCCGCCTGGCTGCTGGATGAGCGTTTCGGCGCGCGGGAATCCATCGGCGCGCTGCTGATCGGCGCCGCCATTCTGGCCGAGGTTATCCGTCAGGAAAGATCGATCGACTCGAGGAAATAGATAACGTCGATATCGGTCGGCGTAACTCCCGCCTGGGTCAGCATGGCGTGGACCTGGCCGCGGTGGTGAGTTTGATGGTTATAGAGGGTGATCAATATGTGATCGAGGCGGGTCTGCTGTTCGCCGTCGCCGAGCATGCGGGTATAGACGACGGGCGAGGCGATGCGGTCATCGTCGAAGCTGTCGACCAGATCGATCAGGCTTTCATCTTCGCGCACGCGCGCCGCCCTCAAGGGCTCGAAGTCGTCGAACAGAACATCCGTCAGGGACTTGATGCCGTGGCCGATCCTACGAATCCTCGATGTCCACAGCCGGTCGACCACCAGCAGGTGATTGAGGGTGTTGTGGATCGAGCCGAAGAATGCCTTGCAGTCGCGGCGGTAATCCTCATCTGAAAGCTCGGCGACGCTGTCATAGATATGCCCGTTCACCCACTGATTGAAGCGGGCCATAAGCGCCAGGTTATTCATCAAGCGCGTCTTGCGCCTTGTACGCGATCCATGATCGAGGCCTGCCATTCCTCGCCGTCGGCATTGACCCACCACAGCGGGGAGACATCGTCGGGTGAGAACTCATAGGGACGGATGCCGTCGTTGCGCTCGCGGTGCCACTCCTTGGCGAGGGCCGGGTGGTAGGCGGCGAAATTATTGTGCTCGTTGATCCGGCCCGGTATCTCAAGCGGCTCGCTGGCTTGTGTGCCGTCATGGAACCAGGCGTCCATGCGGTCCCAATAGATGCCTCTGAGCTCAACCAGGGAAGCCATTTCAGGGTAGGGATCCAAATAAGCCCAGACGACATTTTCGACCAGCCGGCCGTCGACGGTAAGGGACCAGTAGCTGGCGTCGCCCTTATAGGGGCAATAGGTCGAATGATCGCTCTCGGTCAGAAGAGCCTGAGAGAGATCGTCGCTGGGAACATAATAAACCGGCGCATGGCCGAGTTCGTACATGACCAGGACATGATTGCTGTCGAGAACGGTCGCGCCGTCGACCTCGGCGCGCACCCGGAAGGGAAGGGGCTCTAAATCGATCACATAGCCGGTGTTTTTCTGCCAGGCCGGCGGCGGTAATTGGTTAAGGGTTCTTGCGGGCATTTTATGCGCTCCCTTGGCTGTGCTTGGCTGTGAGGCGGGCGATATTGCGCCAACCGGGAATGCTTGACCAGGGTCTTTATGCGACCACGCTCAGATCCTCTGCAATGTCTGCGTTCATGGCCAGGGTGCGGCTGGCGGGGAAGCGCACGGTCGCGACCGTTCCGACATTCTGCTCGCACGTCAATCCGAGTGTTCCCTGATGAAGCTCTATAAGCGCCTTGGTCAGCGGCAGACCCAGGCCGGTGCCTTCAAATTTTCGAGCCAGGGTGCTGTCGACCTGAGTGAAGGCTTTCATCACCTGCTCGATATCTTCAGGTGCGATACCGATTCCGGTATCGAGGACCCGGATGGAGAAGCCCCCATCATCGCCGATATCCGTCTCGACTGTCACCGTGCCGTCTGCCGGGGTGAATTTCACGGCCTTGGAAAGCAGGTTGATGATGATCTGTTTGATTTTGCGCTCATCGGCATTGAGGTCGGGAAGCGTTTCAGACGCCCGGTTCTGAAGCCTAACACCGCCGTCCTCGGCGCGGTTTTTAACCAGGGTCAGGCTGGAGCGCACGATCTGGGCGATATCCACCGGCTCATCGAAGAGTTCCATTTCGCCGGCCTCGATTTTCGAGATATCGAGGATGTCGTTGATCAATCCGAGAAGATGCTCGCCGGAGCTGTGAATATCCACGGCGTAGGACAGATATTGCGGGTTGCCGACCGGCCCCAGCAGCTCGTGCCGCATCATGTCGGAGAAACCGATGACCGCGTTCAGAGGCGTGCGCAGTTCATGGCTCATGTTGGCGAGAAATTCGGATTTTGATCGATTGGCCGCCTCGGCTGCGTCACGCGCCTTGGTGGCGGTTTGGGCCATCTGTTTGAGCTCATTGCGCCGGTCTTCAAGGTGGCTGTTGACTTTGAGGAGCTCTTGCTCGGCGTGCTTGCGTTCCGTGATGTCGCTGTAAGTTGTCACAAACCCTTGGCCGTCGGGCAACGCATTGCCGTTGATTTCGATAATGGTTCCGTCGGGGCGCTCGCGTTCGAAACGATGGGGTTTGAACTGCTTGGCGAGATTGACCCGTTCCTTGATTTGGGCCTCCACATCGCCGGGACCGTATTCACCCCGTCCCGCGTTGTAGCGGATGAAGAATTCAAACGGATCTCCAGGGTGGAACCGATCGAGGGGGAATTTGAGCAGTTCGAGGAAGCGCTGATTGAAGGCGACGATATTGAGGTCCTTATCGGCGAAGCTGATGCCCTGATCGACATTGTTCAGGGTGGCTTCCAGGACCGCGGTTTTATTCGCCAAATCCCTCAGCGCCTGATTCCGTTCAAGTCGCGATTTCAAGTAGCGGAAAAAGCCGACAATCAGCGCGACCAGAATAACGAATGAAACCGCCAAAGCGAATTTCATCAGCAGGGTAACCGAGGCGACCGCTCTGTGCATCGTTGCGGCGCTTTCCTGACGCGCAAGGTTCAAGGTGAAGCCGAGAATGTCGATGGCATTGATCGCCGGTTCGCGGTCCACCCGGATCGCTTGGCCGATTTCGGCGAGGGTCTTGCCGTCAGCCGCCATGCGTTTGGCGAGGGCAAGGTTTCCGGCAAATTGGTTTACGATTTCGACGATGATATTGAGTTCTTTGGTTTCGGTATCATTGACGCCAACCATTCTGTAGGCTGCCAAATTGCCCAGCGCTTCGGTGATCTTCTTTTCAATTAGTTCGATATGGTCGTGGTCACCGCTCTCAGCGAACATTTCGAAGTGATGAGCGAGCGTGTTGATGCCCTTGTCACCGCGTAATGCGTTTAGAATTACGCTCTTCGTTGAAGCGTCATGCTCGTAGTTCCGCCAGGTTTGTTCGATGCCGCCGACTTGTGTGATCGTGAATAGGGCCGTTCCGATAATGGTCAGGCCAGTGATTGCCATCACCGCCGCGATCCAGGCGCCGAGGGTCTTGGTTCTCATCGGGCTCTCTCGAAGAGCATCGCGCGATTCCTCTATTGAGGGTGACTGTCAAAGGATGAAGTCGATCGGGCTTTGGGCGGTATCTATGAAAGTTCGCATGTAAATTGTTCGGTGAAGAGATAATTAAAGACCAAGTTACTTAATATTCGGTTAGGCCATGTACTCATAAAAGGGATTCACAAAACCCCCGTTATGTGATTCAAG
>JAYGED010000024.1:0-4532 GCA_046582565.1 Alphaproteobacteria bacterium
TAAAAGCAATATTAATATTTGTGACAAGGCTTGAAAAGCGCTTAGGTGATTCTGCCTATTGCTAATAAGCCAAGGATAATTTCCGAATCGGGGGTGTTTGGCGCTAGTGGATCGGCATGTATTAGTCGTTGAAGACGAGGAATTTGTTCTCGCTCTCATGGGCGCATGTTTGCGTGACGCGGGCTTCTCGGTAAGCCTGGCCGCCAACGGTCGAGAAATGCTCGCTCTTCTCGATAAGGAGAAGGTCAATTTGATCTTGCTCGACCTCGGCCTGCCCGATGAGGACGGCCTGGTGTTGACCCGGCAAATACGGGCGCGCTCGTCGGTGCCGATTATTGTTCTGACCGGTCGCACCGGCCAGGATGACAAGCTTGCAGCACTCGAATTGGGAGCCGACGACTACCTGATAAAGCCTTGTGACCCCCGAGAAATCGTGTTGCGTGTTCAGAATCTTATTGGTCGCACGAGCGGTAACGTCAATCAGCAGGTGAACCCGCAGGTCGTCATCAAGTTCGGTGAGTGGACCCTCGATTTGACGAGTCATACGGTGGTTGGTTCCAACGGTGAGGAAGTGCCTCTGACGCCTGCCGAATTCAACCTTCTGACCTGTTTTGTACGGGCGCCCAACCGGGTGCTGACCCGCGATCATCTGCTCGATGCGGTCAGTCACTATGACGATGCGCCGACCGATAGAATGATCGATGTTCTGGTCAGCCGCCTGCGCAAAAAGATCGAGGTCGACCCCCGTAATCCCGCGTTCATCATCACCATTCGGGGATGCGGCTACAAATTCTCAGCAAACTCGCCCTGATCCCGCGTCAGGGAGGATCAGCCTCAAAGAGGCCTCATTTGCGCCTCAATGAGGCCACCCCGGCGCACCACAGTTCACCATAGTGAGTAACCACCTCGCAGGCTAAGAAGCAGGGCAGGGTAAAATGCGTGACGATGGTCACAGACAGAGCCAAGCAACTGCGACTATTGATTGGGGCGAGCCATGCCATTTGAACTTATGAAAATGAATCGAAAAATGTTTATCCGAAGAGTGATTTTCCCCGCCATTTTCTTTGCCCTTATCGCTGCGAGCAGCGCCGTATTCGCAGCCACCGAGGATGCCGCGCAATTTGTCCAGCGGCTCGGCGATCAGACGATCGATACTCTACGCGCCCCCTACCTTACCCTCGATGAGCGCCGGGACCAATTCCGCGGCCTGTTGAGCCAGGGGTTTGACATTCCCTTCATCGGCCGCTTCGTAATCGGCCGTTACTGGCGTGGCGCGACGTCTGAACAGCGCGGCGATTACATGGCGCTGTACAGCGAATTTTTCCTGAATACCTACACCTCCAGGCTCGGCGAGTCTGACGGCCAGACCTTTGTGGTGACCGGCGCGCGGGCAGCGAACGCCAAGGATGTTGTCGTGCGAAGCCTGCTCAACCGGGCCGGTGGCCAGCCGTTCGTAACGGACTGGCGGGTACGGAATTTCAACGGCCGCTACCGCGTCATCGACGTCATGGTGGAAGGCATCAGCCTGGCGCTCACCCAGCGCTCGGAATTCGCCTCGGTCGCCCGGCGCGGCGGCTTGGATGGGTTGTTGGCGACCTTGCGCGCCCGCACCGCGAATTTTTCCGAAATCGCCTCGCTCAATTAACCGACACGGCCTGCTCGCCTGACGCTCTTGACCTGGGTCAATGGCAACGGCGCTGTATGGCAAGAGCATAAAATGTAAGTGCCGGCCACGGGCCGTATAGGGCTATTGGCTGGATGCCATGCTCCAGGGGTGGGGCCGGTTCTGCCGATCCCTGAGGAAGGTCAACAGGACAATCCGCCGTCCCCGGGTCACGGGAAGGGCCTCGTGGATCAGCGAACATGAAAAGATCACCGCCGCACCCGCCGGCACGTTGTAGACATGCGGCCCATATTCCGGAAAGGTGATGCCGCCGCCTTCGTAGCCGTCGTTCAGATTGAGCGACACGGCGAACCGCCGGCTCGCCAAATAGGCGCCCAGATTGTCCCGGTGCGGACGAAATCGATCGGCCCGGCTTGCTTCGTAAGTACCGATGACGCAGCGCTCAAGATAAAAGTCTTCGAACAGGAAAGCCTTGAAAACTTCTTCCGCGATCCTCGGTCCGATCTTGCGAATCAACATGCCGTTCAGATCATCGTCGCGGATGATATGGTCGAGGCGCTTCTTCTTGCTGTAGTCCACCGTATGCATATCCTTGCCGTCCTTCATGGCGGCGACCAGGCCTTCCTCGTGTCCCTGAGTTTCCCAGACTCCGATGAGCTTCCGGCAGAGTTCAGGCTCAAGCATGTTGGGCAGCAGGAGGGCCGGCGCCGTCATGGAGAGAGTCTGGCTTTCAATGCGCGGCACTTCGCTGCGCAACAGATCGAGGGATTGTTCGGCCAGACTACGTCCTCCGGGACCGTCGCCATCGCGGCGTAGAGCCTTGAGCAGCCGTTGATTGCGGTCCAGCGCCAGGACCATGACCGGCATGTCCTCGTCAAACGACGGCGCTTCGCCGGTTGGCGAGACGGCGCGCACCAGGGAATCGGTTATCTTGCCCATCAGGTCGGCCATGACCGGCAAGGTAAGCTCATGTTCCGCCACCAGGGCGGCGAGTTCATCCCGGCGCTCGAAGAAACCGGCCAGTTCACGGCGGCTCTCCGCATTGTCGTTGCGACCGTAAAGCATCAACAGGACCGGGCCGCCGTGGGTCTTGTTGTAGAACATGATGCCGTTGCCCTCGTGATTGGGCAGCACGAAGTTGGGGACGCGATCGACGGGCTCTAGAGTAAGTGCGGATGTGTTCATTGGGTTTGATGCCGTGGTTATCGATCCAACCCCACACCCCGGAAACGGGCGCGCACGGTAAACAGGGCGCCGATATCCAGAAAAGGCCGGGGCGGAATCCAGACACCGGGCGCCGAGGCCAGGCAATCCTCTATCAAGGCTGACTGGCCGTCGCTGGCATAATCGGCGAGCGCCGCCCCGAAGGCCGTGCCCCGGCTGACGCCGGAACCGTTATAGCCGCCGGCATAAAAGATAGTGTCTGTCTGGCGGCCGAAAAAATTTGTCCCGTTGCGGCTGATCCCTTCGACACCGGACCAGGCATATTCGAACGGCACATGGGCGAGGTTTGGAAAGCGCCTCTCGAACCCGGCCCGATGGATGGCTTGCCGCGCCGCCAATTGCGCGTCGGACAGCAGGGCTGCGCCGTTATATTCCGCTCCGTTGCGCAGGCATATACGTCGGTCCGCCGTCAGCCGCAGGGTCGCGCCGGCGTTATGCACCGAGAGAATCCCCCATTCTTTCAGGCTGCCGAGGCTGGCAAGTTCATCATCGGTTAAGACCCGAGTGAAACTGCCCGACAAGGTGCTGCCGACCAGATAGCGATTGAGAAAACCGAGCTTCGTCGCCTCGTAGTTGGTCGCCAAAACGAGTTTATCGACCCGTACTTCGCCATTCGGAAGGCGCAGGGTCAGCGGCGCGCCCTTCTCGATCCCGATCACCGGGCTTCGTTCATGGAGCCTGACATTGTCGGGCAACGTATCCGCCAACCCGTGCACCAAGGCCGCCGGTTGCAGGAGCGCGCCTTGATGAATGTGAATGCCGGCCTGGTAATGGGCCGTGCCCAGACGGTCGGCCAAAGCCTCTGCATCGAGCGGCGTATGCGCGATCTCCAGGGCATCGAGATAGCGCAGATAATCGTCGCAGTTGCTCATTGCCAGCTGATCAGCGGCGGTATGGTGAAATCCATCTTCCTGCCACTGGCAGTCAATCGCGGACGTGGTGACGCGTTCCCGCAACAGAGCCACACCAGCCTGATTGATGCGGTTGACCCGACGATAGTTCGCTATCTCGCCGGCCTCTAAGCCACCCTCGAAACGGCTGACGGCAACGGCAAAACCGGAATTTCGCCCCGAGGCGCCCTGGCCAACCAACCGGGCATCCAGCAGTATAATTTCCTGATTGGGATGGAGTTCGGCCAGACGGCGGGCGGCGGCCAGGCCGGTCACGCCGGCGCCGATGACCGCCCAGGCAACCCGGTGCGATCCACTCAAAGGCGGGCGCGGGCGCCGTTCAGGCAGTAACTCCGCCCAGCCATGCCGATCCGTGGGAAAATAACCGCTGCCTGACGTCATGGATAAAGCCGATCTTGTCAAAGCATTTGAGCGAGCCGGCACCCTAAGGGGTTTCCGTCTCGATCTAAATAATGACACAATATCAATAGCTTAAAAATTTAATGATTGTGTCTTTGTTTCACCGGCTTTGTATCATCACAAGCCTGAGGAAGTCGACGCTTATTGTTTTTGGTCCGCTCTACCCACGAAAGCGAATATTCGCAGGTTCCTCATGAACCGCGAAGAAGTCCTCAGACTCACCGAACGGCCCCGGACAAAAAATAAGGGCGGCCGAAGCCGCCCTTGAGAGTTACGGGTTTTACGCCGAGCGATCAGGCCGCCCGCACCTCGGTGAGGAACTTGTCGACCTCGGCGCGCAGCTTCTCGGCCTGCTCGGAGAGTTCGCCGGCCGA
>JAYGED010000030.1:0-1915 GCA_046582565.1 Alphaproteobacteria bacterium
GACCCTGTTCGTTATTCTCGGTTTGATGACCGTGGTGGCCATGGCCTTTCTGGTGCTGCCCCTGGTGCGCGGATACGGCGCTATGACGCCCCGCGCCGACTACGATCTCGAAATCTATCGCGATCAGCTCGACGAGATTGAGCGTGATGTGGAACGCGGTGTCATCGACGCCGAAGAGCGAGCCTCGGCGCGCACGGAAATCGAGCGCCGCATGCTGGCCGCCTCGCCAGATGAACCGGACAAGGGCAAGCCGAACAAGGCCGCCCCGGACCCGGGCAGGAGCGGCATGTTTGCCGGCTTCGCCATTATGATGCTGGTGCCGCTTGCCGCCGGCAGTCTCTATCTCGGCCTGGGATCGCCCGGCGTCGTCGAGCTGCCCTTCGCGGAGCGCCCCGTCGCCGGACCCCGCACCCCGCCCCAGGATAGCAACCCCGATGTGGAGGCCATGGTCGCCGGCCTCGCCGAGCGCCTGGCAGACGATCCCGACGATATCGACGGCTGGCTCATGCTGGGTCGCTCCTATGGCGTGCTCGGGCGCTATCTTGAGGCCGTCGACGCCCTGGAGCGCGCCCGGAAATTGAAAGGCGAAGATCCGGACCTGATCGCCAGCCTGGCGGAAAATCGTGTCTTCGCCACCGACGGCGTCGTCAACCCGGCGGCCATCAAAGACTTCGAGACCCTGCGCCGCATCGATCCCGGTCATCCCGCCGCGCTGTTCTACCTGGCCCTCGCCCATGCCCAGGCGGGGGAGTATCAGATTGCCCTCGACCAATGGATCGATCTGGCCCGTAACTCACCGGCGGACGCACCCTGGATGGACACCCTGAAGAGCCAGATTACCGATGTGTCCGAGTCCCTCGGCGTGCCGCTTCCCGACGGTCTCGAAGGCCGCCCGGTCACGGCTTCGAGCGCCCCCGAAATATCCGACGCGCCGGGCCCGTCCGCCGCAGACATCGCCGCCGCCCAATCGATGTCTTCGGACGAGCAATCGACCATGATCCGTTCCATGGTGGCGCGCCTCGCCGCCCGCCTGGCGGACGAGCCTGGCGACATCGAGGGCTGGCGTCGGCTGGCCAATTCCTATGGGGTTCTCGGCGAGACCGAATTGGCGGTGGACGCCTATGCCCAGGCCGCCGCCCAAAGCCCCGACGATATGGCCCTGCTCAGCGAATTCGCCGAAGCGATTACCCGGACCGCGCCAGAGAATGCGCCGCTGCCACCCCAGGCTGTCACCGTATTCAAGCGGATCCTCGCCCTCGACGAAAACAGCCCCATCGCCCTGTGGCACCTCGGTCTGGCGGCGGCGGAAGGTGGAAATCAAGACCAGGCGCGCGACTATTGGGGCCGCCTGTATGCCCTGATCCCCGCCGGCAGCAGCGACCGCGACGCCGTGCAACGCGCCATCGACAGCCTGTAGTCTGAGGCGCTGCCGGCAATGGACGACATCCTCATCATCGGCGGCGGCGTCATCGGCTCCTCCATCGCCTATCATCTGGCGCGGGACGGCCGCGCCGGACAGGTTACGGTGATCGAGAGGGACTCAACCTACGCCGAGGCCTCGACGCCGCGCTCCCTGGGCGGCGTGCGCCAGCAATTCAGCCTGGCCGAGAATGTGCTGATGTCACAATACGGCCTCAGCGTGTACCAGAATTTTGCCGAGGACATGGCGATCGATGGCGAGCCCGCCGCCGTCGATTTTCGCCAAGACGGCTACCTCTTTCCCGCCAGTGCCGACGGTATGGCGGTGATCGAAGCCAACCACCGCCTGCAAAGCAGCCTCGGCTCGACCATCGAGCTGCTCGATCTCGACGATTTGGCGGAACGCTTCCCCTGGCTCTCTCTGGACGGTCTGGCGGGCGGTGCGTTCGGCCCCGAGGACGGCTGGCTTGATCCTCACGGCGCGCTCCAGGGCTTC
>JAYGED010000171.1:0-18081 GCA_046582565.1 Alphaproteobacteria bacterium
CGCCTTGATTATCGCCACGGTCATCGCCACCGGCCTGATCGGCGCGCCGGGCCTCCAGGCGCGTGATCCGGCCATCGTCGCGGCGGCGTCCGACCTGCAATTCGCCCTCGCCGAGGCCGCCGAGGCGTATCGGCGGATAACCGGCGATGCGGTGAAAGTGAGCTTCGGTTCGTCGGGCAACTTCTACCGCCAGATCAGACAGGGCGCGCCCTTCGAGCTTTATCTCTCGGCGGACGAACAGTTCGTCCTCGATCTCGCGAGAGACGGCTTCACCCAAGGTACGGGTGCGCTCTACGCCATCGGCCGTATCGTCATCATCACCCCCGAGGGCTCACCCGTGGCGGCGGATAGCGAGCTCGCCGACCTGCGCGCGGCCCTGGCCGACGGGCGGCTGACAAAATTTGCCATCCCCAACCCGGACCATGCGCCCTATGGCAGCCGCGCCGAAGAGGCCCTGCGTCATGCCGGTTTATGGGATAGTCTGGCGCCCAGGCTGGTACTCGGCGAGAATGTCTCCCAAGCCGCGCAGTTCGCCACATCAGGCAGCACCCAGGGGGGGATCATCGCCTATTCACTCGCACTGTCACCAAACGTCTCCGCACTGGGCAGCGTCGCCCTGATCCCGGCTTCCTGGCACAAGCCCCTGCGCCAGCGCATGGTGCTGCTCAAGCAGGCCGGTGACAGTGCTAAGGCTTTCTACGCCTTTATTCGGGGGGCGCGCGGGCGGGCCATCCTCGAGCTGCACGGCTTCACCGCTCCGGGCGAGGCGCCGTAATGGCCAGGGTGTTATTGTGATGGATTGGGAGGCGCTCTGGCTGTCGGTGCGGCTCGGCGCGCTCACCGTCCTCATCCTCCTGCCGGTGGCGGTGCTGGCAGGCCGCTGGCTCGCCGTGACCAGGGTTTCCGGCAAGAGCCTGATCGAAGCCTCCCTGGCCCTGCCCATTGTCCTGCCGCCGACCGTCCTGGGGCTCTATCTGTTGGTCGCTTTCGGCGCCGGATCCTGGGTCGGCCGGCTCTGGCAGGAGCTTTTCGGTCATACCCTGGTGTTCACCTTCGAGGGCCTGCTGATCGCCTCGGTGATCGTAAATATTCCCTTCGCCGTGCAGCCGATCCAGCGCGCCTTTGAAGCCATATCGCCCGATTTACGCGAAGCGGCGGCCTGCTGCGGCCTGTCGAAGTGGCGCAGCCTGTGGCGCATCGAGCTGCCGCTTGCCTGGCCCGGCATCCTGACCGGCATGGTGTTGACCTTCGCCCATACCCTCGGCGAGTTCGGCGTGGTGCTCATGGTCGGCGGCAGCATTCCCGGCGAAACCCGGACCATCTCGATTGCCATCTATGACCGGGTTCAGGCGTTCGACAACGAATCGGCGGGCCTGATGGCCGGCGTCCTGCTGCTGATCTCCATGGTGACGATTGCTCTCAGCTATCTGTTCACCCATCGATTGGGTCGCCGCCATGACTGAGGCAAAAGGACTAACGGTTCGCATCGAGCAGGAGCAGCCGATCCCGCTTGATATTGACCTTGCGGCCCGGCCCGGCGAAATCCTGGCCATCGTCGGGCCTTCGGGAAGCGGCAAGTCAACCACCCTGCGCGCAATTGCGGGGCTCGATAAACCGCAAAGCGGGCACATCGTCTGCAATGGCGCCACCTGGCTCGATACGGCGACCGGTATCGACCTGGCCGCCCGCCAGCGGCGGGTCGGGCTGGTATTCCAGTCCTATGCCCTGTTCCCGCATCTGACCACCCTGGAGAACGTCCTCGAAGCCCTACAGGACCGGCCCGCGGAAAGCCGCCGGGATGAAGCGCTGGCGCTGCTGGCGCGCATCCGCCTCGAAGGGCTTGAAGACCGATTGCCGAGACAGCTTTCCGGCGGCCAGCAACAGCGCGTGGCGGTGGCGCGGGCGCTGGCGCGGCGGCCCGACGTGCTGCTGCTCGACGAACCCTTCTCGGCGGTCGACCGGGTGACCCGTCAACGCCTGCAGCACGAGCTTGCCGAACTGCGCCACGATCTGCCCATGCCGGTCCTGCTGGTGACCCATGATCTCGACGAAGCGGCCCGCCTCGCCGACCGGATCTGTGTTATCCATCGCGGCCGCTCCCTGCAAACCGCTTCGCCCGAGGCCGTGATGACCCGCCCGGTGAGCCCGCTGGTCGCCCGGCTGGTCAATCTGCGCAATGTTTTCTCGGGGTCAGTGGCAGGGCACAGGGCGGATGCAGGGGTGACCAGCCTGGAATGGCAGGGGCGGACCATCGAGGCCGCACTCAGCGATGAATTCAAGCCGGGCGAGCCGGTGACCTGGTGTATTCCAGCGGACAGTATCATTGTCCACCGCCGCGACCGGCCTTCCCAGGGCGAGCGGGAAAATCCGCTCTCGGGCATCGTTCGCGAAGCCGTGCGCCTCGGTGAAACCACCGCGTTGGTGGTTGTCGTCGGCGACGATGACCGGGAACCCTTTCACCTGGCGATCCCGACCCATGTAGCCCGCCGCAACGGTATCGAGGTCGGCGCCGAGATTGGCTTTTCTATCCGTACGGAAGCGGTTCACCTGATGCCGCCGGATCCCGACGGGGCGGAGCAGTCCGCAACCGATTAGTGCGCTTGCCGGCGTGGTTTATACCGCTCTCCATCGAACGCACTGAAGAGCCGGTCGGCAAAGGGGTTCAGGATTCTTTGTGGCGTCTCCACGGACTCCAGATTCTGCTCGGCGACATAGGTCGTATGAGACGCTTCATTCACCAGCACGTGATACCAGGGCTTGTGTTTCGCAGGGCGTGAACGGGCGACTTGCTCGTACCACTCCTCCGCCCCTGAAAAGGTCGGATCGACATCGTAAACGACCCCGATGTAGTCAAACAGCTTGTGGTGGATAATCTGCCCTACTAGGAATTTTGCTTCGTGCTTCGACATGGGGACAACCGATCTCACATCAGGGTTTATGTGATGACGAAGCATGGGCGGGCGGTGGCGGTGCCGGCGGTTTGCCGGGGGGAGGCATTGGCGGCACGCCAGGGATTGGTTCCGGGGGTGGGTCTGCGGGTGGCTTGGGAATTTGGGCTTGCATCATAATGCTTCATAGATCCCGTTGATCGTCCCCGGAGTGATTACCGATTCATTCAGGGGCTGAAAGAGGCCCGGTTTCTAGCGGCAGGCCGGCCTCGACCCAGGCATTAAGACCGCCGGACAGGTTGTAGGCATCGCTCAATATGCCCTGGGCCAGAACATATTGCCTGACCTGTTCAGACCGCATGCCCACGGCGCAGACAAAGACGATTTTCTTTCCCGACTCTGTGGGTATGCGCGCCACATCAAACGTCGACATCGGCACATGGACAGCATCCGCCAGGCGCGCACTTTCCAGTTCATTCGCCTCGCGAACATCGATCAAAACAGCCTCGCCATCGCAGGCCCAGCGATGCACGGTCTCGGGCGGTATTTCAGTTGATTCAGCCATTGCGGCGGTTCCTGATATGCGTCTCGGGGGATTATACGCATATAGGGCCAAATTTTTAAACTTCGCAGAAATTCGCCGAATAAGAATTTTTGAGGTGTACTCATCGAGCTGGACGGTTAGTATTTTCAACATATTTGTTGCCGATGGAGTTCAGGGAGAACGCCAACGGGGGGGGTATTTCGCTGTCATATGTTGTCGACTTTGACCCTGTATGGAATATGAGCCATAGTTTCAATCGTCGGGAGCCGCTTTGGCGGCTTTCTAGTTTGAGGGGCGCATATCACCGAGCCGCTTGCGCGTTGAGGATTTCGAGTTTGAATATTTAAGGGCGTCCCTGTTGAACATGCCGAGACCCATAGTTCTGTATTGCAAATACGTCGACTATGTCAGCGAGAAAGTCGGCCGGCTGGCGATGTACTCCGTGTTCCTGATGATCGCGACGCTGACGGTCAATGCCTTCACGCGGAATATCATAAACTATCCCATATCCTGGGGCGTGGAACTGGCCCAGTTCACCCTGGCCGCCTATTATTTTCTTGGCGGACCTTATTCCATGCAGCTCGGTGATCACGTGCGGATGGACCTGATCTATGATCGCTGCTCGGATCTGTTGAAAGCCAAGATCGATCTGTTTACCAGCTTTTTCCTGGTGTTTTATCTGGTCGTTCTGCTGATTGGTTCGATCTCAAGCACCGCCTATGCCATCCAATATGACCAGAGAAAGTTCTCCGAGTGGAACCCGTCCATGATCCCCATCAAGCTCATCATGGTGTTCGGGATTGTTCTCATGATTCTTCAGTCATTTTCTATTTTCTTCAAGGACTTGGCTAAGGTTCAAGGAAAAGAGATAAACATCAAATGAGTAACGAACTCGTCGCCATTTTGATGTTCACGTCGATGCTGATGATGCTTCTGACGGGGCAACGGGTGTTTGCCGCGATCGGCTTCGTGGCAACCACCGCAGCTCTATTGCTGTATGGAAACGGCGCCATTGAGATGCCCTTTATTGCGGCTTTCAAGCTGTTTAATTGGTATCCGCTGATGACCCTGCCGATGTTTGTTTACATGGGCTATATGATGTCGGAATCAAAGATCGCCGATGATCTCTATGACATGTTTCACGTCTGGTTCGGAGGTATGCCCGGCGGGCTCGCCGTCGGCACGATCGGCTTGATGGTTGTGATTTCCGCCATGAACGGCCTTTCTGTCGCGGGCATGGCGATCGGGGCCAGCATTGCGTTGCCCGAGATGCTGAAACGGGGCTATGACAAGGTGATGATTACCGGCGTGGTTCAGGCCGGTAGTTCGTTGGGGATTCTGGTGCCGCCCAGTGTTGTGTTGGTGCTGTATGGGATGATCGCCCGCCAGCCTGTGGGAAGGCTGTGGCTTGCCGGTGCGATCCCGGGATTAATGATGGCAGGGCTGTTTATCGCCTACATCGTTATCCGCTGCAAACTCCAGCCCGAGCTTGGCCCGGTGGTGGCAAAAGAAGAAAGAGACATGCCGTTATCCGAGAAGCTCAAGCTGCTTCGCGCCGGCCTGATTCCCTTCTTTATTTTCTTCGCCATGACCGGCCTGTTCATCATGGGCATCACCTCACTGGTGGAAAGCTCCGCCGTCGGTGCGACCGGGGCGACGATTGCCGCTCTGGTGAAGGGCCGATTAAACAAGCATGTGATGGAAGAGACCCTGAGAAAAACGCTGGGTATTTCCTGCATGTTCCTGTGGATTATCCTGGCGGCGCTCGCTTTTGGCGCCATCTTCGATGGCATCGGCGCGGTCAAGGCGATCGAATCCCTGTTCATTACGAACTGGGACCTGAGCCCTTGGGAAGTGCTCATCATGATGCAGCTTTCCTATATCGTCATGGGCATGTTCCTCGACGATACGGCCATGCTGGTCATTGTAGCGCCGCTTTATGTGCCCTTGATTATATCGCTTGGCTTTGACCCGATCTGGTATGGTGTGCTCTACACGATCACTTGTCAGATCGCTTATATGACCCCACCCTTTGGCTATAATCTGTTCTTAATGCGGGCTATGGCGCCAAAGGAAATAACCATTATCGATATCTACCGGTCCATCATACCGTTCGTACTCGTTATGACCTTTGGACTAATGCTTGTGATCATATTCCCTGAAATCGCACTTTGGTTGCCTAACTATGTTTACGATAAGTAAGGTGGGGAAATACTGAATTTTTATAGCTAAAACAGGAGGATGCGATGAAAGACTCTAAAACACCGATAAAAAAACAAGCCAATAAGCGTCGGGATTTTCTGAAAAAAGCAGGGGGCGCCGCCCTGGCGACTGGAGCCGCGGTTGCGACTTCAACCCTCGCCGCACCCTATGCCTATTCCGCGACGGACCCGATCAAGTGGAAGCTTCAGACATATTCTGGCGCCCCTCTCGGCGCCCATGTGATTCTGCCGTCGATCGAATCTTTTAACCGGGCAGCTTATGGCCAGATGGAAATTGAGCTTTTCTACGCTGATCAACTGGTAGCGACGGATGAGCTGTTCCGCGCCATGCAGGCCGGTACCCTCGATGCTGTGCAGAGTGATGACGCCACCATGGCCTCACCTGTCGACATTAACGTGTTCGGTGGTTACTTCCCGTTCTCGACCCGTTACAGCCTGGATCTCCCGGTGCTGTTCAAATACTACGGTCTGAACGAGATCTGGGCTGAAGCCTACGGCGAGATTGAAGGCGTTGAATGGCTTGGTTCCGGCGCCTGGGATCCGCTTCACATCTTCACCAAGGACCCGATCCGCAGCGTTGCCGACATGAAAGGCAAGCGTGTGTTTGGTGTGCCGACCGCGGGCAGGTTCCTGTCGCGTTATGGCCTGGTTCCGGTCACCCTGCCGTGGGATGACATTGAAGTCGCCCTTCAGACCGGCGAGCTCGATGGCGTGGCATGGTGCGGCTTTACCGAAGCCTACGAGGTCGGCTGGGCGGACGTCTGCAACTACGCCCTGCTGAATAACGTTACCGGCGCATGGTCCGGCTCATACTTCGCCAATACGAAGAGCTGGAATGGCCTGCCGCCTCACCTGCAGGAACTGTTCAAACTCTCCATGGACAGCTCCCATTACTACCGTCAGGTTTGGTATTGGGGCGGCGAAGCCAAGCTTCGCGTCGAAGGCAAGAAGATGGAACTGACCGAAATTCCGAAGGCTGAGTGGGATCAGGTCGTCAAGGACTCGGAAGAGTTCTGGGATGAAATGGCGGCCGAGAGCCCGCGTGCGGCCCGGGTCATCCAGATCTTCAAGGATTATTCCGCGATCATGGATAAAGCCGGCGTGCCTTACCGGTATTAAAGCGCTTAAAATGCAAGGCCCCCCGGGAGCATATCCCGGGGGGCTTTTTTTATGGGCGAATCACCCGCCGGGCTTTTGCACCCAAAACTGATACATGGCGTGGAACGTGGCCGGATTTTCGCACTCGAATTCATGCCAGGCAGCGAGCGAGGCGAACGCAGTGTCGTCGTGAATTGCCTGGAACTCAAGCATCGCCGGCCTATTGCCGGACATATCAAAGCCGAGAAATTCCAGGCCGAGCTGATCCAAGGCGTCCTCGATCTTGGGTATGGTGAAACGATGTTCCTGGACGTGAAACAACAGATCCCTACAGCAGCTCATACCGTAGAAATCGCGCCATTCGACGATCTTCGCCATCTCCGTATCGCCGTTTCGCGCCGCATCCATGATATCGCCCCGGAAACGGCGGATATCGTCAACCGACGCCGCATAGTCTTTCTCGGCAATCATCTCGCGAAGCATCACGACAGGCTGACGGGCGGCCTCGCTGTAGAGAGCCACAAACATCAGGCCGCCGGGGCGCAGCACATCCACCAGCACCCGCCAGCCGGCCAGCGGGTCACGCATATGATGCAGCCCGCCGACGCATTCGATGAGGTCGAACTGCCTACCATGGCTCTTCAATTCGAGGATGTCGCCCTGGCAGTATTCGATAGTGCCAATGCCGAGTTCCTCGGTCTTGCGCAGGGCATAGGAGAGGCTGGCGAGGCTTAAATCGACCGCCAGCACGGAGGCATTATCATAGCGGCTTGCGGCCCCCAGGGCTTGCTGGCCCGTGCCGCAGCCGGCGATCAGGACATCCGGCTTCGACGGCGACACATAATCTCCCACATGCGGGTTGAAAACGGTCGCGCGCAAATACTGCCCGATCGATAGCGGCTGGCTTGCCAATCCGGCCTTGACCCAGCGGGGATAGGGATTCTCTTCATACTGATCACGCACGCCCTTCGAGACCTTGTCATCGATTGGGGTCACGCTGGGGATACGCAGCGCCAGGGACCGCTCTGCCAGGGGCTCGCGCAACTGCCGCTCGATCAGCGCCATGACCGGTTCCGGCCAGGCTCGCTCGATCAGCTCTTCGGCGCCGGGCAGATCATGCAGCGCACGATAGGCGGCGAGAGCGCAGAGACCGTGGGGGGTGATGGCTCCGCCGTCTTTCACCTGCTGTTCAAGCGCCTCGACTGCGGCGCTCTCCTCGGCGGTTTCCCTATAGGCGTATTCGGTGGTGAAGCATTGCAGAGCCAGAGCCGCCGAGAAGGGCAGGCTTCGAGGCGCCGCTTCTTGCGCCGCATCGGCCCGGATCAGGCCACGGCGCAGGCCGCTCAGCAGGTCCTCGAAATCCATCGCATCAAACACGTTCAACGCCATAATGCGAAGCAGCAGTGGTATCTGCGACATCCGTCCGGCGACCGCGTGATACTCTTCCGCCTGAGATCCAGGATGGGCCAGCAGGCCGGTAATATCCGGATGGTGCCGTAACGCGCTGTTGATGGCGCTGGAAAGTTTATCGCTCCGCACCACGGGCCGCTCCAGCATCAAGAGCAAGTCCTCTAGCAGCTTATCGTCGATCTCACTGAACGAGACGTTCGATATGGTTTCCGCCAAATTCTCCCAATAGACGCCGTTTTCGGGATCAAATCTGGTGGCGTTCCGCAGGGCCGCGACAGCCTCACCGATGGCGCCGGACCGTGAGTACGCGTGTTCTAGATTGTGATACGCCTCGGCGAAGCCGGGCTTGAGGGCGACGGCCTTTTGCAGACAGACGATGGCCTCGCCGAGCCGCCCCTGCATGCCAAACGCGACACCCAGTAAATGATTGGCTTCCGCATGGTCGGGCTGCTCGGCCAGCATGCTTTGGTAGTAGGCTTGGGCCTGATCCAGCCGACCGGCCTGATGATGCGCCAGCCCGGGTTGCAATTTCTGCTGTAGGGATTCCGACCCGCCAACCAGCACAGCCGCGCCCCGCTTGGCCTGATCCTTCGCCAGCCGCCGCCGTTCCGCCCGGTTCATCGAAATACTCCTGAAATCAGCAGGTGATAACAGGGCCTTCATATCGCAGTATGATTAACAAATTTTCACCATCGATCGAGTCAACGCCATGAGCCAACCCGGGATCACCGCCGACACCATCGCCGCCGCCGAGCCGCTAGCGGGCATCGAGTTCAGCGCCGCCGAGCGCACCCAGATCCTCGCCAAGATCGACGAGAAAATCGACTGGCTGCGGGCGTGCCGACGCTTCGTGCCTGAGAATGGGCTGGGGCCGGCAACGGTGTTCGACCCACGCCTGCCCGGCATGGATATCCTTCCTCAGGATGGCGGCTTTACACCCAGCGACGCGCCGCCGCCACCGCTCCCCGAGCAGGACATCGACATCGCCTTCGCCCCGCTCACCACCCTCGCCGGTTGGCTGCGCGAGGGCGCGATCACCAGCAGCCGGCTGACGGCGCTTTATCTCGAGCGCATCGAGCGCATCGGGCCCACGCTGGAATGTACGGTGACCGTCACCCGTGATCTGGCTATTGCCCAGGCCGCCGAGGCCGACCGGGAAATCGCCGCCGGGCTCTATCGCGGGCCGCTGCACGGTATTCCCTGGGGCGCCAAGGACCTGCTCGATACCGCCGGCATCGCCACCACATGGGGGGCTGCTCCGTATCGCGACAGGATGCCCACGCGCGACGCCGCCGTGGTCCGCCGCCTGCATGACGCCGGCGCGGTGCTGATCGCCAAGACAACCCTGGGGGCGCTGGCCTTTGGCGATATCTGGTTTGGCGGCCGGACGCGCAATCCCTGGCACATCGATGAGGGCGCGAGCGGCTCCAGCGCCGGCTCAGCGTCGGCCACCGCCGCGGGCCTGGTCGGCTTCGCCATCGGCACCGAGACCCTGGGCTCCATCGTCAGCCCCTGTGAGCGCTGCGGCGTTACCGGCCTGCGCCCGACCTTCGGGCGAGTCTCGCGGGCCGGCGCCATGGCCCTGAGCTGGTCCCTCGACAAGATCGGCCCGATCTGCCGCGCGGTCGAGGACAGCGCCCTGGTGCTCGATACCCTGAACGGCTACGACGCCGCGGACCCGGGCTCCATCGACATGCCCTTCGCCTACCATGCCGGACGGTCGGTCAAGGGCCTTCGCCTGGGCTATTCGCCGGCCTGGTTTGAGGGAGACCAGGCCACCGACGTCGACCGCGCGGCGCTGAGCGCGGCACAGGCAATAGGTTTGGAACTTGTCGAGATCACCCTGCCCGACCTGCCCTATGACTCCCTGATGACCATCCTGGATGCCGACTGCGCCGCCGCCTTTGAGGAGCTTACCTTGAGCGGGCGGGACGATCTGCTGGTACGCCAGGACGACGAGGCCTGGCCTAACCTGTTCCGCACCGCCCATCTCATCCCGGCGGTCGCCTATGTGCAGGTCGAGCGGTTACGGCGCGCGGTGATGATCGCCATGGCCGATGTATTCCAGGGCATCGACGCGATGATCGGCTCGACCCCGGAAGGCGCCATGCTGACCATCACCAATTTCACCGGCCAGCCTTCCCTCACCCTGCCCGCGGGGTTCCTTGAGCGCCCCCTGCTCGGCGATGGAACCTTGAGTCGAGACGCGCCGAGCAAATCCGGCCCCAAACACCGCATGCCCCAGGGCATCACTCTTTGGGGGCGACTGTTCGATGAGGACACTCTCTGCGCCATCGGCATGGCGCTGGAGGCGCATTTCAATCTCGCAAACCAACGGCCGCCGACAGGATAGCCGATGGTATGGCGTTCGATTCAGCCTTTCAGGGCGCCCTATCCGTGGGACCATATCCTTAATTATCTGGCGCGCCGCGCCATCTCCGGCGTCGAGACCGTATCGGCGAACAGCTATAGGCGTAGTGTGGTAATCGACGGAGTCGGCGCCGTGCTCGAAGCCAGGCTCGACACTGAAGGGACAAGCCTGGTCCTCTCCTGCGGTATCCCCTGTGATGGCCATATCAGCCGCCTGCGTCGAATGTTTGACCTCGACGCCGATCCGGCGGTCATCGACCAGCATCTCGCCACGGACCCCCTGCTCGCGCCCCTGATAGACAGAAATGCCGGGTTGCGCGTGCCCAAGGCATGGGACCCGTACGAGCTTGCCATTCGCACTATTGTCGGCCAGCAGGTCAGCGTGGCCTGGGCGACGACGGTGACCGGGCGCATCGCCGAGCGTTTCGGTACGGCCTTGCTGAACATCGACGGCGACGACGAAATTCGCTTCTTGTTTCCAACCGCCGAGCGCCTCGCTAATGCCGATCTATCATCACTCGGCATGCCCGGAAAGCGGGCGCAGGCGATCAAGGGGTTTGCGGCGGCAGTCGCCAGCGGCGCCCTCGATCTCGAAAATCTAGGCGGGCTCGATGAAACTATCGAGCGGCTTTGCGCCCTGCCCGGCATCGGCCCCTGGACCGCCCATTACATCGCCATGCGCGGGCTCGGCGAGGCCGATGGCTTTCCCGATGGCGACCTCGGACTACAGTATGCGGCAGCAGCAAAAGGCGAGCGCCTGGCGGCCCGTCAACTGGCCGAGATGGCTGAGAATTGGCGGCCCTGGCGAGCCTACGCCGCCCTGCATCTCTGGACATCTCTAGATTAAAAGTACCGAAATTTAGTGAAAAAGTGGGGCGCTCCGATTGAGCGCCCCGAAATCAGGGAGGACACACCATGTACTCTGCGAACACGTCGATAAATAACGCGTCGCAGGTGTCGCAACGGAACGGACTACGCCGAGACCAGCAATAGCTAAGCTCTATGAGCAACCGCTCGTGGCGCCGCAGCTATCGCACTTCAGGCACGTCCCGTTGCGAACCAGCGTGAAGGAGCCGCATTCATTGCAGGCATCCCCTTCGTATCCCTTCATCCGCGCTTGGCGGATCTCGGTGACCTGTTGAGCGGACACCGTGTTCGTTGTACTGACGGCAACAACATCGACGCTGCTGGCGCCGGTCCCGGCAGCCGCTGCATCAAGCATAGTCGTCTCTCCACCGCCGCCGGCGGCGACGATGCGCAGGCCCGAGCGCACATAGCCGGTGCTGGTGACCTTCATCAAGGCCTCCTCAAGGCGGGCGACCGCGCCGGCGGTGCTACCCCCCTTTGCCCCATCTGGCAGCACACCCTCATCCTCGCCCGCGCCGATGCTGTCAGGCAGCAGGTCGTCGAGCTCTACATGGGCCAGATCATTGCGCCCGAGATAAGAGATAGCGAGCTCGCGGAAGATGTAGTCGAGGATCGATGTCGACATTTTAATGGCTTCGTTGCCCTCGACTATGCCCGACGGCTCGAAGCGGGTGAAGGTGAAGGCATCGACATATTCCTCAAGCGGTACGCCATGCTGCAGACCCATGGATATGGCGATAGCGAAACTGTCCATCATGGCGCGGAAGGACGAGCCTTCCTTGTGCATGTCGAGGAAGATTTCGCCGAGATGACCGTCGTCGTATTCGCCGGTGCGCAAATAGACCTTGTGACCGCCGACGATGGCCTTCTGGGTATAGCCGCGGCGCCGCGTCGGTAACCGGCGGCGCGCCGTGATCTGCTTTTCAACGACCCTGACGATGCGCTCGGGCATCGATTCTTCGTCGCTCTCATCCATGTCGTCCTCGACATCGTCGAGGGTAAGCGCGCTCAGGGGCTGGGAAAGCTTGGAGCCATCCCGATAGAGGGCGATGGCCTTGAGGCCGAGACGCCAGGCCTGCAGATAGGCATCCTGGCAATCCTCGACGGTGGCGCTGTTCGGCATATTGATGGTCTTCGAAATAGCGCCCGAAATGAAAGGCTGGGACGCCGCCATCATGTTGATGTGGCTATCAGGCGACAGGAAGCGCTTGCCGATCCGGCCGCAGGGGCTGGCGCAATCGAAAACCGAGAGGTCTTTGGTCTTGATATGCGGCGCTCCTTCAAGAGTCATCGCCCCACAGCAATAGATATTGGCGGCATCAATCTCGGCCTTTGCAAAGCCGAGCTGGTTCAGCATATCGAAAGCGGGGTCGTCGAGGGCGGCGTCGCTGAAGCCTAGAGCCTTGGTGCAGAAATCAGCCCCGAGAGTCCATTTGTTGAAGGCAAATTTGATATCGAAGGCGCTTTCCAGTGACGCCTCAAGGGCGTCGAGAATCGCCTGGGTGAAGCCCAATTCGCGGAGCCGGGCGTGATTGACGCCGGGCGCGTCGAGCAGGGTGCCCCGGCCCACGGCGTAACGAACCATATCTTCGATCTCGCTCTCGCCGTAGCCGAGGGTTTCAAGCGCGGTCGGCACCGTGCGGTTGATGATCTTGAAATAGCCGCCGCCGGCGAGTTTTTTGAATTTCACCAGGGCGAAATCGGGCTCGATCCCGGTGGTGTCGCAGTCCATCACCAGGCCAATTGTGCCGGTCGGCGCGACCACCGTGGTCTGTGCGTTGCGATAACCGTGCGCCTCGCCGAGTTCGAGAGCCTTATCCCAGGCCTTGCAGGCCGCGCCGATCAGACTCTTGTCGGGACAATTCCCCGCGTCCAGCGGCACCGGCGGCACCGACAGGCCCTCATAGCCGCCGGTTTTGCCATAGGCGGCGCGGCGGTGGTTGCGGATCACGGTGAGCATGGCATCGCGGTTATCGGCAAAGCCGGGGAAAGCGCCCATCTCGCCCGCCATCTCAGCCGAGGTGGCATAAGAGACGCCGGTCATCAGCGCGCTGATCGCGGCGCAAATGGCGCGGCCTTCCACGCAATCATAGCCGTAGCCGGAAGCCATGAGCACGCCGCCGATATTGGCGTAGCCGAGACCCAGGGTTCGGAAATCATAGCTGCGCCGGGCGATATCAACCGATGGGAATTGGGCCATGACCACGGAAATTTCCAACGCCATGGTCCACAGGCGAACCGCATGGCTGAAGGATACCAGATCAAAGGTCTCACCCTTGGCTTGGAAATTCTGCAGGTTGATCGACGCCAGGTTGCACGCCGTATCATCGAGGAACATATATTCGGAACAGGGATTCGAGGCGTTGATGCGACCCGACTCAGGGCAGGTGTGCCAGTCGTTAATGGTGGTGTCGTACTGCAGGCCCGGATCGGCCGAAGACCAGGCGGCATGGGCGATTTGTTCCCACAGATCGCGCGCCGAGACGGTCTTGTGCAGCTTCCCGTCGGTGCGCCGCTTAAGTTCCCAGTCGCCGCCGTCCAGGGCGCTGCGCATGAATTCTTCCGTGACCCGGATGGTGTTGTTCGAATTCTGCCCCGACACGGTGATATAGGCCTCGGAATCCCAATCGGTGTTGTAGGTCTGGAAATCCATCGACTTATAGCCCTGGCGGGCGAATTGAATGGTCCGCTGGATATAGTTCTCGGGGATCAGTGACTCTCGGGCCGCGCGGATCGATGATTTCAGACGCTGATTGCTCTTCGGCGCGAACCGTTCTTCTGAGTCGCCCTCCTGACAGGCCGCCATGATGGCATTGAGATGGCGCGCACAAAGCTGGGAGCCGACAACCAGCGCCGCCACCTTCTGCTCTTCCACGGCCTTCCAATTGATGAATTCTTCGATGTCGGGATGATCCGCATCGACGATCACCATCTTGGCGGCGCGCCGCGTGGTGCCGCCCGACTTGATCGACCCCGCCGCGCGGTCGCCGACCTTGAGGAAGCTCATCAGCCCCGACGACATGCCGCCGCCGGAGAGAAATTCGCCACTGCCGCGCAGCGCCGAGAAGTTGGTTCCCGTACCCGAGCCGTATTTGAACAGCCGGGCTTCGCGCACCCAGAGATCCATGATGCCGTTTTCGTTGACCAGGTCGTCGTTGACGCTCTGGATAAAGCAGGCATGGGGCTGAGGATGCTTGTAGGAGGAAGCTGATCGGGTTAATTCGCCGGTCTCGTAATCCACATAATGGTGGCCCTGGGCGGGGCCGTCGATACCGTAAGCCCAGTGCAGTCCGGTGTTGAACCATTGCGGCGAATTCGGCGCGGCCATCTGGCGGCTCAGCATATAGCGCATTTCGTCGTAATAAGCCTGGGCGTCCTCCTCGGCGTCGAAATAGCCGGCCTTCCAGCCCCAATAAGTCCAGGTGCCGGCCAGGCGGTCGAACACGTCGGTGGCGGATTTTTCAGAACCATAGCGCTCGCCCTCGTCGAGCGCATCAAGGGCTTCCTGGTCAGGCTCATTGGCCCACAGCCAGGCGGGAACGTTATCCTCTTTCACGGGTTTGAAACGGGCGGCGACGCCGGCCTTGCGGAAATATTTCTGGGCGATTATGTCGCAAGCGACCTGCGACCAGGTGGCCGGAACCTCGATGTTCTCAAGCAGGAAAACGACTGACCCGTCGGGATTACGAATTTCGCTGGTCGTGGTGCGTAGTTCGAGGCCCGCATAGGGCGACTCCGCTGCCGTGGTGAAGCGCCGCTCAACAAGCATAACTAATTGCCCCCGATACCAAAAAAAGTTTTCTTTTTACGCCACACCCCGAGACCGAACCCTGACTCGACCTACATCATCTTGTAGCGGACAGAGAAGAAACCACATCTTGTAGGATCATACAACGGTATTTTGTATGTTGAGTGAAAATTAACCACTATATATTGTAGTTCTGGGTCTTGACTTTCCGCTGGAAGGGAGAGCCCCTTTGACGCCGGGCCGCGCGAGTGCCATATTCTGCCCTGAATTTATGCCATTGAGATGATGGGTGCGCGATGACAACCATGGCCATGCGGCTGTTCACCTGGTGGAAGGGCGAGCAGGTCGGCGAGGACGAGTTCGGCAACCGCTATTATCACGAACGAGGCAGGTTGAGCCGCAACCGGCGGCGGCGCTGGGTGATCTATCAGGGTGAGATGGAGGCCTCGAAGACACCGCCCGAGTGGCACGCCTGGCTGCACCGCACCAGCGAGGCGCCGCCGAACGAGCAGCCCCTGGAGAACAAGCCCTGGCAAAAACCGCATATGCCAAACCTGAGCGGCACGGCGCAAGCCTACCAGACGCCCGGCCAAAAATCGCACGACCAGGGCATGCCGCCACCGTATGAAGCGTGGCGGCCACCGGAGTGAACAACACCCAGCCAACCAGCCAACGCTGGAGCGCCGATCGCTACGTCCGCAACGCCCGCTTCGTCAGCGATCTTGGCGCGCCACTGCTGGCGTTGCTGGCGCCCCAGCCGGGTGAGTCGATCCTTGACCTGGGCTGCGGCGAGGGCGCCTTGAGCCAGCAGATCGTGGAGTCAGGAGCCCGGGTCGTCGCCGTCGACGCCGCGCCCGACATGGCCGCCGCCGCCCGGGCGCGCGGCCTGGATGCGCGGGTGATGGATGGCGAGGCACTGAGCTTCGATGCGGAATTCGATGCGCTGTTCTCAAACGCGGCGCTGCATTGGATGCGCCGTCCCAACGCGGTGATCGCGGGCATGCACCGCGCGTTGAAACCGGGCGGCCGCATGGTCGCCGAATTCGGCGGCGGCGACAATGTGGCGACGGTGATAGCCGCCTTGATAGACGGCTTGAACGCACGCGGTATCGATGGCCAGAGCTTCTCGCCGTGGTATTTCCCAGACGACGTCGAATACCGCGGCCGGCTTGAAGCGCAGGGTTTCATCGTCGACGACATCGCACTTATCGATCGGCCAACGCCGCTGCCCGGACCGCTTGGCGATTGGCTCGACACCTTCTGCGAAAGCTTCCTGTTCGCCCTACCGAAGAGTGATCACGCACTGTTAAAGGCAGAGGTGGCCGAGGCGGTCAGGCCCCGATTATGTGATGATCAGGGGCGCTGGTCGGTGGATTACGTCAGGCTTCGCGTGGTCGCTCATCTACCGGCCGAGAAATTGGAAATGAAATGAAACCGCTGCCAACCAAAACCGAAGGCTTCGTTTGGCGCGAGCCCGACGGCACGCCGGTCAGCTGCATGGAAAAGCTCAAGGTTCTCGAAGAAAACCTCGTTGAAATTCAAGAGCTTTGCCAGGAAGCCCTCGAGGATGCTGTACTGATGGGCTGCGATGAGGATCAAGCGCGGGACGTGTTGCGGGCGCTCGCCGACAGCCTCGACAAGCCCTTCACCGATTGAGCCGGAATGAGTACCTGGGCGCCTCGGTTGCGGCACGGGCTCGCCGCCATGGCGTTTGGCTGGTGGTTGATCTCTGTTGAGCCGGCTGGTGCCGCCACCATCAACGGCACCGGCGCAGTCCTGCAAGGGCTCGACAAAGTAACCGCCCGGGTCTCGGAAATTGTCACCCCGCTCAATCGCCTGGTGCGCTTCGGAACCCTCGAAATCGTCGTTCGCACCTGCCAGAAGACACCGCCGGAGGAGCCTCCCGAAAGCGCCGCTTTCCTGGAAATTCGCGACGCCAAACCCGACGAGGAGACGGTCTCCCTGTTTACCGGCTGGATGTTCGCCTCCTCTCCAGCCTTATCAGCCCTGGAGCATCCGGTGTATGACATCTGGCTGCTCGATTGCGTCGTCGCCGCCGAGCCCGAGTAATAATTCCTTGTAGTACATGTAGTGCAGGGCTGTAGCGCAAGACTAATCGGCCGGCTCCTCTTCGATAAAAAATAGCGCTTCTATTTCAAGCGCTTGGCTTAGTCTCTCGTGGTATTCGTGGCGGGGAATTTCGATGGCGCCGAAGCTCTCGAGATGGGGGGTGAGGAACTGGGTGTCGAGCAGGCTGAAGCCGCCCCGGCGCAAACGCTCGATGAGATGCACCAGAGCGACTTTGCTGGCGTCGGTCTCCCGGCTGAACATGCTCTCGCCGAAAAAGGCGCCGCCCAGCACCACACCGTAAAGCCCGCCGACCAGGCGGCCGTCGCGCCAGCTCTCCACGCTATGGGCCGCACCGCGTTGGAACAGGGCGCCGTACAGGCCCAATATTTTCTGGTTGATCCAGGTTTCCTGACGTCCCGGCCGGGCCTCGGCGCAGGCTTCGATCACGGCGGCGAAGGCGCTGTCGATGCGCAGCGTATAGCGTCCGGAACGAACTCGCCGCGCCAACCGCCGGGGTACATGAAAGCGATCCAGGGGAATGATGCCGCGAAGTTCCGGGTCGAACAGATAGAGTTCCGGATCATCCCGCCGCTCGGCCATGGGAAACAGGCCGCTGGCATAGGCGCGGAGCAGATCATCGGGGGTCAACTCGTAAGACTTCATAGGGAGATCACGCCCTATTGCCGGTTCTCCAGGAAACGCTCAAGCCAGGTCACGTCATAGATGCCATTGACGAAATCCGGGTCGGCGATGAGACGCCGATGTAGCGGGATCGTGCTGTCGACGCCCTCGATGACGAATTCTTCGAGCGCCCGCCGCAACCGCATCAGGCATTCGTTGCGGTTGGCGCCATGGACGATCACC
>JAYGED010000266.1:0-20005 GCA_046582565.1 Alphaproteobacteria bacterium
TTTCAGCGCCTTGGCCAGGGGCAGCGCCACCCCCAAGGGGAGGAAGCAGGTAATCAGCTTGCGATCTTCAATTGTCATCGCGATTTTCGGCTGAGCTTGCGGTGGTACGCTTGGCCAGTTTTTCGACGATATCGTGGGGCACGTAGGTCGCCGCCTTTTCAAGCGGTGTGACATAAATCATGCCCATCCCCGGCGTGGCGAGCTTGCCGGCCGAATACATGCGTTCGAATACGCGGTCGACCTGGTCGGTCGAGACAATGATGGTGACGATTTCTTTCTCGGCTTCGATGGCGAGGCCGAGGATGCCCAGCCGTTCCCGCACGCCGCCGCCCCGCGCGTAATAGACCGTGGCGCCCTGGGCGCCGGCTTCCTGGGACGCCTTGACAACCACGTCGGCCAAGCCCTTTTGCACGATGCAGGTGATCTGTGCGACATCTGTGAGGACGATGATTTCGCCGTTGCTCATGATGGTGAACCTTCCGTGTCATCCATGCGTTGCTCCGCTGCCTTATGCCGCCGGCGAATATTGCACTGCACCCAGAGGCCGACCGAGAGCACTGAAATGACCGGCCCGATAGACGCCATGGCGAGGATGCCGAACCCTTCGATGGCGCCGAGCGCCTTGCCCACGCCGAGACCCATGGCGAGCACCAGGGGCACGGTGACCGGACCGGTGGTGACACCGGCGCTGTCCCAGGCGACATTGACGAATTCTTCCGTCGACATGACGGTCAGCGCAATTGCGACCGCATAGCCGGGGATCAGCAAATAGCCGATGGGGATACCGAAGATGATTTTCATAATGCCCGTGGCAATGCCGCAGGCGACGCCGAAAGACACCGCATACATCAGCACCGATTTGCGGAAGGCGCCGTTGGTCAGGTTCTGCACCGTAAGACCAAGGGCGTTGAGCGCCGGCTCGGCAAGGGTGGCACCCAAACCAAGCAACCAGGCGAAGGCAATAGCGATGAACAATCCGAAGCCGAAAGTGTAGAGCGGTGAATCCTCGACGAAATGAATTTCGGCAAAAGCGGCCGGCACCAACCCGCCTGATTGGCCGCCGAGTTTCGCTAAGCCATAGGTCAGGCCGAGATTGAAGATGACCATGCCGGCGACCGCCAGGCCGATGCCGTAGGCAATCTCGCCGGGCTTGACGATGCGCTCGCGCAACACGAAGAACATGACCGCCAACAGGAACAGCACGAGAGGAATGATCGCGCGGATACCAAGGATGATTTCGACAAACGGCGTGTGATAGGACCAGTGCTCGACGACGCCGCTGCCGGCGAGGGCCGCGGCCGCGATGATCGCCTCGGGCGTCGTCGTGTTGGCGACATAAAGCGCCAACAATTGCACACCGAGAACCGGAAACAGCGAAGCCAGGGTGACAATGCCAAATCCCGACAGGGACGAATCGCCCTTGCCGGCCGCCGAAGCGATGCCGATGCCGAGCGACAAGACCAGGGGCACGGTCACCGGCCCGGTGGTGACGGCGCCTGAGTCCCATGCCAGTCCGAGTATCTTGGAAAGCTCCGGATCGGACATGATGTAGGTGGTCAGACCGATGGTGGGGATCAACGTCAAATAGATGAACGGCTTCAGGCTCCAGCCATGGATGAAGCGTAGCGTGCCGAGCACGGCGGCGAGCCCGACGCCGACGCCGACCACCAGGACCAGTACGCCGGACCATTCATTGAGCAGCGTATAGACATAGGGTGCGCGCTCGACGTCGATAATCGAGCCGGCGGTCTTAAGGGCGCCGATTGCCGGCTCGGCGAAGGTGACGCCGATGCCCAGCAGGAACGCTATCAACAGCACAATGGGAAGCGGCGATTTTTTCGGCAGGATGTTGCCGATGGTTTCGCCGAACGGCATGAGCCCCACCTTCAAGCCCTCGATGAACAGCATCAGGCCGACCATCACCGCAAACAGGCCGAAGGTAATGGTCCAGGAATCAGTTACATATTGCCGGAGGATCAATATCTGGAAGAGGACGAGATAGATGGCCAGAGGCACCACCGCCTTAGCCTGCTCCATGAAGCGTACATTGGCGTAAGGTGCGATGACCCGGTAGATGTCGAGCGGACGAAGCTTGAGCTTGGGCGGCTGATAAGGAATATCGGCGCCCTGGTCATCGGTCTCGATCTTGGGCGCTAGCTCGTTGTAGCTGATGACCCATTGATGGATAGAAATTTCGCGGGAGAATGCGGCGAAGCGGATTTCTTCTGGCATTGGTCCCCCATCCCCTAGTCCCGTTTATCCCGAATTATTGAAAGCGTATTTCGAATCAGCCGCCAAGGGAACTAGATTTCCTCGAATAACGGGAGAGTCCGAATGCAAAGCCGTCACAATCATCGACCGTACCGAGGTTGAAAAACCCACACTAGGCCGGTTTGCCGAGCCAGATATCGATGAAATTGTCGAGCCAGCGGTGCATGGCGGCGCTGTGCTCTGCGTGTCCGTCGAGATGCTGATCGGGCTGTTTGGCTCCGGGCTCGACCAGCATATGGTCGGCATACTCCAGCCAGAGGCGCATGATCGGCTCCTGCATTTCCGGATGAAACTGCACGCCGTAGGCTGAGGAGCCGTATTTGAAAGCCTGATTGTGGAAAATTTCGCCCTCGACCAGAAGCTCGGCCCCCGCCGGCAGGTCGAAGCCTTCCTTGTGCCAGTGATAGACATGCATGGGATTTTTGTTGAAGAGCCCGTTTGCCTGAGGCGTCGGTGTGATGGGGTAGTAGCCGATTTCCATCATGCCTTTCGGATGGAGCCAAACCTCGGCGCCAAGACAGCGCGCCAGCATCTGTGCGCCGAGGCAGATGCCGAAGAAGGGCGTGCCCGCCTCAAGCAGCGACGGTATCCAGTCGAGTTCCGCCTTGATCGCCGGTAAATGAACATCATTGGCGCTCATCGGGCCGCCGAAAATGACCACCCCGGCAATGCTCTCCGTGCTTTCGGGCAGGCGGTCGCCGGAATCCAGGCAGCAGCGCTCCGTCGGCCAGCCTTTGGCCTTCAGCGCGGCTTCGACCTGGCCCGGATCAGAGGCATCCCGGTGAACCACCAGGAGTACCGGTCGCCTGCCTTGCATCTCGCTCATTCGGCGCCCAGCACCGCGTATTCGACATCACGCGGCGTGGCGTCGGCGCCGTTGACCGGATAGATGTCGTGGGGACAGGCCGACAGCGCCACGATGCAGTCGATCTCGGCGCGAAGCACCACATAATCGCCCGGCTGGCTGAGCGGCGGCACGATCTCAAGCCGGCCCGTCGGCCCCACGGGAATGTTCATGAAGAGATTCAGAGGCGGCGGCGCTTCTGGCGGATCGATGCCGAGCGCCGTGAGCCCGTTCGCCATGTTGTCGGCGCAGCTCGCATGGCCGGGATAGCCGAGTTCCTCGTAGCGCGCGCTGTCGCAGCAGGGGATCAGCGTGTCGTGGACACCGGGCGAGCTGTCTTCCAGAAGGGTCAGGATCGGCCGTCGCTTGGTGGTCACCAGGCTGTCGCCGGTCTCGGGCGTCAGCTTGCGGCAGGCGTTGCGCGTATGGGGCATCGACATGAACTCGCCAAGATCGTCGACGTTAAACGCCCAGCAGTCGACCACCTGGGTGCCGTGGGTGTTGACTATCTTGAGGCGTTCGCCCTGGGACAAGTGGACTGCGACGCCGGTGCTGGCCGGGAGGGTGGTGAAGTCGGACATGCGCGCCAGTATAGGGGGGGTGTCGCGGACGGGGCAAGTGGCGCAGGGCTACATGGGGCTTGCGGTTGCCTCGGTGCCGAGCAGGGTGCAGCGAAAGCCGACGGCCGTGAGCTTTTCGATAATCTCATCTACATGCTCTGCGCCCCGGGTCTCGATCACCACGTCGAGTTCCGCGTGCTTGGCTGGCAGGCCGGAGAAGGCGCGCTGGTGATAGACCTCGATGATATTGGCGTCGGCTTCGCCAATAATTGTGGCGATCGTCGCCAGGGTGCCCGGTATGTCGCTGATCTCGATGCGCATACGCACGATGCGCCCGTCGCGCACCAGGCCGCGCAGGATGACCGAGGACAGCAATCGCAGGTCTATGTTGCCACCCGATACGATGAGCCCGATCTTGCGGCCCACGAAGCGGTCACGATGGTGGAGCAGAGCCGCCAAGGTCGCGGCGCCGGCGCCCTCGACGACGGCCTTCTCGATGGAAAGCATGAGCTGCACGGCGTATTCGAGGGCCGGCTCATCGACTGCCAGCACGTCGCTGACCAGTTTTTCGACCACCGGTCGGGTCATTGTGCCGACGGTTTTCACGGCGATGCCCTCGGCGATGGTGCGCCCGCCCGATGTGGGTGGCTGGTTGCTGAGCGCTTGTTGCATGGAAGGGTAGAGAGCGGCCTCAACGCCGATGATTTCGATATCGGGATTGATCGCCTTGGCGGCGATGGCGTTGCCGGCGATCAGGCCGCCGCCGCCGATGGGCACGAGCAACAGATCGATGTCGGGAAAGGCTTCGAGCATTTCCAGCGCTACGGTTCCCTGGCCGGCTATCACCTTTTCATCGTCATAGGGATGAACGAAGACCAGACCTTCTTCTTCGGCCATGGCGCGGGCGCGCACCGCCGCCTCGTCGATGGTCTCGCCCTCGATCACCACGCGCGCGCCGAAACGTTTTGTGTTCTCCGCCTTCACCTGGGGGGTGCCCTGGGGCATGACGATAGTCGCCGCGATGCCGAGACGCTGGCAATGATAAGCGACGGCCTGGGCGTGGTTGCCCGCCGACATGGCGATCACCCCGGCCTGTTTTTCCTCATCGTTAAGCGACGCCAGCTTAACCAGGGCGCCGCGATCCTTGAACGAGCCTGTATATTGCAGGTTCTCGAACTTGAGAATCACCTGGGCGCCGGTAATCTCGGACAGGGTTCGTGAATGGGTGGTCGGCGTCTTGATGACCGCGCCCTCTATGAGCGCTGCCGCGGCCCGGATATCTTCGATTGTCACCGTCATGATGAAACCTCCCCCCTGAAGCCTTTGGTCCGCTCAGGCCGAAGCGCTGGGACGCGCAGAAACCCTTTCATGCCAGGCCTTGAGAGCAGTCAAATCGTCGCTCGGCGTCTTCTTCACCACGGCGGCGAAATCGACGCTGACCAGGGCCAGGATGTCGGCAACGGAGAAGTCTTCGCCGGCGACGTGGCTGCTCTCGGCCAGCCGAGCATCGAGCATTTCGAAGAAATCCCCAATCCGGCTCATGCCGCGCTCGGCGAGCTCAGGGATTTGCGCATAGGGCTTGGGACTCGGCACTGCATGGTTCTTGAAACGCTCGGCGGTGTTGCGCAGGGCGTCGGCAATCGCTGAAAGCCCATGGAATTCAATCCAGCGGTGCCACATTTCGATCTGGCCTTGTTCCAGCGCATCGGTGCCCATGAGCGGCGGGTCCGGCTTCAAGGCTTCGAAATAGCGGCAGATGGCAACGCTTTCGCTGATGCAGGTCCCGTCATCCAGGACCAGGGCCGGCACCGTACAGTAGGGATTGAGCGCGCGGAACGCATCGCCGAATTGTTCACCGGCGCGGATATCAACCTGTACCGTCTCGAGGTCGATGCCTTTTTCGGCGGCGAAGATGCGAACCCGGCGCGGGTTGGGCGCGGGCGCGAATTCATAGAGCTTCATGTGATCTCCGTAATCTAAATAAAATCGGAGACGAACTCTATGACAGCCCGCGACCCAACACAATCGCGCCTTGTTCTACGGCCGATCGCCGCGCGACGTTAGGGCCGCTCGCCGCAAGCGAGGCGGGCGTTCACGTCGGCGACCACATCGATCAGCTCAGAGGGCTCGTCAATGACGTAATGGGGGCCGCCGGAGCGCAGGATCTGGCGCGACTTCTCAACCCGGCGTTCGAAGTCGGCCAGGTCCATGGCGTCGGCTTCTTCCAGGCTGTTGATGTCCATGTAGTTGGAATAGCGCGCGATGCCAACACCCCAGCAACCGGCCTCCAGGGCCTCGCCGATACCGGACAGGGTGTCATCGACCTTGATCACCGACTGGATGGGATGGACGTCGAGCATGTCGAGATTGCGATAGACCATGAAGGGCTTGGGCCTGGCGCCGTTGAAAACTTCATCGCCGGCTACCGAAGCATCCGGGACATAGCCCTGGGTCTTGGCGTCGGCTTCGAGGATATCGACCATGCTGCGCACGAAACCGGTGGTGCTGCCGATCTTGATGCCCTGCTTTTGAATCGCCTGGGACATCTCGGCGACGCCGGGCAGCAGGGTGGTGTATTTGCGCAGGCAAGCGAGCTACATGGGCACGAAGTCCTCGAACATGGCGTCCACATTGCTCTGGTCGGGCGCCTTGCCGTGGATCGCCGCCCAACGGTCCCTGATCTCGGGCTCTTCGGTCAGCATCTTGATATGCAGATCCTTACGCAGGCCCATGGGGCCGCGCGCCTCGGTCATGGAGATTTCGACGCCGTGCTTCTTGAACACATCGACGAAAACCACCGCCGGGGCCAGCACATAGGCGTCCGCCGTAGTGCCGCTCCAGTCGAGTATGAGGGCCTGAACCTTGCCGCGATAGGCGCGGCTGTAGACGTAATCTTGGGGATTGGAACTCATGGATATTCTCCGTTGGTATGCAGTGAGGGGAAACTGTTTAGGCGGCTTTTGCAGGGGCGCGGTTGACCACGCCCATCTCGTCGAGAGCCTGGCTGACGGCGGCCAGAGCGCTCTTGATATCGTCTTGGTCGATATGGCCGATACAGCCGATGCGGAAACTATCGGCAACGGTCAGCTTGCCGGGGTAGATGGCGTAGCCGCTAACGCGCAAGAGATCGTAAAAGCGGTTGAATTCGAACTTCGGATCGGCCGGTGTATGAAAGGTGACGATGATCGGCGCCTGCAGTTCGTCAGGCAGCAGGGTCTCGAAGCCGAGTTCGCGCATGCCGTCGACCAGCACCCGCCGATTGGCCTCGTAGCGCGCCCCGCGCCCGGCGACGCCGCCCTCGTCCGCATGTTCAGTCAGCGCCTGATCGAAGGCGGCGAGAACATGGGTCGGCGGCGTGAAGCGCCACTGGCCATTGCCTTCCATGGCCTTCCATTGATCATGCAGATCGAGGCTGAGAGCGTGGGCGTTGCCCGCCGCCGCCGCGATAACCTCGCGGCGGATAATGGCGTAACCCATGCCGGGCACCCCTTCGATGCATTTGTTGGAAGATGCCATCAGCGCGTCGAAACGCACCTCGCGGGCATCCAGGGGGATGGCGCCAAAGGCGCTCATGGCGTCGATCAGAAGGGAGCGACCGTGGCGCTCAACAACCTCGGCGAGGGCGGCAACCGGGTTGAGAATGCCCGTGGTGGTCTCGCAGTGGATCACCGACACATGGCTGATTGAGGGATCGGCGGCAAGGGTCGCATCGAGGGCGAGCGGGTCGTTGGGCACGTCCTCAGGCGACTCGATGATCTCGCAGGCGCGTCCCATGATGCGGCAAATCTTGGCGATGCGATGGCCGTAGGCGCCATTCACCATGACCAGCATCTTGCCGTCACGGGGCAACAGGCTGCCGACGGTGGCCTCGACGGCAAATGTGCCGCTGCCCTGGACCGGTACGCAGACATGGCTTTCCTGGGCGCCGGCCAAGGCAACCAGGCGCTCGAGGATGCGCGCATTCAGGGCGATGAACTCGGTGTCGCGCGAACCCCAATCGCGCTGCATGGCGGCCTTGGTGGTGGAGGATGTGGTCAGCGGGCCGGGGGTGAGGAGGAGCGGCTCATCTAGGTTTTCCATGGCGGGGAGGCTCGGCTGTGGGGAGGGGTAAATTCAGGGGTTGTATGATGCAGCCCGCGCTATAAATCAAATTACTAATTCTTATGAATGTAATATACGGACCTTATGAACCATGCACAGATCAGGGCGTTCCACGCGGTCGCTACGGAAGGCAGCTTCACCAAGGCCGCCCGGCTTCTCGGCGTGAGCCAGCCGGCGGTCACCATTCAGGTCCGAGCACTTGAGGAAGCCTATGGGGTCAGCCTGCTCCACCGCAGCGGCCAGCGGGTCACCCTGACCTATCTCGGCGAGGGGCTGCTCGAGTATACTCGGCGCATTTTCGATATCGAACAGGAAGCCGACGAGCTTCTGACCGCGGCGCGCGAGCTGCGCGGCGGACATCTCAAGCTCGGCGCCGACGGGCCCTATTTTGTCATGGGCCTGCTGGCGACCTTCATCGCGCGCTATCCCGGCGTGCGGGTGACTGTGGCCATGGGCAATTCCCAGTCGGTGCTGCGCGATCTGGTGGAGTATCGAACCGACGTTGCCGTGGTGGCGCGCATCGACGATGACAGGCGGTTCTACGCCAAGCCCTATTCCCGCCAGCGGGTGGTGATTTTCGTGCCCTGTGAACATGACTGGGCGAAGCGAAAATCCATCAAGCTGGCCGAACTCGAAGGCCAGCCCATGGTCATGCGAGAGCAAGGCTCAAGCACCCGCCAAATACTCGAAGAAGTTTTAAAAAAAGCCGGGGTCGCGCCGCGGGTGGTGATGGAAATTGGCAGCCGCGAGGCGCTCCACGAGGCGGTCGCTGCGGGCCTCGGCATCGGCGTGGTGACGGAATCCGAATTGGGCCAGGACGACCGGTTGGCCACCTTGAAAATTTCCGATGTCGTTCTCGAGGCGCGGGAATTTCTCGTCTGCCTCAAGGAGCGCCAATCCGTCCGCACGGTGCAGGCGTTTTTCGACCTCGCCGACGAAAATAAATAGTGATGAGTATCACCGCTCTGATCCTGATTGCGATGGTGGCCTGGAGCACAATGGCGATTGCCGATCCCTATATTCCGGCCCCGTCCGTGGTGCGCGAAGTATTCGGCCGGCTCGGCCCGGTGCCGACGCCTACCGACAACCCCACCACGGCGGCCAAGGCGGCCCTGGGCGAGCGCCTGTTCAACGACCGCCGGCTTTCCGGTGACGGCGCCCTGTCCTGTGCGAGCTGTCATCCAAGCGACAACGGTTTCGCGGCGCCTTCGCGGTTCAGCCCGGCCGCCACCGGCAGGCACGAACGGCGTAATGCGCCCAGCCTGATCAATGTCGCCTATGTGCGCGACCTGCTGCTGGATGGCCGCCATGACGCCCTCGATACGCAGCCGATCAAGTCTTTTGGCAACGTCCTGCATCTCAACGGCGACATCGACCAGGTGATCGCACGGCTCACGGCGGACGCCGATTACCCGGCGTCTTTCGTCGCGGCGTTCGGCGATGGTGCGATCACCGGGCGGCGCATCGGTCAGGCCATCGGCGCCTTTGAGCGCACCCTGATCTTCAACGATTCACCGTTCGACCGCTACCGGGACGGCGATGTTGCAGCCCTGAGCGAGCCCGCAAAGCGCGGTTTCGGCCTGTTCATGCGCGACGGCGCTGCATCACCTGCCATTTCGGGCCCAACCTCAGCGACAGTCAGTTTCACAATATCGCCGTTCCCGAACGCCATCTGAGGAACAATCCTGGGGCGCTGGCGGCGCTCCGACTCGATGCAGAGCGGATGAAATACTCCGGCTGGGAGAGCCTCGAGGCCGACCCCGGCCGCGCCCTGGTCACCGGCGATCCGGATGACTTTGGCAAGTTCCGCACCGTGACCCTGCGCAATGTCGCCGAGTCCGCGCCCTACATGCACAACGGCGCCTATGCCACCCTGGAAGAGGTGGTCGCCCATTACGTCAGGGGCGGTGAGCCTCGCCCAACAAATTACGGCGCATCAATCAGCTCAAACTGAATGCCGCCCAACAGGCCGACCTGGTCGCCTTCCTGAAGTCCCTGACCAGCGCCCAACGTCCTTAGGTGCGGCGGGCCTGGGTTATTTCGGCCATGATCGACAGGGCGATCTCGCCCGGGGACAGGGCGCCGATGTCGAGCCCGACGGGGCCGTGCAGGCGCGCCGTGTCGTCCGCCTTGAAACCCAACTCGGCAAGCCGCTCGAGCCGCTTGGCGTGAGTCCGCCGGCTGCCGAGACAGCCGATGTAGAAGGCATCCGAGCGCAGCGCCACGGTGAGGGCCGGATCGTCGAGCTTGGGATCGTGGCTCAGGGTGACCACGGCGCTGCGGGTGTCGGGCGCGAGCGCCGTCAGGGCTTTGTCAGGCCATTCATCGATCACATCCAAATCGGCGAAGCGCTCGCGGTCGGCGAAGGCGCCGCGCGGGTCGACCAGGGTGACGTGATAGCCGGCAAGCTGCGCCATCTGCACCAACGACTGGGCGATATGCACAGCGCCGACGATGATCAGCCTGAGGGGCGGATTGAGGGCCTGGACGAAGACATCATCGACCTTGCGGCTGCGGTCCTCGCGCAACGCCTGGTGGTCATGGGTGAGTTCGACGTCGCCGGTTTCCAGATTGGTTAGCAAGGCCACCGGGCGATGGGCGGCGCGGTCGGCGAGCAGCTGGTCGAGGATTTCCGGAATGGGCGCCACATGAACCTCGACCGTGCCGCCGCAGCTCAGGCCGACTTCCCAGGCCCTCTCGTTGGTGACGCCGTAGCTCAGCAGCTTCGCATCACCGCCGTTGATAACCGCGAGGGCCTCCTCGACGACAGCACCCTCGATGCAGCCGCCGGACACCGAGCCTTGATGAACGCCGTCATCGCGCACCACGAGCTGGCTGCCGGCCGGGCGCGGACTTGATCCCCAGGTGGCGACCACGGTGGCCAGGGCCACCCCATGACCGCCGTCGCGCCAGGCGGCGGCGAGGGTGAGGGGGTCGTTATCGCCCATGGCTCGCTCCGCTCAATCGGCGGGAGCGACGGCGCGCCTCGCCATCACAGTGACCAAATGGGCGCGGTATTCCGCCGAGCCGTGAATGTCGTCGTTGAAACCGTCGTGCGCCATGGCGATATCGGCGATGGCCTCGGCGGTGAAGCTCGTGGCCAGGGCCGCTTCCATGTCGCGCTGGCGAAATACGCAGGGCCCGGCGCCGGTCACCGCGACGCGCACGGCGCCGCCAAGATCGGCGACCATGACCCCGACCATGGCATAGCGCGAGGCCGGATTGGGAAATTTGGCGTAGCCCGCCCGCTCGGGCAGGGGGAAACTCACCTTGGTGATGATTTCCCCCGGCTCCAAGGCGGTCTCGAACAGATCACAGAAGAAATCGTCGGCGGCGATCTCGCGCCGGTCCGTATGGACGGTCGCTTTGAGGGCGAGCACGGCGGCCGGATAATCCGCCGCCGGATCGTTGGTGGCGAGAGAGCCGCCCATGGTGCCCTGATTGCGGACCTGAGGATCGCCGATTGTGGCGGCCAGGGAAGCCAGCGCCGGGATCGCCTTCTGCACATCGCCCGATGCCGCTACTTTGGCGTGCGGGGTCATGGCGCCGACCTCGATGGTGCCGCCGAGCGCCTTAACACCACTGAGCCCGTCGATCTTCGCCAGATCGATCACATCGCTGGGCTGGGCGAGGCGCTGCTTGAGGGTGGACACCAGAGTCTGCCCCCCGGCCAGATACACCCCGTCCTCGCAATCGGCGAGCAACGCCGATGCCTCGTCAAGGGTAGCCGGCCGGTGATAGCGGAAATCATACATGGCTACGACCCTTCGGCGCAGGCGGCGATGGCCTTGACGATGTTGTGATAGCCGGTGCAGCGGCACAGGTTACCTTCCAGGCCCGCGCGGATTTCCCTCTCACTGGGATCGGGGTTGTTGTTCAGCAGATCGATGGCGCTCATCACCATGCCCGGCGTACAGAAGCCGCATTGCAGGCCGTGGTGCTCATGGAAGGCCGCCTGCATGGGGTGCAGGGTATCGCCGTCGGCAATGCCCTCGATGGTGACCACGTCGCGGCCCTCGAGTTGAACCGCGAGCAGGGTGCAGGATTTTACCGCAACGCCATCCACATGGACGACACAGGCGCCGCACTGGCTGGTATCGCAACCCACATGAGTGCCGGTCAGGCCGAGCGTCTCGCGAAGCAGATCGACGAGCAGGGTGCGCGCCTCGACCGTCTTGGTGATCGCTTGTCCGTTCACTTTGAGGGAAACTTCATGCCCCATGGCGTCCTCCATATCATCCGCCGCCGCGGCGATAGTATAGTTCGAAACGCGCCATGGCGTCGTTCAATTCGGCCTCGCCATAGTTGGTAAACCGTAAACTCACCATGGTGACCGGCAGGGACAGCAAGGCGATGGTACGCTTGCCCTCGGGACCGATGGAAATTTCCAGGCGCTTGGCCCCGTCTTCCAGCAGGATGCTGTTGCCGGATCGCACATAGTCATCGCTGTCCAGGGCCGTTGGTAAAATGCGGAAAAAATCCCGATGGTTGATGCCCATCTCCTTTTCGAAGGCGATGCTATTTCCGACGGTGCTAACCACCGGCAACCGGCGGCCAGACGGCCAGCACATCATCTTCGACGAAGGTGCGGCTCAAGCGCATCTCGGGGGGGATAAAGACACCGTTCACCAGAACCAGCTTGTAGAGTCCCTCGGGCATATTGAAGCCGTCGAGCACCGACTGCACGGTCGCGCCCTCGGCAATGTCGATTTCCGCTTCGTTCTTGGGCGTGCCGGGGGGCAGATACGGCGTGAGCGATGCATAAAGTTTAATTCTGAGCTTCATGGCCAGAGCTTCATGGATTGGCGATCAGACGAACAAGGGGCCGGCGAGGATATCCCGCCGGCCCCCAGTGTCGAAGCCTCTATACGCCCAACCGTTCGAGGGTCTGGTTGGAGGGTACGCCGTCCTCGGTCCAGCCGCGCAGGCTGTAGTATTCGGGCAGCATGACATCGAGCCCACTCACCTTGCCCTCGGCGGGGCCGGTCTTGGCCGCCTCCTTGAGCAGGCGCGGGGGCAGGTTGTCGTCCTTGCCGGTGAAGCCGGCGGCGAGATTGAACTGGCGCTCGAGATTCCAGATACGCTCTCCGGTTTCCGCCAATCGCTCGGCCGTCCATTCGCCTTCGCAGGCCGCGTCGATCTGCGGTGCGAAGTTGTCCAGGCTCCAGGCGAAGGTGGTGAACAGGCAAAGCCCCGAGGAATCGACCGCCGCCGTGGCGTCCTGGAAGGCTTTGACCAACCCGGCCTTGCCGTCGGTCTCCAAGGGATCGGTCTTCTCGGGAATTCCGAGAATTTCCGAAGCCACGGTGTAGCTGCGCAGGTGACAGGCACCCCGGTTCGAGGTGGCGTAGGTCAGTCCCATGCCCTGGATGCCGCGCGGATCGTAGGCCGGGAACTCCTGACCCTTGACCGACATGGACAGCTCGGGCCTGCCGTATTTCTCGCACAGACGCTTCGAGCCGAGGCCGATCTCGGCGCCGAAACCCTCATTCTTGCCGGTAAGCTCGGCGATCTGCGTCAGGGCCTCGGCGGAGCCGAACGTGAGTTCGATACCGCCGGTATGCTCGGTGGTGAGGACGCCTTCCTCGAACATATCCATTGCCGCGGCCACGGTTGAGCCGAAGGAGATCGGGTCGTAGCCTTGCTCGTTGCACAGGAAGTTGACGTAGGTCAGGCATTCCAGATCATCGACCTGGGTTGCCGCGCCCAACGCCCAGGCCGCTTCGTATTCCAGGCCGCCCGAAGCGCCCCAGTATTCGGGCTTGTTGACCACCGTGAAATGGTCCTTGTCGATCTGCGAGATGCGTCCGCAGGCGATGGTGCAGCCGAAGCAGGCCTGCTTGGTCACCAGGTTTGCCTTGCCGTCGCTGGCGCGTGGTTCGGCCATGGCCTCGGCGCCGATCTTGCCGGCGCCCTCGAACTGCACGTCATGGAAGTTCTTGCTTGGCAACGCACCGCTTTCGTTGATGATGTTCATCAGGATCTGGGTGCCGAAGGCGGGCAAGCCCTCGCCGGTGACGGCATTTTCGGCGAGCACCGCCTTGGCATCCGCCGTCGCTGCCAAGAAGGCCTTGGGGTCTTTGACGGCGACGCCCACGGTGCCGCGCACAGTGATTGCCTTAAGGTTCTTGGAACCCATCACCGTGCCGACGCCCGAGCGCCCTGCGGCGCGATGCAGGTCGTTGACGATGCAGGCGTAGAGCACTCCTGTCTCACCGGCGACGCCGATGGACGAGACGCGGGTTTGCGGATCGCCGCTTTCGGCCTTGAGCGCCGGCTCGACTTCCCACACCGACCGGCCCCAGAGATGCTCGGCCGAGCGCAACTCCGCCACATCGTCGACGATGGACAGATAGACCGGTTTCTCGGCCTTGCCCTCGAAGATGACCATGTCCCAGCCGGCCATCTTAAGCTCGGCGCCGAAGTAGCCGCCCGAATTCGAGCAGGCGATGGCACCGGTGAGGGCGCCCTTGGTGATCACCGAATAGCGCGCGCTGGTCGAGGCACAAGTGCCGGTCAGCGGGCCGGTGGCGAAGATCAACTTGTTGTCGGGTGACAGCGGGTCGACCTTGGGATCGATCTCCTCGACAAGATATTTAGTCGCGAGGCCGCGCTGTCCGAGATACTTTTGCGCCCATTCCATGTTGAGGGGCTCAGCTTCACAGGTACCCGCGGTCAGGTTGACGCGTAGAATTTTTTCAGTCCATGCCATGATAATTCCTCCCTTTCAGGCTTGGGCGCCGGCGTCGGCGATTTGGGCCGATGCGCGCATTCTGTCATAGCCGGTCATGTCGGCGTCGACGTAGGTGATTGCCTGCGTCGGGCAGGCTTTGGCGCATTCGGGATCGCCGCCACAAAGATCGCATTTGACGACCTTGCCCGTTGCTTGGCTGTAATTGATGGTGCCGAACGGGCAAGCGATGGTGCAGACCTTGCAGCCGACGCAGATATCTTCGATAACTTCCTTGGCGCCGGTCGCGTGATTGATGACGATGGCGTTCACCGGGCAAGCCTTGACGCACCAGGCATCGGCGCATTGGGTGCAGGTGTAAGGCACCATGCGGCCCATGGACCCGAACTCGATAACCTTGATCCGTGACTTCGCCGGATTGAACGAACCCTCCTTCTCAAGCGAGCAGGCGAGTTCGCATTGCAGACAGCCGGTGCATTTCTCCGGACTGATATTAAGTGATTTTTGCATTCCATGCCTCCCAACAAACCGTTTATGACCCCGCCTAAGGGGCGGGCGTTTACCTGATTAACTGTAGCGTAACGCCGTCGCCGGGATTTGGCTAGGTCATGTGCCCATAAAAGTTTCTTTCTTCGGCAGTAGCCACACGCACAGGATAGAGACCAGTCCGACAACGGCGGCCAGGAAGGTCGCTTGCGTGTAATCGCCGCCACGGTCGTACAACAGCCCGGCAACCCAGGGGCCGGCCAACCCTGCCAACCCCCAGGCAATGAAAATCCGTCCATATATTCTGGCAGCGGCGTCTTGGCCGAACCGTTCGGCAACCGCAACCGGGTAGAGGGTAATGATGGCGCCGTATGAATATCCAATCACCGCAAGTGATCCCAAGGTCGGTATGACGCTGGGCCCGGTGGCAAGAAACAGCAGGGCGGCGGAAGAAATCAGCGGCAAAACCATCATCAGAGACGGGGACCGGACCCGGTCGACTATCCATCCCGCCGTTATCGCGCCGATCATGTTGCTGAAGGATACAATGATCGGCCCCGCGGTCGCCGCAGCGGGCGTGGCGCCGGCGCTCACAACGATACCAACCGCATGGCCGAGCGCCATAAGACCAGCCATCGCCGCGGTTCCATATCCAGCCCAAAGCAGAACCTGCACCCCTCGGGCGCCGCCAGGCGATTGGCCGGCGCTATGTATTTCATGGCGGCTATCCGCCTCGCCGCGGTACTGCGTGCGGCTCAAGTGAAAGCAGATGGCAACGGCGGAACCGGCGACAAGCAGGACAGCCGCCATGAAATACAGAGCGCCGGCCAAGCTGCCCTGCTCCAAGACCAGCCTGAAGGCAGCCGAAAAGACGGCGGCGCCGGCGGCATAAGAAGCCGTCACCGCACCCATGGCCAGCCCTTTGCGTTCTGGCATGGCCTGGGCTGAAATCTGCAGCGCGAAACCGTAGCCCAATCCATTGGCGCCGCCGAACAACAGGCTGTAGCCGAACCAGAGAAGGGGCAAGTCAGCGGCGACGCCGGCAATCATGACGCCCGCGGCGGCGCATACACATATGGCGAAGGCGAGAGCGGAAGGGCTCAGCGTTGAGAACAGCCGATGACCCAGGAGAACGCTTGCCGTCAAGGCTATCAAAGCAAAGGAGTAGGTCAGGCTGACATTCGCCCGCGATGCGCCGAGCAGAATTTCCCACGGTTCGACGAAAACCGAAAAGGCATGGATCGAGCCCAGAACAAAGGTCAGGAGCGATGCCGCAGCTAAAGTCAGAACAGGGCGTGTCATCTACAGGCTGCGGTGGTTTTCACGGTTTATGAGTTTCAATCAAACATCAGTCAGAATTGAATCTGTTCATGGCCTAGGCCTGCATGAACCACAACAGGGCGGCGACCAGCGCCAGCACGCCACCGACCCATAGCCACAGGTTCAAGCCGGGGACCGGGGCTTCTTCGGGTTCGGTCGGGAGTGTCTCGTCCGCTTCGGCACCCGCCTCGACAATAGCTTCGCCGAGAGCCGAGAAGAATTGGCCCGCCAGCTTTTGCGAGACGCCGGCGATCATGCGCTGGCCGACCTGGGCGAGCTTGCCGCCGACCGTGGCCGTCGCCTCATAGCGCAGGTGCGTACCGTCGCCATCGTCGCTGAGCGTTATCTTGGCGCCGCCCCTGGCAAAGCCGGCGACGCCACCCTGGCCTTCGCCGTTAATGCTGTAACTGTTTGGCGGGTCGAGGTCGCTGAGGGTTACGCGGCCCTTGAAGGAGGCTTTGACCGGGCCGATCTTGAGCGTCACCTTGGCGGTGAACTCGGTATCGGAGACCTTCTCCAGGGTCTCGCAGCCGGGCACCGCGCGGCGCAGAATTTCCGGATCGTTGAGCGCCTGCCAGACCCGCTCGCGGGACGCCGGAATATGGAATTCGCCGTTAAGATCCATCAGCTCCTCGCATAATAAATAACCAGGAAAATCCCGAGCAGCACGGCGACCCACAGGGTCGCGGCGCCGGTCGAGAGGCTTGTGGTCAGGGCGCCCTGGGCGCCGACATAACGCCTCACCGACGAGACGGCGGCGTCCAGCCCATCAAGCACGACGCGGCGCAAGGCATGGTCGGCGCGGCCGATAAATCCGCCTACGGCCATGGCCAGACGGGGGGCGAGGCGGCGGTAGAGCCATTCGACGTCGAGGTTGACCGATTTAAGCTCCGGCGGGTATAGGCCGGTCAGGTTGAGCCAGACGAAGGCCAGGGCGCCGAAGAACAGGAGCTGCACCTGGGCCAGAACATGGCCGGCCGTGAAGGGTTCATACTCCACCGGGAAGGGCAGCAGGGCATACAGCGCCGCCGGATAGCTGCCGATGGCGATGCAGAGCACGGCGCCAATGGCCATGGCGGCGCGCATATTGAGCGGCGGGTCGCTGGTGCGGATGCCCGCGTCATGGGCGAAGAAGGCGAAATAGGGGATCTTGATGCCGGCGTGGTGGAACACCCCGGCCGAGGCGAACAGCAGCATCAGCCAGACGCTGCTGTAGCCTTCCTCGAGGGCGGCGACCATCACCATGGATTTCGAGACGAAGCCCGAAAACAGCGGGAATGCCGAAATCGAGGCGGCGCCGACGATGCAGAACACCGTGGTCATGGGCATGGATTTATACAGCCCGCCCAGGTCCGAGCCGTTCATCCGCCCGGTCATATGCAGCACCGAGCCCATGGTCATGAACAGCAGGCCCTTGAAGATCACGTCGTTGAAGGCGTGGCTGATCGCCCCGTTCATGGCCAGCGCGGTGCCGATGCCGATGCCGCAGACCATGAAGCCGATCTGGTTGATCATGCTGTAGCACAGCACCCGGCGCAGATCGTTCTCGATGACCGCATAGAAGATCGGAAACACCGTCATGGCGGCGCCGACATAGACCAGGAGTTCGGTCCCCGGATAGGCCCGCGCCAGGGCGTAGACGGCGACCTTGGTGGTGAAGGCGGAGAGGAACACCGTGCCCGTCGGCGTCGCTTCCGGATAGGCGTCGGTGAGCCAGTTATGGGCCAGGGGAAAGCCGCATTTGATACCCAGCGCGATTAGGATCAGCCAGGAGGCGGGCCCGTCGAGGCCGATATAATCGAACGCGATCGAGCCGCTCTCCTGAATGAGCAGCAGAACGCCAGTGAAGAACAACAGGCCCGAGACGACCTGGATAATCAGATAGCGCATGCCGGCGGCCATGGCGCGCTTCGTGCGCCTAGCCCAGATCAGGAACACCGAGGTCACCGCCGCAAGCTCCCAGAACAGGAAGAAGGTGATCAGGTCGCCGGCGAACACGGCCCCGATGGCGCTGCCCGCGTAGAGCATGGCGGCGGCCTGCTGGATGCGGTCGCGCAGATGCAGGGAGAACAGCGCGCCGATAAAGGCGGCGATATGAAACAGATAGCCGAACAGCAGGGCGAGCTTGTCGGCGCGGAACAGATCGAGCTGGTATTCGAGAAAATCGACCTGCCATGTCATCTCTGCGTCCAGGTACAGCAGATTGGCCATGCCGAGCGCCGGGGTGAGCAGGACGATGATGCCGGCCGCCCGGCGTCCGACAAGACCGGCGAGAACCCCGCCGATGAGGAAAATGACCGTTGGATGAAGACTAATCATCGTCGTAATACTCTTCATCGCGCATCAGGAATTTGCGCATTTCCCTGGCGACCAGCACCAGGGCCGAACAGCCGACAAAGCCATAGATCGCGTAGAAGCCGATCATGGATTCCCACTCATGCATTCCATGACGCAGGAACAAAAGATCGAGCCCGACAAGAACCGCGCAGATCACATAGATCGCGCGCAGCAGGCGCTTGACGTTCGCGGGGTCGTCGAACAGGTGTTTCTTTTCCATCATCAGGGTGCAACCAGCATGGCGGCCAGCCGGTAGAGCGGGCCGGGGAAGAGGAACAGGACGAAACAGCCGAGCGCGGTCACCGACAAGGCGATCACGCTGAGCGCCGGGGCTTCCCGCATACCGCCCTCGGGGACATCTTCCGGCGGGCAGAAGAAGGCGCGCAACGGGATCGGTATGAGGTAGGCGATATTCAGCAGGGTGCTGATCAGAAGCACGGCGAGAAGCACATATTGGTCGGTGTCCAGGGTTCCCAGTGCGAGATACCATTTGCTCCACAGCCCGCCGAACGGCGGCAGGCCGATGATGCTCAGGGACGCCATGAAAAAGGCCGCCATGGTGAAGGGCATGCGCCGGCCGATACCCCGCATGCGGCTGATATCGATCTCGCCGGATGCTGCGTAGATGGCGCCGGCGCAGAAGAACAGGGTGATCTTGCCGAAGGCGTGGGTGGCGATATGCATGGTCCCGCCGATGATGCCGAGGCTGCTCGCCAACAGCGCGCCGAGCACGATGTAGGAAAGCTGGCTGATCGTCGAGTAGGCGAGCCGCGCCTTGAGGTTGTCCTCGCGGAGCGCCACCAGGGAAGCGAGCAGGACGGTTGCTCCGGCCACATACATAAGCCATTCACGCGCCCCGATGTCGGCCAGGAAATCGATGCCGAAGACATAGACCATGACCTTGAGAAGGGTGAACACCCCGGCCTTGACCACGGCAACCGCATGGAGAAGGGCCGAGACCGGAGCCGGCGCCACCATGGCCGAAGGCAGCCAGCGATGGAACGGCATGACCGCCGCCTTGCCGATGCCGAAGACGTAAAGCACGAGCAGCAGGCTGGCCGCCCAGGGTTCGACCTTGCCGGCCAGGATGCCGCCGGGGATGAATTCGAGGGTGCCGGCGAGGCTCCAGGTGGCGATGATAGCGACCAGCAGAAAGCCGATGGAAGTCGACAGCAGCAGGCCGAGATAGACACGCGCGCCACGCCGCGCCGCGTCCGTGCCGTAATGGGCGACCAGGGGATAGGTCGCCAGGGTGAGCGCTTCATAGGCGATGAACAGGGTGAACAGATTGCCGGCGAAGGCGATGCCGATGGCCGCCGATATGGAGAGCGCAAAAAACATGAAGAAGCGCCCCTGATGGGCGTCCTTCTGATACCGCATATAGCCGATGGAATA
>JAYGED010000018.1:0-20195 GCA_046582565.1 Alphaproteobacteria bacterium
GAAAAATAACCGCCTCAAGTCGAGAGCGATCTTCGGCGGAGACGGTGAAGGATATTCCTGTGCGCATCACATTGAATCGCACACAACAGAGCATATAGGAATCCCAAATCGGACTCCTTTGTTCCGCTCAATCCACTAGCGCATTCACCACATCGCCGGCCATTTCAGGGGCGCCGCTCGCGGCTGCCCGGGCCACGGCGATGACCAGGTTTTCGACCGCATCGGCGGACAGATCACTCGGCAGATTGGCGGGCCTGGTGGCAAAATCGGCGATGTCTTTCGCCGCACTGGGATTGGCCGCGACCATGTCGGTTAAAGCTTGTTCCGAGATCGCCGTGTCGCCGGAATCGATGATCAAGGCTTGAATCTGGGCCTGAATCTGGGTTTCCATGGCGGCGGTAAGCCCTCCAGCGGCTTGAGCGACGCCGTTAATGCCGAGGGACAAGAAGATAAACCCCGCCAGCGCCAGTCCGGCCAGAGCGGTCTTAGTTTTCGAAACCATCATCTTAAATTCCCCCAAGAAAACCACATCCTGATTCATCACTATCCGCCTACACATATTTGTGTCCAAGCCCCATGAAATCTTCTATTCGAAAAAATCGATTAATCAATACTTCTTAGTCATTATTAAACATGTACCGTAATTTCGAGTGAAAATCAAGGAATCATAAAGCCTGTTCTCGCCGTAAGCCATTAACCATTAACCATAATTTCCGGAATCTCTCCAAAAATACAGTTAAAGAATCCGCTTTCATACGTCACCTGGATACCACAAATGACCCGGCCAGCCTGTGATGACCGTCACACTAGGCCGTTAATTCAAGACACGTCCTCGACCGCGCGGCCGAGCGCCGCGATCAGAATATCGGCGCCGTCGCGGTTGAAAACCAGCGGCGGGCGAATCTTCAGCACATTCCCGAAATATCCTTCGCGGCCCACCAGAACGCCGTTTTCGCGCATATGATTCATCACAGCGACGGTCTCGTCCTTGGCCGGTTCGAGGGTTTCCCTGTCGCGCACCAGCTCGACGCCGGTAAGCAGGCCGCGCCCGCGCACATTGCCGATCAGCGGCAAGCGCTCGGCAAGCTCACAAAAGCCATCACGCAGATAATCGCCGGCGTCTTGCGCGTTCGCCATTAAATCCTCGCGCTCCAGCACTTCGAGCACGGCAAGGCCCGCAGCGCAGGCAACCGGATTGCCGCCGAAGGTGCTGAAATAGCCCGTGCGTTCCGTAAAGGCGGCGAGAATTTCCGGCCGGGTGATGACCACGCCCAGGGGGTAGCCGTTGCCGACCGGCTTGCCGAGAGTGATCATATCGGCCTCGACGCCGTAGGACTGATAGCCCCACATATGGCTTCCCATGCGGCCGAAGCCCGACTGCACCTCGTCGGCGATGAACAGGCCGCCGGCGGCGCGCGTCTTGTCGACCACCGCGGCCATGTAGCCATCGGGCGCCACCAGGATGCCGTTGGTGCAGAATCCTGAATCGAGCATGAACGCCGCGGTGCCGAGGCCGGCTTGGTCAAGCTCGGCGATGGCCCGGTCGGCGTCCTCGCCATAGCGCGCGCCGGCGTCGGGGCCGCGAAATTCCCCCCGGTAGCAATCGGGCGCTGCCAGGGTTCGCACATGGGCGGCGATCTCATTGCCGCGCCGGTCGCCGGGGGACAGCGCATCGGTCGCCTCGGTGGCGCCGTGATAGGCATCCTCCATGACCAGGGCGCCCTGATTGCCGCTAAAAGCCTTGGCCATGCGCCAGGCCACGTCATTGGCCTCGCTGCCCGAATTGACGAACACGCAGACCGCATTCCCGCCCGGCACGGTCGCCGCCAAAGCATCCGTGTAATCGAGGATCTGCTCATAGATATAGCGCGTATTGGTGGCCAGGGCCGCCGTTTGCCGCTGCACCGCCCGGGTCACATGGGGATGGGCATGGCCGACTTGCGGCACGTTGTTATAGGCGTCGAGATAGGCTCTGCCGCTCGCGTCATAGAGCCAAACCCCCTCACCGCGCACCATATGCAGCGGCCGTTTGTAAAACGTGTAGAGCTTCTGCCCAAGGCGCTGGCTGCGCCGTTCGAGCAGATCGTCGAGCTGGTCATCGCTGGCGTCTTCACCGGGCGGCGGGCAATAGGGCGGAAACTTGCAGGCCTTGCGCAGCCGGGCGCGCGCGTCTGACCGGTCGACCGCCCGGAGCTGCTCAAACGCGTCTCCGGCCTTGGCGACGAAGCCTTCCAGGTCGGCGGCCAGCCCGGTCGGGTTGGCAACCCGCCAGGCGCAGACCAACAGCTCCACCGCGAGCCGCGTGAGGACCAGATCATACAGCAGATCAAGCTCTTCGACATCCAGCGGCGTGACCGCGTCAAAGCCCGCCGCCACATCGCAAAGGGCGGCCATCGGATCGTCCTTGCGGAAAACAACGCCGGCCACCGCCACGGCAAGATCGAGAATCAACGGGCCATGGATCATATCGCCGTAATCGATAATCCCGGCGATCCGGCCATGGTCATCGTCATGGACCAGGACATTCGAGCCGTTGGCGTCGTTATGGATGATCTGGGCGCGCAGGCCGTCGAGACGCGGCATGATATGCTCGGCGAAGTAATCGAGGTTGGCCTCGACGGCGGCGCGCAGGGTCTCATCGGCGATGCCGCCGCAATTGCCGCGCATCTCGGGCGCTTGGCGCAAATCCCACAACAGAACATGCCCCGCCGCCGGGTGGTAAAAACCCCTGAGCGCCAGGCCGAGCCGAGCCACATTGGCGCCCAGATCACGCAGCAATTCCGGGCTATGGTCGACCTGCTCGATGATCACCCCCGGCAAATAGCTCAACAGGCGCACCTGGTGCGTCGCCCCGCCCGGCCCCGCCACATCGCAACTCAAGGCGCCGTCCCGTGTGCGGATGATGCGCGGCACGGGCAATTCCGGGTCCTGGCGCTCGATATGGGCCAGGGCCTGATGCTGCATGTCGAGAACCGCCGTGTCTTCATGGCTGTTGGCGATCTTCAGCAGAACAACGACGCCGTCATCCCGTGTGATGCGATAATTCTGGTCCCGCTCGCTATAGAGCGCCTTGAATTCACCCTCTATGCCGTAATTCGCGCGGGCAATCTCGGCCGCCGCCTCGGGGGGAAACTCGGGAACGACGCTATCGAGAAACTTGATGTTTTGCTGGTTCATTGGTCGATCACGCCTCTACCACTTTTTTGACCGCCTCGGCGGCTTCCTCGACCTGCTCGCGGCTCACGTCGAGATGGGTGACGGCGCGCAGCATGGTCTCTCCCATGGCGCCGATGCGTACGCCGTGAGTGGCCAGCTTCTCACCGACTTCGCCGGCCGACATGCCGATGCCGGCCACATCGAAGAAGACGATATTGGTCTCCACGGTTTCGGGATCGACGGCAACGCCCGAAAGGGATGCGATCATATCGGCAAAGCGGCGCGCATTGGCGTTGTCGTCGGCCAGGCGCTCGACGTTATGCTCAAGCGCATAGACACCGGCCGCCGCGATGATGCCGGCCTGGCGCATGGCGCCGCCCATGCGCTGTTTCCAGCGCCAGGCCTTATCGATGAAAGACTTGGAGCCGGCCAGCACCGCCCCAACCGGACAGCCGAGGCCCTTGCTGAGGTCGACCCACAGGCTATCGAAGGGCGCGGCATAATCGAGCGCCGTCACGCCGGAGCCGACCACCGCGTTGAACAGCCTGGCGCCGTCCATATGATAGGCCAGATCATGGCGGCGAGCGACCTCGCCGACCGCCTCGATGGTTGCCAGCGGCCATATGGTTCCGCCGCCGAAGTTCGATGTCTGCTCGACCACGACCAAGCGGCTGTTCGGCGAATAGCGGCCATCGTCACGGACCGCCGCCTCGACCTGATCGGCGCTGTAAATTCCCCGCGCGCCATCGAGGCTGCGCAGCATGGCGCCGGCGAAGGCCGCCGGGCCGCCGCCTTCGGCGTTGATAATATGAGCGGTCTGATCGGCGATGATCTCGTCGCCGTGATTACAATGAACCAGGATCGCGATTTCGTTGCACATGGTGCCGGACGGCAGGAATATCGCCGCCTCCTTGCCGAGCAGCTCGGCCACCATGATGCAGAGACGGTTCACGGTCGGGTCTTCGCCTCGTTGCTCGTCGCCCACGGGCGCCTCTGCCATGGCCTTCCGCATGGCGTCGCTGGGGCGGGTCTGGGTGTCGCTATAGAGGTCGATACGGTTTTCGATCAAGGTCGCGTCTCCTGTAAAAACGTGAAGCGGTTGTCTACCACGAATTGAGCTGCAAATAGCCCTTTACCTTATCTTTTTGCTCGTTCTCCCGTATCGTCCGACTGAAAATACCGTAGCAACGAAACGCAGGGCCATGACAAACGCCATCTCCCGCCGCCGGATGCTGAGTGGTATCGGGGCCATGACGACCCTCCCCTTGATCCCGCTTCATGCAGCCACCGCTACGGGTCCTCCAGAGGTGGTTATCGTCGGGGCCGGCATCGCCGGCATTACAGCGGCGCAGGAACTGGCGAAGGCCGGAATTTCCTTCACCGTATTGGAAGCGAGAAACCGTATTGGCGGGCGAGCCTATACGGAATCGCAAACCTTCGGCGTGCCCTACGACCACGGCTGCGCATGGCTGCATTCGGCGGACAAAAACCCTCTGACGCCCCTCATCAAAGGCGTCGGGTTCGCCACAGTTGACGAAGGCGCGGCTGACACCTGGTTCTACAGCGACGGCGAGGAACTGGACGACGACGAATATGAAGACGCAAGCGACGCCGTCGAATCCCTGGAAGACCGGGTAGGTGACTATAACGTAAAGGAAAATGGCGATAAATCAGTGCGCGACATCGCGCCGCCAAAAGGAGAATGGGGCCGCTTCGCCCATCTGGTCATGGGCGAATACGAGGCCGGGGTCGGCACGGATGAACTCTCGGTGGAAGATGTACAAAGCCAATACGGCACCGGCGTCGAATGGATGGTTCCCCAGGGCATGGCGGCCGGAATCTTCAAGGCGCTGGGCCCTGTGCCGGTCCAGCTCAACACCATCGTTACCAGGATTGCCTGGGGCGGCCCGGGGGTTATTGTGGAGACCAACAAGGGCACCCTAAATGCCGCCGCCGCCCTCATCACCGTGCCGACGGATATCATTGCCGACGGCACGATTGTCTTCGAGCCCGCGTTGCCGGACTGGAAGATGGACGCCTATCAAGCCTGCCCCATGGGGGTGCTGGACAAGATCACGCTGCAGTTCAGCTCATCCTTCAATGAATTTTTTGAGGAAGCCAGCACCACCTCCGTCTATATCGAACACCAAGGCGTGTGGCGGGATCATCTGTTGCGCCCGTTTGATCTGCCCCTTGATGTGGCGTTCACCGGCGGCCGGCAATCGAGGGACCTGGCCCGAGAGGCCGATCCCCAGGCCGCGGCGATCGATCTGGCGCTGAGCGCCCTCACCGATACGTTCGGCTTTGAGATCAAACGCATGTTCGTCAAGGGTCATTTCACGAACTGGAGCGCGGATCCGTTCGCCCGTGGCGCCTACGCATACGCCAGGGTGGGGAAAAACCACCTGCGCAGGAAAATCGCTACGCCGGTGGATGACCGCCTGTTCTTCGCGGGCGAGGCCTGCGTGCCGGAATGGGCGACCCAGGCTCCGGCCGCCTACATTTCGGGCCGAACTGCCGCGAACCAAGCGGCCCGCGCCGTGGGATAAAATTTAGCGCTTATTCACCGGTGAAGACGGGGCCGCCAGGGCCGAGGCGGACCCCGGGGCGTAGGTTCTTGTAGTCGACGCCGGCCAGCCGGCAAGGGTGGGCGCCGGGGGAGTCAACGACCAGCACCTCGGCGGCGATGGGGGCAAAATCGGCGCGGAAATGCACCGTGCTTTTGACCGCCAGGATACGCTGCTCGGCGGGCTCGACGCCGAGATGGCGAAATACCGCCTGATCGAGGCATTGGAAGCGGCTGCCGCCAACGATCACGCGGACCTCCGACTCTCCGTCTTCGATGCGCAGCAGGGCCATCGGTCCAAGGTTGGTTTTGGTGCCGCTATACATCTCGCCGTAACAGGTGAAGTGACCGTCGCCCAGCGCTTCGACGCGGAAGCGGCCGTCATAGGGAACCTGACCCGCCTGCCCCGATTTCCCCCCGAGCGCGGCCGTAAAACTCGCCCCGACACCAACGCTATGGGCCAGGGCGGCGATCTCTCCGTCATCGAGGACGGCCACCGTCGCGCCTCGTGCCCCGTTGCGCACCAGGGCGGCGAGCAGGCCGACCGTGTCCGATGAGGCCCCGGCGCCGGGATTGTCCTGGGCATCGGCGAGCACCACCGGCCCGGAGCGCGGTCCGTTATGCTCCATAGCGCGCCGCACCGCCGTATCCGCGTCGAGCAGATCGCTCTCAAAGCGCGCCTCGGCCGCCAGCAGATCGCCATACAGGCTGTCCGCCGCCGCCTCGGCCGCCGCCGGGTCCGGGTCATAGGCGACCACCGAGATGCCGCATTCCTTAATGTCAGCGGGCGGAAAGCCCAAGGCCAGGTCGACCCCGGCGGCCCCGTCCTTCTCAAGCGCCACGACGCGCTCATACAGTGTCCGGTTGGGCTCAAAATCCGTGCATTGATCGGGCAGCGGCACCAGAAACGGCGCCTTGCGAAAAGCCTTGGCTAAGCGCTCACCCGCCAAGGCGCGATCGAGCATGGCCGAGGCTCGCGCCCCCGTGGCCGCCATATCCACATGGGGGTAGGTGCGAAAGATCGACAGGCTGGTGGCATGCTCGACCATCGCCTCGGTGACATTGGCGTGCAGGTCGAGGCTGACGCAGACGGGAATACCCTCGCCGACCACGGCGCGCACCCGGCGCAGGGTCTCGCCCTCGCCGTCCTCGAAATGCTCGACCACCATGGCGCCATGCAGATCGAGATAAACCCCATCGAGGGGCCCGGCGGCCGCGAGATCATCGCACAGCATGGCGGTGATGCGTTCGAAGGCGTCGCGGGTGACATAGGAAGACGGCTCCGCCGAGCACCAGAGCAGTGGCACCAGCTCATGGCCTGCGGGCCGGGCCGCCTCGATGAAGCCGGCAATCGGGATGTTGATGCCGGCAACCGCCTCGAAAATTCCCTCTCCCCGGGTCAATGCCGGCCAGCCGTCATGCCTCTCGAATTCCTCGAAAGGCGCTTTCGCCATGGCGAAAGTATTGGTTTCGTGCTGGAAGCCACCGATAGCGATACGCGTCATAAAAATACCCCAGGCGAACATTGAACGACCGCCATTGTCGCTGGACCGGAAGCTGTCGGCAAGGGATAGGTCGGCCAGGGATTTGTCGGCCAGGGATTTGTCGAATTGTAGGCAAGTGCTATATATAGTTTCTCCTCGAAAGGACCATGCCATGCCGATGCTTGAAGAGCGGGAGTTCAACACCGCCGACATCTATGTGCCGGCCAAGCGGCGCCGTACGCTCAATCCCGAGACGGTCGACGAGATTGCCGAGAGCATGATCGAGGAGGGCCAGCTCACGCCGATCATGCTGCGCGAGGACGGCGCGCGTTTTGTGCTGGTCGAGGGGTTTCACCGGCTCGAGGCGGCCAAGGCGTTGGGCGAAGAGACCATCATCGGCGTCATCGTCCAGGCCCGCGTCTACTGATTCAGGCTTACGACGGCAGGTGCCCTGTCTTTACATAGAGCAGACAGCCGGGCTCGGAGCGAACCGTATGGCGGCTTCCCGGCGGATAGCGAACCCAGCATTCCGGCCCGTATGAGCCATGCTCGTCTTCATAGCCGCCCTCGATGACGAAGACCTCCTCGCCGCCGGGATGGTCATGCTCTTCGAACTGGGTGCCGGGCTCGATGCGGGCGAGTTTCACCACTTCCGGGTGATCGTCCTCAGCGTAAAGCATCATCACGGCAACTCCCGCCGTCGATCCGGGCCGCCAGTCGCCGGAATTGGTATCGATGTTGATCTGCCGCCGCGCGCTGCCCGGATACTGCTGAAGCTTGACGAAGATCACGCAGCCCGGCTTGGAAAAGGGCGCGTGGCTGAAGCCTTCCGGATTCAGGATATAGCTGCCCGTGGGATAGTCGCCATGCTCGTCGGAGAACACCCCGCCCAGCACGAATATTTCCTCGCCGCCCGGATGGGGGTGAGTGGGAAAGGCGCTGTCCGCATCGTAGCGCACCACCGAGGTCACCCGGCTGCTCTCGGACGGCCCGGCGAGATTGAGCCGCTTGCGCCAGACGCCCGCACTCGGGCTCGCCTGCCACTCGATCTCTGCGGTATGGACCACGGCTAGCTTACTGAAGTCGTCGTTGATGACGCGCTCCTCCTCTGGGTTGTGATGACCGTGACGATGGCCAGGGTCATGATAGCCGCGGTCATCCAGAACATCCACCGGCCACCGCCGGCGTCCAGCACCCAGCCATAGACCAGGGGCGAGGTCACGCCGCCGACGCTGAAGCCTGTCGAGACGAAACCGAAGACCTTGCCGGTGGATCCCTCGGGCGTGGCGGCGCGCACAATGAGATCACGCGACGGCGCCACCAGGCCGCTGGAGAACCCGGCCAGAGCCATAACCATGGTCAGCGCAATCACGGGAAGCGCCGCCTCGCCGACGATCAGCAGCATGGCGGCGGCGCCGGCCAGGCCGCAGGCGGCAACCAGGCCGTGGCGATGGGTGCGGTCAGCAATCACGCCGCCCGCCAGCACGCCCAGGGACGACCCCATGAACATGACGGTAAGGGCGAAGCTGGCCGCCGACAACGTGACGCCCCGTTCCTCGACCAGCACCGAGACCAGGAAGCTGCTCAACCCGCCCAGGCCCATGGAAAGCAGCACGAAGAATAGAAAGCACATGAGAACCGGCAGTGACATCAACAGGCCGATACCACTAAGGCCCGGCCCCTCACCCGATACCTGGCTGGTTTCTTCGCGGGGTGCAATCGAGCGGTTCAGATGGCCACGGGATGCGAGGATCAGGCCGGCGGCGGCGAGACCGGCGAGGCCGGCGGCGATCAACCCCGCCCGCCAGCCGATGGTCGCGGCGAAGAACGCCATCATCAACGGCGCCGCGGCATATCCCGTGTGGCCGGAGAAGGTATGGATGCTGAACGCCCGGCCCAGGCGCTTAGCGCCCACCGCCGCCGTCAGAATGGTATAATCGGCGGGGTGAAAGACGCTATTGCCGACTCCCGCCATAAACACCAGCACCAGCATAAACCCATAGCTCGACGTCATCCCCATGAGCAGGAACGCACAGGCTTCCAGTGCCAGGCCGGCGGCCAGCAGCATGACCGGTCCGAAGCGATCGACCACATAGCCGGCGGGGACCTGGAAGATGCCCGTTGCCAGGCTGATAGCGCTGACCAGAAGCCCGAGGGCGGTATAGGAAACGCCCAGCTCGCTCTTGAGCAGAGGAAACAACGGCGGCAGGACGAGCAGATAAAAATGGCTGAAGAAATGTCCGACGCCGACCACGGCGACGGTCTTCGCATCGCCGCGCGTAGAGGCTGTGACGGTTGAGGCGCTCACGTGAGCTGTGCTTGGGCAGCGGTCAGCCAGCCCTCAAGGCGGGTGGCCCATTCCTCCTGGCCGGCCTCGGATGTGATCAGGTCCTGGCGGGTTTCGATCTCCAGATTGACGATACCGCGGCCCACGCCATGAACCGGGATGGTGTAGTCGTTGTCGAATTCCACCGCATAGGGCTGATTGTCGCCAACCACGATCCGATCTTCCTTAGCGATCAACCCGAACAGGATATCGGCGAGACGGCGTTGCGCCTCGCCATAGAGCAGACCAATATGCCAGGGCCTCGCTTGCCCCTTAAAGACCGGTGTAAAGCTGTGAATATCGAACAGGATCGGCGCTTCGCGAGCGTCCAGATGATCGCTGATGCAAGCCTGGTAAGGCTGGTGAATTTCCCGGATGCGGGCATCGATTTCGTCTTGCGACAGGTCTTGGTTGCCGGGAATTTCGGTCTCTTCGCTTATGGTGGGAATGGCGTCGTGCGCCTCGAGCAGCCGGTTGCAGTCAATCACCAGACGCGAATAGGTCTGGCTGATCAGGGTCGCGTCGAGACGCGCGGATAAGTCCCGGGCCACGGCGGCGGCGCCGATATCCCAGGCGATATGCCGTTCCAGACCAATCGTGCTGAGGCCGAGAGTGCCGAGTTTCCGAGGCAGGCGTTTACTCGCATGCTCGCAGACCAGCAGGTATGGCGATGCGCCCCGCGCCCGCTCGACATGAAAGGGCGGCGGCTCGTCGGCCGCGAGCAATTCCATCAAGAAGCGATGCTCGTGGTCTTGAACTCGATCTCGACGAAAGTGAATTCATGGTCGTTGATATTTTTCACGTCATGTTCGATGCCGGCGCCACGGAAATACGACTGGCCGGCGACCAGCTCGCCGAGATGGACGCCGCCGGGCCCGCTGAGCTCCAGAGTGCCCGTGGTCATCGGCACGACTACATAATCATGTCCATGGCGGTGATAGCCGGTGGCGGCGCCCGGCGCGAACCGCCATTCGGTGATCCGGGTGAGTTCGTTGTCCGCCTGGATGGTCGGGATCGCTTTCATGATGCCTCCTTGCTGTAGCCGTACATCGCCTCGGCATGGCCAAGGCTGATGCGGCCATCCTCGATATCGCTCTCGATCTGATCGCGGGGCCGCTTTGCGGGATCGCCAAAACCGCCGCCGCCGCCAAGACAGAGACTCAACACATCGCCGGGCTCAAGGTCAAGACTTCCAGTCGACGACATTCGAATGGCCTCGCCCTGGCGATAGATGGTCATGCTTCCCATGGCGCCGGGCCCGCCGCCATGGACGCCGCTGGGGGGAAACTTGAAGTGATCCGTATAGAAATTGACGAAGACGCCGTCTTCGAGAATTTCCACATCGCGGCAAAGCCCCAGCCCACCGCGCCATTCGCCGGCGCCGCAACTGTCGGGCAGCAGGGCATAGCGCTTGACCCTGAGATGCGGGTTGACCTGCTCGATGGATTCGATCGGCGTGTTGCTGCAATTGCTGAGGATGTTGTCGACGCCGTCGGCGCCGTCATAATCACGGCAGGCGCCGTAGCCGCCGCCGAGAATATCGGCCAGCACGCGGAAGCTGCCGTCGCTGCGCTGCTGGGAAAGATAGAACGCGGTGGTGCAGTTGTAGCCCTGGGCGGGCACCCTCTCGGGCATGGCCTGGGACAGGGCGCCGTGGATGGCGTCGAACGCCCGGTAGGCCGAGGTCATGCGCGCGCGCACCGGCGCCGGCGGGTTTGGGTTAAGCAGGCTGCCCTTGGGGAAATGCAGGTGCAGCGGCCGGTTGCAGCCGTCGTTGGCGGGAATATCCTTGTCGGTCATGACGCAACGCACAGCGGCGAAAGCCGCCGCATGGGCCGAGGACAAGGGGCAGTTGAACATGCTCTTGAGCTGCCCATCGGTGCCGGTGAAATCCATATGGATGTCCGAGCCCGCGACGCGCACTTCGACCCGCACCTGCACCGGCTCGGGATCGAACACGTCCTCGTCGATGAAGGCTTCACCCCTATAGACGCCATCGGGGATGGCTTCGATGCTGGCTCGCATGCGGCGCTCGCTATAGTCCTGCACTTCGGCCATGGCCTGCCACAGGCCATCGACGCCGTATCGCCGGGCCAGATCGAGAATACGCTCGGCGCCGGTGTAGTTTGCCGCAAACTGCGCGTTCATGTCGCCGATGCCGATATCGGGAATACGAATATTGGCGGCCAGGAGCGTTTCCAGCGGCCCGCCGTTCCAATCGCGCTCGATATCGAACAGGATCGGCGGCAACACCAGCCCTTCCTGAATCAACTCGGTTGCCTGGGTATTGACCCCGGCGGTGCCGCCGCCGATGTCGAGATGGTGCGCTGTGCTGCCGGCCCAGCCGAGCAGCTGATCATCGAGAAAAATCGGCGTAAACAGGATGATGTCGTTGAGATGCTGGCCGCCGTGGTAGGGGTCGTTCATGATGACCGCCTCGGTGGTGCGGATATTCTCCAGGCCGAGCCGTTTCTTGGCCGCCTTGAACGACATGGAGAGCGCCGCCGTCTGCATGGGGATCATTTCGGCCTGGGCGACGATATCGCCGGCCGGATCGAGCAGCGCGGTCGAGCAATCCCTGGCCTCGCGCACCACCGTGGAGAAGGCCGAGCGGATTAGGTTGACCCCCATTTCCTCGGCCGCCGCATGGAGGCCGCGGGCGATGATGGTGACGGTCGTCTGATCGAAGTTTTTGGTCATGGCTGATATCCATAGGCATCGGCGGCATGAGCAAGCGTCAGGCGGCCGCTGGTTATGTCGCTCTCGATACTCTCGCGCCGCCTGAGCGCCGGGTCGCCCCAACCGCCGCCGCCGCCGACCTTGAGCAGGACGATATCGCCCGGCTCGAGATCAATGCGCGCGGTGGCCGACAGGGCGATTTCCTCGCCATGGCGGATGACCGTCAGGCTGCCCGGCGCGCCCGGCTGGCCAGCGTGGAAGCCCTGCGGCGCGAACTTGTAGCGGTCGGAATAGAGGTTGAGCGAGACGCCCTCCTCGAGCACCTCGAACTCGCGGTAAAAACCCAGGCCGCCGCGCCACTGACCCGCCCCGCCCGTATCGGGCAGCATGCCATAGCCGACCAGCCTGAGATATGGATTGCTCTGTTCGATCGATTCGATAGGCGTGTTGCGGCAGTTCCCCAGGATGCCGGCAATGGCGTCCTCGCCGTCGTAGTTTATGCCGCCGCCGTAGCCGCCGCCCAGAATATCGAGGAACATCCGGTAGCGGCCATCCTCGCCGCGCTGCATGATATAGAGCGCCGTCGTGCAGTTATAGCCTTGCGACGGCACCCAGTCCGGCATGGCCTTTGACAGCGCGTCATGCACGGCGTCGAAGGCGCGATAGGCCGAGGTCATACGCGCGCGCAGCGGCGCCGGCGGGTTGGGATTAAGCACCGTGCCCTTGGCAAACGACGCATGGATCGGCCGGTTGCAGCCGTCGTTCGACGGAATGTCCTTATCGGGGATCATGCAGCGCATGGCGGCGAACACGGCGGCGTGAGCCGAAGCCACCGGGCAATTGAACATGCTCTTGAGCTGTGGGTCCGTATCGGCGAAGTCGAGCCAGACGTCGGAGCCGTCAACCCGCACCGCCACTGCGAAACGAACCGGATTGGGGTCGAACACGTCCTGATCAATGGTGGCTTCGCCTCGGTACACACCGTCGGGTATCTTTGCCAGGGCAGCGCGCATGCGGCGTTCGCTGTAATCCTGCACCTCGGCCATGGCCTGGCGGACGCCGTCGGCGCCGTGCTTATCGGCCAGGGCGCAGAGCCGTTGTTCGCCGGTGTAGTTGGCGGCGAATTGTGCGTTCATATCGCCGACGCCGGTCTCCGGTGTGCGGATATTCGCGGTCAGGAACGTCTCGATCAGGCCGCCATTCCAGTCACGCTCGATATCGAACAGGATCGGTGGAAAGATCAGCCCCTCCTGGAGCAGCTCGGTCGCCAGGCTGTTGACCCCGGCATTGCTGCCACCGATGTCGAGATGATGGGCGGTCGAGCCGGCATACCCCAACAGGTCACCGTCATGAAAGATCGGCGTGAACAGGATGATGTCGTTGAGATGCTGCCCGCCATGGTAGGGATCGTTCATGATAACGGCCTGGCCAGGGCCGATAGCAGTCAGATCGAGGGCCGCAAAGGCGCCCTTGAACGAGATCGAGAGGCCCGCCGTCTGAATCGGGATCATATCGGCCTGAGCGACGACGTTCCCGTCCCTATCGAGCAGCGCCGTCGAGCAGTCGTGCGCCTCGCGCACCACGGTCGAAAAGGCCGAGCGCACCAGATTGACACCCATCTCCTCGGCTGCCGCATGGAGGCCGCTGGCGATGATGGTGATAGTGGTCAGATCGAGATTGCGGCTCATGGCTCGATGCGCTCCAGCATGAGGTCGCCGCTGGCCAGAACGGTGAGCCGCCAGCCGGGCGGCGTCAGGGTGGTCGCCGTGGGCTCCTCGACAACCAAGGGGCCATCCTGGGTGAACCCCGCCGGTAGGGTAGCGCGATCGGCAAACAGCGCGCTCACCGATTGACCGCCCAGGGTAACCGCCCCCTCCATAAGAACGGCCTCGGCGTCGGCGTCCGGCGTCGGCGTGAAGAGAGGCGGCAGGGTTCCATCCCGGCGCTGTACAATACGGGTGCGGTAATTCACCGCCTCGACGGGCAATTGCTCGCGGGCATAGCCATAACGCTCGTTATGGGCCTCGGCGAAGGCGGCGCGGAGGCTGTCGGCGTCGGCGGAGCTGTCCCCGAACCAGACTGTCAGCTCGTAGGCCTGTCCGGCGTAGCGAAGATCGAGGCCTATAGCCACGTCGCAGGCCTGTGGATCGATACCGTGGCGGGTGGCGGCGGCGAGCCCTTCGGTCTTCAACTCCTCGATGATGGCGGCATTTAGACTGTTCTCATCCACCGCATGAATATGGGTCCGCACCAGATCGATGGTGGGGTCGGCAACGAGCAGGCCGAAGGCCGACACAAGACCCGGCGACCAGGGAACCAGCACCCTGGAGATGCCGACTTCCTCGGCAACCATGGCGGCATGAATCGGGCCGCCGCCGCCATAGCCGACGAGCACATAATCACGCGGATCGATACCCCGCTCCGTCGACACCAGGCGCAGCGCCGCCGCCATGTTGTTGTTGACCACGCGAAGCACATTATCGGCCGCCTGTACGGTCGTCTCATCGAGGTCAATTTCCGAGAAGGCCGACTCGGCAAGTTCGGGATAAAGGGTCATGCGGCCGCCGAGGAAGCGTTCGGGGCGCAAGATTCCGCTGACCAGCTGGGCGTCGGTCACGGTGGGCGCCTCGCCGCCCTGGCCATAGCAGGCTGGGCCCGGCTTGGCCCCGGCGCTGGCCGGGCCGACGGCGAGAAATCCGCCGGGATCGAGGGCGGCGATGCTGCCGCCGCCGGCCCCCACGGTGGTGATGTCGATCGAGGGGGAGCGTACCGGCAGGCCGTCGATGCGGAATTCCTGCCGGGCAGCGGGCTCCAGCTCCGGAGCCAAGCAGACATCCGTACTGGTGCCGCCCATGTCGATGGTGACGGCGTTCTTGATGCCGTTGCGTTTGGCGAACCACAGGGCGCCGCGCACCCCCGCCGCCGGCCCCGACAGCAGAATGCGCGCGCCCTGCTCGCCGGCGTTGGACGCCGGCATGATGCCGCCGTTCGATTGCAGGATCTGAAGCGCGCCGGTGAACCCCTGCTCGCTCAAGCCAGCTGCGAGCTTGTCCATATAGCCCTTCACCACCGGGCCGACGAAGGCGTTGACCACGGTGGTCATGGTGCGTTCGTATTCACGGAATTCAGGCGAAATCTCATGGCTGGCGGTGACCAGCACATGGGGTGCGCGCTCGCGGATCAGCGCCGCCAGGGCAGCTTCATGGGCGGCGTTGCGATGGGCATGGAGAAAACAGATAGCGATGGCCTCGACGCCGCCGTCGATGAGCTTCTGCGCCTCGCTCCACGCCGCATCGAGATCGATGGCCTCGACCACCGCGCCGTCAGCCTGGATACGCTCGGGAACTTCGCGGATGAATTGCCGGGCAACCGGCGGGCGCGGCTTGCGGTACAGGATTTCGTAGACATTGCCCTGGCGGTCATGAGAGCCAATCTCGATGACATCGCGGAATCCCTTGGTGGTGAGCAGACCGGTGCGCGCGCCGAGTCGGGTGAGCAGCGCATTGGTCGCCACCGTCGAGCCGTGGATCACATGGCCGACCGCCTCAAGGTCAACCTCGACGGCCTCGATCACCTGCATGACCGCGCGGTGAATTTCCTCGGGCGTGGACATCACCTTGTGGGTGGTGAGAGCGCCGTCCTCTCGCCGCCAGACAAGATCGGTGAATGTTCCGCCGATCTCGACGCCGATGCGATCAAGGGTCATGTTAAAATCTCTATCATGTAATTAAATTCTCTATCATGTAATTACCAGGGGCGTGGCGCGGTCGGGCGGTGGAAAATCGCCGTCGAGATCGGCCCGGTCTTGATCGTTTAAAACCAGGCCCGCCGCCGCATAATTAGCCGCCACGTGATCCGGGTTCGACGCCTTGGGAATCGTCACCACCGAGGGCTGGCGCAGGGTCCAGGCCAGGGCGACGGTTGCCTCGCTGACGCCGTGACGCTGGGCCACCGCCGACAAGCCGGGGCGCTGGGAGAGCTTGCCGTCGTCGAGGGGCGAATAAGCCATCACCGCGATCTGGCGTTCCTCGCACCAGGGCAGCAGATCCCATTCAATGCCGCGCCGATTGACGTTGTAGAGAACCTGATTGGCGATCATCCCCGATCCACCGGTTATGGCCTCGGCATCAACCATGCCGTCCGTATCGAAGTTGCTCACGCCGAAGTTCAGAATTTTTTCCTCATGGACCAGCTGGGCAAAGGCATCGAAGGTCTCCGACAGGGGATGCGTTCCCTGCCAATGCAGCAGATAGAGGTCGATACGGTCCGTGCCCAAACGCTTGAGACTGCGCTCGGCGGCCTCGATCACGCCCTTACGGGAGCCGTTGGAGGGGTGAACCTTGGTCACGATGGTGACCGCATCGCGGCGCCCCTTGATGGCTTCGCCGGTTATTTGTTCGGCGCCGCCATCGGCGTACATCTCGGCGGTGTCGATGAGATCCATGCCCATATCCAGGCCGAGCCTGAGCGCCGCCACTTCACGGTCGCTTAAGCTGCTGTCCTCTCCCATGCGCCAGGTGCCGAGGCCGAGGGACGGCAGGGCGGCGCCGCCGCGGGTGGCTACCCGGCGAACGACGCCGCCGGAATGTTCAGAGTCCGTCATCGTGTTATTCTCCTGAAGGCCGTGATTTTGCCCGACGCATGAACCAGCCGATAGCGACGATAGGCAGGACGATCATCGCGCCGACCAGGACAAACGGTCCGGCCCAGCGTGCGAAACTGACGATGAAGTCAAACAGGCCACGGGCTGTGTCGCCAAGCCATATCCATATATTGAGCGGATCGAGGCCGAAGAACACAAGCACCAGCCCGACCACGAAGCACCAGAGTAGGATCTTGATCGGTTTTTTCATGACTGACCGGGTGACGGCATTCCCCATGCCCCTCGCGTTATCGCCTGAAACCAAAGCGGTTTCGACAAATTTTAGACGCTCAAAATATCGGATGTGGCAGCGCGATGCGAGGAAATTACCAGATGTCAGTCGCCAAAGGCGATCACATGCCCGCGTTCGGCGACAGGATAGTCGTGCTGAGAGATTTTCGCGATGGTCGCCTTGTTGATGATGCTCATGGCGCCGTCCATGCCCTCGAATGGCAGGAATTGCGTGTCACTGCTAAGAATATCGAACAGAGTCTGCTCGGAGCGGAGAAACATCTCGCCATAGAGAACCTTACCACTCGTCAGGGTCACCTCGACTTCGGTCCGCACACCCTGAAGATCACTTGCTGATAAAAGCATGGCCCAATCTCCTCACAAGACTATCACTGCGCCATTACAGCCCATCGCCCACAGCTTGACCTCTCAAGCTGTTGCTTGAGTTATCCAAACGTCAAAATGAGGAATTAATGACGTCAGTAGGACGCGTCGTCACCGGCGATCATGGTGGAGAACCTCACGGGAAGGACATCGCGCGTCTTGAGCCGCCCCTGGGTATTCTTGTCCACCACCATGAGCTGCTGAGCGTCTTCGATTCCCGCGGGAATGACCATCTTACCGCCGGGTTTGAGCTGTCGCAGCAAGGGCGGCGGGATGAGGTCGGGCGCCGCGGTGACCATGATGGCGTCGAACGGCGCTTGGTCGGACCAGCCCTGATAGCCGTTGCCGAGGCGAAGCTCGACATTCTCGTAGCCCTGCCCCTTGAGGCGCCGCTTTGCCTCAATGTGTAATTCTTCTATAATTTCAATGCTGTAAACTGCTATTGCCAGCCGGGAAAGAACGGCGGCCTGATAGCCCAGACCGGTGCCGATTTCGAGCACCCTGTGGTGCGGCTGGATTTCGAGAAGGTCGGTCATAAAGGCTACCATGAAGGGCTGAGAGACCGTCTTGTCGTAACCGATGGGCAGGGGATGGTCGTCGTAGGCCATGGAACGGTATTCATGGGGCACGAATTCATGGCGGGCGACCTCACCCATGACCTCCATCACCCGCTGACCAAGCACATGCGCCCGCCCCTGATCACCGGCTTGGACAGCATGCTCAGCAACCAGCGCCGCGTGAATGGTGATGAGGTGGATCATATCCCGGCGCATGGCCGTAAATTGCGCGTTTTCCATGACAGTGCCGTAATGGTCTCCGAATTTTATACGCCTTATCGGCGGCTCTCCTTACGCCGCTTCGAGGGCTTGGGTGAGATCGGCGATGATGTCGTCCACATCCTCAATGCCCACGGACAAGCGGACCAGACCGTCGCTCAAGCCACGGGTTCGGCGCTCTTCGTCGGGAACCTCCGCATGGGTCATGGTAGCGGGATGGGTGATCATGGTTTCGACCGAACCCAGGCTTTCGGCGAGGCCGCAAAGCTTAACCGTATTCATCAACGTCTTGCCGGCCTTGATGCCGTCCACCAGCTCGAATGAAATCATCCCGCTGAAGCCGGACATCTGCGCCTTTGCGATATCGTGCTGGGGATGGGACGGCAGGCCCGGATAGGAAACCCGCGCCACCTTGGGGTGGGCTTCGAGGAATTGGGCGACGGCCATGGCGCTTTCCGCGTGGCGCGCCATGCGTAAATGCAGGGTCTTGACACCGCTAAGAGTGAGCCAGCTATCGAACGGGCTGGGCACCGCGCCGATGGTCTTCTGGATAAATTTGAACTGATCGCGGATATCCTCGCGGTTGGTGACCAAGAGACCGCCGATGATCAGGTTATGGCCGCTGATATATTTGGTCAGGCTGTGCATGACGATATCGGCGCCGTATTCCAGGGGGCGCAGAAAAACCGGCGTGGCGAAGGTTGAATCGACGCCGAAATAAAGCCCGTTATCCTTGGCGATTTCCGACATGGCGGTAAGATAAGTTATCTTGAGCAAAGGATTGGTCGGGGTCTCGATCCAGAGCATTTTTGTCTCGGGGCGGATCGCCTGGCGCACGGTCTCGGGCTGGGAGCTGTCCACATAGGTGAAGCTCAGCCCATAGTTCGTCAAAACCTTGTTGAAATGCCGCGACACGCCGCCGTAGACATCGTCGGAACAGACCACATGATCGCCCGACTTCAACAGCTTCATGCAAGCGTCCACTGCCGCCATGCCGCTCGCAAAGGCGATGCCATATTTGCCGCCTTCGATGGCTGCTAAATTGTCTTCGAGCACCTGGCGCGTCGGGTTCGATGCTCGGGTGTAATCGAAACCCTTGTCGCTTCCGACTTCATCGAGGACATAAGTTGCTGTTTCATAAATCGGCGGGACAATGGATCCGGTGGTGGGATCGGGCGTAATTCCGGCGCGAACGACCTTGGTATCAAACTTCACGGCTGGCTCCTCGGATTGGTATTCGGCTGGTATTCGGCTAACATAGAAGAGCATTAGCGGGTTGTATATGGCCGGAGGATGGCATCATGGCGTGGAATTTCTTTGGATTATTCGGCGGCGACAACGGCGACGGGGCGCAGGCGGAGGCAGTCCCCTACGAAGGGTTCAGCATTAGCCCGGCGCCGCGTAATAATAGCGGCAGCTGGCTGACCGCCGGCGTCATCAGCAAAACCTTTGAGGACGGCGAGATTAAGGAACATCACTTCATCCGCGCTGAAACCCATGGTGACCAAGCCGCCGCCGAAGCCTTTTCGATCATCAAGGGAAAGCAGATCGTCGATGAATTCGGCGATCGGATGTTCGAAGGGTAATGTGGTTCTGATAGCCTTTGAACGACCGCATACAGCTGTACAGCGGCCATCCATTAATATTTATTTAAAAATTAAAGGGGCTGACATAGATAAGGAATTTTCCATATGAATGTCAGATGGTTAGCCTGGATTATTCATGACGTTCCGTGAAACGGTCGGTGAGCGTGGATTAAACTGTTGAGATTCCGTATGATTTTGGTGTTTGAACAAGATCATCCGGCAATAGAAAAACCCACGGCCCACCATGAACCAGACTATCGCCTATCTCCCCGGTTTGTCACCCGTCGAGAAAAAGGAGCTATGCGCCCGGTTCGATGGTGGCCGGCTGTCATCCGACGGTGGCGTGCTGTTGCTGCGCGGGATCG
>JAYGED010000264.1:0-16130 GCA_046582565.1 Alphaproteobacteria bacterium
TGGGCGGTGATCGAGCGCCGGCTGCAAGCCGCCGCCGAGGGGGATTTCGTCGTCGCCCTCTATAACCCGGTCTCCCAACGGCGCCGCCAAGCCCTGCCCAAGGCGCGCGATATACTCCTCGGCCACCGCCCGGCCGAGACCCCGGTGATCATCGCCCGCAACCTGGGCCGCCCCGGCGAGGCGGTGCGCCGGGTCGCGCTTGCCGCCCTCGATGTCGACGATGTGGATATGCTGACCCTGCTTATCGTCGGCTCAAGCCAAACGAGAGCCACGGACGATTGGGTCTATACGCCGCGCGGCTATAGGGACAAGGACAAGACAACGCCATGACCGTGCATTTCATCGGCGCCGGGCCGGGGGCGGCGGACCTGATCACGGTGCGCGGGCTCAAGCTCATCCGGGCCTGTCCCCTGGTGCTCTATGCGGGCTCCCTGGTGCCCACCGAGATCGTCGCCGAGGCCGGGCCCGATGCCCGGGTGATCGACACGGCGCCCCTCACCCTGGACGAGATCATCGCCGAGATGGCGGCGGCCGACGGACAAGGGTGGGATGTGGCGCGGGTCCATTCCGGCGATCCCGCGCTCTACGGCGCCATCGCCGAGCAGATGCGCAGGCTCGATGCGCTCGCCATCGCCCATGACATCACCCCCGGGGTTCCGTCCTATGCCGCCGCCGCCGCCGCCCTGGGCCGCGAGCTGACCCTACCGGGGGTGAGCCAGAGCCTGGTGTTGACCCGCACCGCCGTGCGCTCATCGGATATGCCCGAGGGCGAAACCCTGGCCGTCTTCGGCGCGAGCGGCGCCACCCTTGCGATCCATCTCTCGATCAATAATCTGGCCCGGGTGGTGCGCGACCTTGTGCCCCACTACGGCGCCGATTGCCCCGTCGCCGTGGTCTACCGGGCGAGCTGGCCCGAAGAGATCGTCTTGCGGGGCCGCCTCGACGATATCCGCCCCAAGGTCAAGGCCGCCGGCATCACCCGCACCGCCCTGATCCTGGTCGGGCGGGCGCTGGACGGCGGCGGTTTCCCCGACAGCAAGCTCTACGACCCGGCCCACCACCATGTTCTCAGGCCGAGGAAAAAGTAGAGTAAGCGTTTGAACCACAGAGACACAGAGGCACAGAGGAGAAAGTAAGGAAGGAAAGTTTTTTTAGGCGCGAAGCGCCAAGAAGTTTTCTTCTCTCTTTATCTTCCTCCTCTGTGTCTCTGTGCCTCTGTGGTTATTCTTTTTAGTTAGACGCAGTTACTTCTAACCAATCGAGGGCGGCGGCTATGCTGCGCACCTTCGTGCCGGGCTCTTCGGGCGGCCGGCGGATCATGATGACCGGCAGGCCGAGCCTGCGCGCGGCGGTGATTTTCGCCCGTGTCGCGGCCCCGCCGCTGGCCTTGGTGACCAGCAGATCGATATTCTGATCCACCAGCAGCCGCGTCTCAGCGGCGACGGTGAAGGGTCCGCGTCCGGTCACCAGATCGAACGGCAGGGGCTTGGCGGGCAGCTCGATCAGGCGGACCAGGGCGCGCGGACCCTGGAGGTCCACGAAGGGGCTAAGTTCCTGGACCCCGATGGTAATCAAGCCGCGCCCGCCATGGGCGGCCAGGGCCCTCGCCGCACCCGCCGCGTCGTCGACCAGGCTCCACTGGTCACCGGCGCGGCGGCGCCAGGGCGGGCGCGCCAAGGTGAGGCGCGGCACGGACATTTCATCGCAGGCCTCCCTGCCATGGCGCGAGATCGCCCGGGCGAAGGGGTGGGTGGCGTCGATCACCATGGTGACACCCGCGTCGGCGAGATACCCGGCCAACCCGGCAGCGCCACCGAAGCCGCCTGTTCGAACATGACCGGCGAGCGCCGACGGGCTTCGCGTGCGGCCAGCCAGGGCGCTGGTCACATGCAGGCGATCGCCGAACCGCCCTACCGCCTGGCGCGCCAGGCCGGCGGCCTCGCCGGTGCCGCCGAGGATCAACAGCCTAGGCGCCGGCATGGCCGATAACCTTGCCGCCGCGGCTGATCACCATGACATCGAGCCGGGTCTTACCGGCGAGAGTGGCGAGAGCCGTCTCCCGGGCGCGGCGGGCCACCAGATCGGCGAGCGGCAGGCCGGCTTGCTCGGCCAGGTTCAGGGCTTGATTGGCCGTATTCGCGCCGCGCACCCGGGCGATCAATTGCGGAGCCGCGCCGAGACCCTCAACCACCCCGGCCAGATCGGCGAAATCGACCTGGCTGCGGCTCGAATGGAGATCGAGATGACCCTGGGCGAGCTTGGTGAGCTTGGCGAAGCCGCCGGCGATGGTGACCCAGGGCAGCGGATTGCGGTGCAGGTATTTCAACATGCCGCCGGCGAAATCGCCCATGTCGAGCAGGGCCACATCGTCCAGGCTGTAATGGGCCTTGACGGCGGCCTCGGAGGTCTTGCCGGTCGAGCCAGCCACATGATCGAAGCCGCTGGCTCGGGCCACATCGATGCCGCTGTGGATCGAATGAATCCAGGCCGCACAGGAATAGGGAATGACGATTCCGGTAGTGCCGAGGATGGACAGCCCGCCGATGATACCGAGCCGGGGGTTCCAGGTTTTCGCCGCCAGGGCTTCGCCGCCTTCGATGGAAATGGTGATCACCACATCGCCGGGTGCGCCGTGCTCAGCGGCCAGGGCGGCGATGGCCTCGCCCATCATGGCCCGGGGCGCGGGATTGATGGCCGGCTCGCCGACCGCAATCGGCAGGCCCGGCAGGGTCGCCGTGCCGACCCCGGATCCGGCGCGAAACTGTACGCCGCCGCCGGGTTCGCCCAATTCCACCCGCACATGGATGGTGGCACCGTGGGTCACGTCCGGATCATCGCCCGCATCCTTGACCACCGCCGCCTCGGCGTAGCCCTCCGCCAGGCGGCTGTGGGCCAGGGCGAATCGCGGTTGCTCGCCGCGCGGCAGGGTGATTTCCACCGGATCGGTAAAGTCACCACTCAGCAGAGCCCCATAGGCCGCCCGCGCCGCCGCCGTGGCGCAGGCGCCGGTGGTCCATCCCTTGCGTAGCGGCCGATCAGGTTTGCGTGCCATCAAATCTTTATAGCTGATAGCTGGCGGCTATTAGCTGATATATCTTGCAGCAATGAATACGCCGCCGCCTGGTCTGATCATCGCCGCGCCCGCCTCGGGCAGCGGCAAGACCGTCCTCACCCTCGGCCTGCTGCGCCATTTCCGGCAGAGCGGGTTGGCCGTAGCACCCTTCAAGACCGGACCCGACTATATCGACGCGGCATATCTTACCGCCGCGGCAGGGCGCGATTGCGTCAATCTCGATGGCTGGGCCATGCGGCCGGCCACCCTGGCCGGCCTGATCGCCGACCTCGAAGCGGACGCCGAGTTGATCATCGGCGAAGGGGTTATGGGCCTGTTTGACGGCGCGCCCTGCGGGGCTGGCTCGACCGCCGACCTCGCCGCCCTGACCGGCTGGCCGGTTGTCCTGGTGATCGACGCGCGCGGCATGGCGGCGTCGGCGGCAGCGGTGGCGCGCGGCTTCGCCGATCATCGCGACGATGTGGCGGTGCGGGGGATTATTTTCAACCGGGTCGGCGGCGCGAGCCATGCCGAGACCCTGCGCGACGCCTGTAACGCGACAGACTGCCCGCCCGTGCTCGGCTGCGTGCCGCGGCAATCGTCGCTGGCCCTGGCGGAGCGCTATCTCGGGCTGGTCCAGGCCACAGAGCAGGAAGAGCTGGCGCGGTTCATGGAAAATGCCGCCGAGCTCGTCGCCGAGCATATCGATCTGGCGGCGCTCAAGGGGCTTGCCACTATCGGTACCGCAGCGGGTAGCGAGGACAGCCCGCCCCTGCCGCCCCTGGGCCAGCATATCGCCGTGGCCCGGGACGGTGCTTTTGCCTTCGCCTATCCCTGGCTGCTGGAAGCCTGGCGCCGGGCGGGGAGCGAGCTCAGCTTCTTCTCACCGCTTAGCGACGAGGCACCGCACGATCAGGCCGATGCGGTCTATCTGCCGGGCGGCTATCCTGAGCTTCACGCCGGCCGCCTGGCGGCGAACGGCGCCTTCAGGGCGGGTCTTGCGCGCGCCGCCGAACGCCATGCGCTGGTCTATGGCGAATGCGGCGGCTATATGGTGTTGGGGCAAGCCTTGATCGATGGCGAGGGGGAGAGCCATGCCATGACCGGACTGTTGCCGCACACGACCTCTTTCGCCGAGCCCCGCCTGCATCTCGGATACCGCCGCCTGACGCTTGCTTCTGATGGGCCTCTGGGCACCGCCGGCGCGGGCTTCCGAGGCCATGAGTTTCACTACGCCAGCCTGCTCGAAGAGGCCGGCGCGCAGCCCCTGTTTCAAGCCGCCGACTCAGCGGGCAGGCCCGTGCCGCCCATGGGCGCGGTGGCGGGCCGTGTGTTGGGTTCCTTCGCCCATCTGGTCGATCGCTGCGATGACTGAAGATAAGCCCTTCTGGCAAACCAAGAGCCTGGTGCAAATGAACCGCGAGGAGTGGGAATCCCTGTGCGACGGCTGCGGGCGGTGCTGCCTGCACAAGCTCGAATACGAGGGCACCGGCACGGTCGAATACACCAACATAGCCTGCCGCCTGCTCGATATTGGAAGCTGCCGCTGCATGGATTATGACAACCGCCGAACCTTTGTTCCCGATTGCCGCAGCCTCACCCCCGAGACCGTGCGCGCCACCGCTTGGCTGCCGCCAACCTGCGCCTATCGCCTGCTCGACGAGGGCCGCGACCTATCCTGGTGGCACCCCCTGGTTTCGGGCGATGCAAACACGGTGCATGAGGCGGGGATCTCTGTGCGTGGTCGGGTGGTGACAGAAGCCCAAGCCGGTGACGACCGGGATCATGTGGTTAGCTGGCCGCTGGAGTAGCGGCCAGCGTTTTATGCGGTCGCCGAAGGAGACCTGCGTTCAAGCGCCCAACTCATGTCTACACAAGAATGGGGCTCACGCCGGGTAAGCCGGCGGCTCGCGGTCGCGGGCTTGCTTCTCCGACCGTAACGGTCGGAGAATGCTGCCCCACCCGACTATCGAACGCAAAACGCGGCGAATGCCGCCAAAGCCGCATTGAGCGGCTAAAGCCTTAGTGGCGCTTGAACGTCACTTCTTAAAAAACAGCGAGCTACTCAGCGAGCGGCGCCAGGGCGAGGGGGCGCGGGGCGATGCCGGACTGGGCCGCTGTCATGAAACGCGCCCACAGCCGCGCCGGCAGGCCGCCGCCGGTGATCCTGTTCATGGGGGCGCCGTTGTCGTTGCCGAGCCACACGCCAGCCACCAGATCGCGATTGAAGGCGATGAACCAGGCGTCACGCCAATCCTGGCTGGTGCCGGTCTTGCCCGCCGCCGGCCATTTGGTTCGCGCCGCCCGGCCTGTACCCTCGGTGATAACCGCCTCAAGCATCTCGACCATGAGCTGCTGGTGGCGGGCGGCGATGACCTGGCCCGGCCCCGAGCCCGCGCGGCGATAGAGCAGGGAGCCGTCGGCGTCGGTGATTTCGTCGATGCCGTGGGCCCACAGGCCGGCGCCTTGATTGGCCAGGGTTGCGTAGGCCTGGGTCAGTTCGATCAGGCTGGTCTCCGAGGCGCCGAGGGCGAGGCTGGCGTCGCCGCGTAATTTGGCCGTGATGCCCAGACGGCGAGCGGCGGCGACCACCCGATCACGGCCCACGGATTCTGAAATCCTAACCGCCACCGTGTTGATCGAGCGCGCGAAGGCGTCTCTCAGACTGACCGGCCCGGCGTAAGTTTCGTCGTAATTGCGCGGGCTCCAGCCGTCGACGGTCAGCGGGGCGTCCTCGATGATATCGCTGGGTTGCATGCCGGCCTCCAGGGCCGCCAGATAGACGAACAGCTTGAAAGCCGAGCCCGGCTGGCGGCGGGCCTGGGTCGCGCGGTTGAACTGGCTGGCGCTATAGTCCCGCCCGCCCACCATGGCGCGCACGGCGCCGCTGGCATCGAGGGCGACCAGCGCCCCCTGGCTCGCGCCACGCTTTGCCCCTTCACCGGCCAGCGCCCACTCCATGGCTTCTTCCGCGGCTTTTTGCAGCCCTGCATCAAGGGTCGTCCTGACCGTAATATCGGCGGCGCCCAAGCCTGCGTAACCGGCCACCCGCTCGCGCACCCAGTCGGCGAAATAGCGCCCGCCACGGCCGGATTTGAGCAGCAGCCTGACATTCATAGGCAGGCGTTTAGCGGCCTGCTTTTCAGCGTCGTTGAGATAGCCGGCGTCAACCATCAGGCCAAGCACCTGATGGGCACGGGCCAGGGAACGCTTGGGGTTGCGGGTCGGCGCATAGCGTGTCGGCGCCTTCAGCAAGCCGGCGATCAGAGCCGATTCCAGTACATTCAGGTCGCGCGATTTCTTGCCGAAATAGCGTCGCGACGCGGCCTCGACCCCATAGAGACCGGCGCCGAGATAGACCCGGTTGAGATAGATCGAAAGGATTTCATCCTTGGCAAAGCTGCGCTCGAGCCACAGGGCGAGCATCAGTTCCTGGACCTTGCGCTTAAGGGTGCGCTGGGGGGTGAGGAAGACGTTCTTGGCGAGCTGCTGAGTCAGGGTGCTGGCTCCCTGAACGATGCGGCCGGCGCGCAGATTGGCGATGACCGCGCGGCCAAGCCCGATGATATCGAGACCGAAATGGCTGTAGAAGCGGCGATCCTCGGTGGCGATCACCGCCTGCTTGAGGTGCAGCGGCAGGGCTTCGGCGCGCACCGGCGTGGCGTATTGATCGCCGAACCGGGCCAGCTCGACGCCGTCGGCGCTGATCAGGCGGACAGAAGGACGGCGGGTCTGCTCACCGAGATTTGCCACATCGGGAAGATCGTAGCCGTACCAGGCGAGCAGGCCGAGCAGGGCGACGAAGGCCCAAATAGCGACGACCGCCAGGCGGCTCAGAAATGCGCCAAGAAAGCTGCCTGATTTTTTCTCAGGCTTCTGGAGCTTTTGCGGCTTCTTGGGTTTCTTGGGTTTCTTGGCCAAACCGCGCTCTCTTAGACGTCGAGGTTGATCACCTTGAGGGCGTTGTCCTGGATGAACTCGCGGCGCGGCTCGACGATATCGCCCATCAGCTTCTCAAAGATGCTGTTGGCGTCCTCGGCGTCCTTGATGCGGACCTGGAGCAGGCTGCGGCTGTCCGGGTCCAGGGTGGTCTGCCAGAGCTGATCGGGGTTCATTTCGCCCAGGCCCTTATAGCGCGAGATGGCGGCGCCCTTGCGTCCCGCCGCGATCACCGCCTCGAACAGGCCGGTCGGGCCCCAGATATCGACCTCGCGATCCTTCAGCCGGAGCTTGCTGGGTCTGGCATAGGCCGCTTGCAGCTCCAGCGCCAAGCTATTGAGCTTGACCGCCTCGGCGCTGACGATCAGGGAATGATCGATCACATGGCGCTCGCGGACACCACGCAGTTCGCGCTCGAAGACGATGCCGCCCTTGCCGTCGGCGCTGCCCTGCCAGCCGCGTTCGTCCTCCGGCGACATCATATCCAGGCGTGTCGCTACATAAGCCGCGGTCTGGCCGGCGAGTTCCTCATCGGCCAGCACCTCGTCATTGAAAGCACCGGCGACCGCAATCTGCTCGGCGATGGTTTTCGGAACGCGCCGCGAGATCGCCTTGATCAAACCGGCGGCCAGACGGGCATCGGAGACCAATCCGCGCAGATCAGGCCCGGCGCGCTGGTCGCCGTCGCTCAGGGTGAGAACCGCTTCCTCGAGGCCGCCGTCCATCAGATAGTCGTCGAGCTTGCGGGCGTCCTTGAGATAGACCTCGCTGGCCCCGCGCTTGACGCGGAACAGCGGCGGCTGGGCAATATAGAGATGGCCGGCGCGAATCAGACCGCGCATCTGGCGGAAGAAGAAGGTCAACAGCAGGGTGCGGATGTGGGAGCCGTCCACATCGGCGTCGGTCATGATGATGACCTTGTGGTAACGCAGCTTGCTAAGATCGAAATCCTCGGAGTCCTCGGGCCCGACGCCGGTGCCAAGCGCCGTGATCAGGGCGACGATTTCCGTCGAGCTCAGCATTTTATCCAGGCGCGCCCGCTCCACATTGAGGATTTTACCGCGCAAGGGCAGGATCGCCTGGGTCGCGCGCAGCCGTCCCTGCTTGGCCGAGCCGCCGGCGGAATCGCCCTCGACGATGAAGATCTCGGATTTCGCCGGGTCGCGCTCGGAACAATCGGCGAGCTTGCCCGGCAGGCTCGAGACATCGAGCGCGCTCTTGCGCCGGGTCAGCTCGCGGGCCTTGCGCGCCGCCTCGCGGGCGACCGAGGCTTCGATCACCTTCTGGACGATGATCCTGGCCTCGGCAGGATGCTCCTCCAACCATTGACTTAAGCGCTCGTTGAGCAGGGACTCGACCACCGGGCGAACCTCGGATGACACCAGCTTGTCCTTGGTCTGGCTCGAGAATTTAGGATCGGGCAGCTTGAGCGAGAGCACGCAGGTCAGGCCCTCGCGGATATCCTCGCCGCTCAGGGTGACCTTCTCACGCTTGGTCGCCCCCGATGACATGGCGTAGGTGTTGACCGAGCGTGTCAGGGCGGCGCGGAACCCGGCGAGATGACTGCCGCCGTCGCGCTGGGGGATGTTGTTGGTAAAGCACAGGACATTTTCGTGATAGCTGTCGTTCCAGCGCATGGAGAGCTCGAGGGCGACAGTGTCCCGCTCGCCGGTGATGGTGATCGGCGGGCTATGCAGGGCGGTCTTAGTGCGATCGAGATATTCGACGAAAGCGGTGATGCCGCCGTCGTAATGAAGCTCAATTTCGACCGGCTCCACGGGGCGCAGATCGCTGAGCTTGATACGGATTCCCGAATTCAAGAACGCCAGCTCCCTAAGGCGGTGCTCCAGCGTATCGAGATCGAATTCCGTCTGGGCGAAAATCTCCTTCGACGGCAGGAAAACCACCTGGGTGCCCGTGCGATCGCCGCAATCGCCGGTTTCCTCAAGCGGGGCATCGGCATCGCCGTTTTGAAAGCTCATGCGATGCTCGGCCCCGGCGCGCCAGATGGTCAGCTCGAGACGCTCGGACAGGGCGTTGACCACCGAGACGCCGACGCCGTGCAGGCCGCCCGACACCTTGTAGGAATTCTGGTCGAACTTACCGCCGGCATGGAGCTGGGTCATGATGACCTCGGCGGCGGAGATGCCCTCTTCCTCATGAATAGCGGTGGGGATGCCGCGCCCGTTGTCGGTCACCAGCACCGTGCCGTCGCCGTTGAGCACCACCTCGATCGCATCGCAATGGCCGGCCAGGGCCTCGTCGATGGAATTATCAACCACCTCATAGACCATGTGATGAAGGCCGGAGCCGTCATCGGTGTCGCCGATATACATGCCGGGCCGTTTGCGCACCGCATCGAGGCCGCGCAGAATCTTGATCGAATTGGCGTCGTAGTTCTCGACGTCAGGAACGCTCGGGGTTTCGCCGGGGGATTTGTCAGGCTTGGGCGTGTCTTCACTCATGGCATATCTTTCTTTGAGTAATCATTCCGGCGTCACGGTGCCGGCCTCCACGGCGACATATTGCGCGGCCCCGCTGAAGTTTGCGAAGACCGAGCGCTCGACGCCGGTGAGCCAGGCTTGCGCGCCGATATCGCTGATCTCATGGAACAGAGCAGCCCGGTGGTCGCCGTCGAGATGGGCCGCCACCTCGTCGAGAAGCAGCAGCGGCGCCCGCCCGCGCAGCGCCGCCTGAAGCCTCGCCGTGGCCAGGATGAGAGCGATCAACAGCATTTTCTGCTCGCCGGTCGAGCATTGCGCCGCCGGCATACCGCTGGTCCCATGGGCAAGTTCGAGATCGCCACGATGGGCGCCGACGCGGGCGCCGCCGGCCTGGGCGTCATGCTCGCGCGAGGCGGCCAGGGCCTCTGCCAGTTCGGCTTCGGCCTCAAGCGCCGGCATACGGTCGAGCATCGCCTCGACACCGCCCTGAAAGCTGATCTCAGCCCCCGGGAAAGGCCCGACACCGGCGCTCACCATGGGGACGAGACGGCGTAGGGTAGTGCTTCGCGCCGCCGCCACGGCGACGCTGTTCTCGGCCATCCTGGCTTCGATCGCGGACAGCCAGGCAGGATCGCCGCGGCGCTCGCGCAACAGCCGCGCACGCTCGCGCATGGATCGCTCATAGACGCCGATGCGGGTGGCGTGGGATGGATCGAAACCGTAGACCAGGCGATCGAAGAAACGCCTGCGGCTCGAAGCACCCTCAAGAAACAGGCGGTCCATGGCCGGGGTCAGCCACAGGGCGCTCACCACCGCGGCCAGGCTAGCCCGGCCGCGCGCCGCCTGGCCGTCGATACGCAGGGTTCGCCGGGACGAGCCTTCCGGCGCGGCGCCGGTGCCGATGGAAACCGGGCCCTCGAAGCCGTCGGCCTCGACGGCAACGCCCCAAGGCGATCCCGCTGACGCCCCGCGGCGGCCGAGATCGGCCAGGGCGGCGCCGCGCAGGCCACGGCCCGGGGTCAGCATGGAGAGGGCTTCGAGCAGGCTTGTTTTGCCCGCGCCATTGGCGCCGAACAGGACAACCGGGCGCGCATCGCTGTCCAGCACGGCCCGTCTGAAACAACGAAAATCAGTCAGGGTGAGCCGCTTGACCGTAATGGCGGAGACGGCGGTATTGGACAATTCGTCCTCTTGTGTGGCGACGCTTGACTGGCTGTTAGCAGCCACTCCTACACCCGCATGGGCATGAGCACATATAGCGCCGCGTCATCGCCGCTGTCATGGACCAGGGTCGGCGAGGCGGCATCGGCCATGGTGAAGCGTATCCGTTCGCCATCGACCTGATCGGTCACATCCAATAGATAGCGCGAATTGAAGCCGATCTGTATGTCCTCGGCGTCGTAATCAACCTCGAGCTGTTCCGTGGCGCTGGCGTTGTCGGGGCTGTTGGCCGACACCTCAAGCTGGCCAGAACTTAACGACAGCTTCACCGAGCGGGTCTTTTCCGTCGATACGGTGGAGACCAGATCGACGGCGCGGGAGAAGCGCGCCCCCTCGATCTCAAGCGTCTTGTCGTTGCCCGACGGGATGACCCGGCTGTAATCGGGGAAGGTGCCGTCGATAAGCTTCGAGGTCAGCACCAGCTCATCGAAGGCGAAGCGAATCTTGGTCTCCGACAGGGACACCGCGACATCGCCGTCGAACTCGTCGATCAGCTTGCGCAGCTCGGACACTGTCTTGCGCGGAACGATGACGCCGGGCAGGCCGGCGGCGCCGTCGGGCAGCGCCACATCGACCCTGGACAGGCGATGGCCGTCGGTCGCAACCGCGCGCAGCACGGCGCCGTTCTCGTCCGCTTCATGGAGGTAAATGCCGTTCAGGTAATAGCGCGTCTCTTCGGTCGAGATGGCAAAACGCGCCTTGTCGATCAGCCGCCTGAGACTGGCCGCGGGAAGGGCGAATTCGTGGCTGAACTCACCTTCCGCCATAACCGGGAACTCGTCCGCCGGCTGGCAGGGCAGGGAGAAGCGCGCCTGTCCTGAAATAAGACTCAGGGTGCCGCCGTCGTCGCTGGTCTCAAGCTCAACCTGAGCGCCATCGGGCAGTTTGCGAACAATGTCATAAAGCGTGTGGGCCGGCGCCGTGGCGGCGCCGTCGGACGCGGACTCGGCGGAGACCCGCTCGACCACCGCGAGATCCATGTCGGTGGCGGTGACGGCCAGATTCTGACCCGCGCATTCGAGGCGCACATTCGATAAAATGGGTATGGTCGTGCGCCGCTCGACGACAGACTGGACATGTGCCAGAGACTTGAGAAGGGCCGCGCGTTCGATGGTCAATTTCATGAGTTTAACAGGCTCGTTTGAAGGGTTCAGCGTTCTATGCAGAAGAGGCGGCTCACACCAAAGCGTGCCCCCGGAGTCGGTCAGAAGAGTATAGCAGAAACCATTGAAATCGGCATAGTTTTCCCGCATGCCGCCGGGCGCGATTGTGATCGCCGATTGAGCAGGGATCAGCTCTCGATCATGCGCTTGAGAAGATCGATATCCTCGGCGAAAGCGGCGTCGGTTTCACGCAGCTGTTCGACCCTTTTCACCCCATGCATGACCGTGGTGTGATCGCGTCCGCCGAACTTGCGGCCGATCTCGGGAAGACTGCGCGAGGTCAGCTGCTTGGCTAGATACATGGCCACCTGGCGCGGCCTGGCCACATTGCGCGCGCGACGGGCCGAGTACATATCGCCGAGACGAATATTGAAATGGGCGGCGACGCGCTTTTGGATTTCCTCGATGGTGACCCGCCGGTCATGGGCGCGCAGCACGTCCTGGAGTATTTCCTGGGTCGCCTCCAGAGTGACTTCGCGGCCGACCAGGGTGGCGTGCGCCACGACCCGGTTCAGAGCACCTTCCAACTCGCGCACGCTGGAGGTGATCTTATGAGCGAGGAACTCGAGCACCCGGAGCGGCACGTCGGCGCCTTCGATCTGCTCGGCCTTGGATTGCAGGATGCCCAGGCGAAGCTCGTAATCGGTGGGATGAATGTCGGCCACCAGGCCCCAACCGAGGCGAGAGCGCAGCCTCTCCTCCATGCCGTCGAGGTCCGACGGCGAGCGGTCGCCGGAAATCACCAGCTGGCGGTTCTGGTCGACCAGGGCGTTGAAGGTGTGAAAAAACTCCTCCTGGGTCGAATTTTTGCCGCCGATGAACTGAACGTCGTCGATCATCAACACATCGACCGAGCGAAACAGCTCCTTGAACGCCATGGTGTTCTGGAACCGCAAAGCGCGGATGAACTGGTACATGAATTTTTCGGCCGACAGATAGATCACCCGCCGGCTCGGATCGGCTTCGCGAATCTGCCAGGCGATGGCGTGCATGAGATGGGTCTTGCCCAGGCCGACCCCGCCATAAATATAGAGCGGATTGAACGACAGCTTGGACATCTCTGCGACGCGGCGGGCAGCGGCATGGGCAAATTCGTTTGACTTGCCGACCACAAAATTATCGAAGCTGAAACGCGGATCGAGGGTGCTGACGAAATCGAGGTGCGGCTCCTCTATCGGTTCTTTGGTCGCTCGAGATTCGCTATCCGTCTCGCCTTTGTCCAGTGGCGTGAGGATGGTCTGTCCGGCGGTCGCATCGCTGAAAGCGGCGGCGGATGACTTCTCCGGGGTCGCCGGCTCGGCCGGCGAGGCCGGGCGGCTGGGGCCGGAAACCGCGATATGGATACTGCTGATCGAGGAATTTTCGCCGCGCCATAAGGCCCGGATACGATCGGCGTACCGCGACATCACCCATTCCTGCATGAAGCGGGTCGGTACCTGCATGGTCACCCGGCCGCTATCGACCTCGGTCAGGCTGATGGGCTGCAGCCAGCTTTTGTAGGCGGCGTTGCCGAATTCGGCGCGCAGGCGGCTGCGTACCCGCTCCCATTGCTCGTTGGAAGCTTCGGGGGAATTTTCCGGGGTGTTTGTCTGTTGGTCTTCAGTCACGATCCGCTACCCTTGTGTCCAGGGAAGCCCGGCGACCTTCCAGCCGTCGCGCAATCCACGGTGTTTCTCGTCGTCGAGGGAACCCTCGAAACCTTCGAGCAAAAAATAGCAGCGCGGGAAGCCTTTAGCGGTCATCGCCCGGGCCGCCTTGGGGCTGCGGTTGACCGTTCGGCACATGATAATCGCCGCCATGTCGGGCGTCAGGCCCTGGGTCGTCAATTCATCGAAAAAATTTAGATTTTCACTCATAGCGGGTGCCAGCAGCCATTGGGTGAAGATCGGTTCACGGCCGATGGATGAAAGATCGGGTATCCCCACATACGACCATTCCGCCTGAGTCCGCACATCAACCAGCCTGGCCTGGGCATCGTCCCTGAGCAGGCTCCAGGCCTCTTGTGGGGAAAGCTCTCCCGCATATCCCGTGCTGGAATCAACCCGCTGAGACGCTGTTGCGTAGATATCTTCCACAGCCACGGCCTGATCCATCCCCCCACGCTTCCCCAACTCACCGTATTTCTGCTACGCCTCGTGTTTCTGCTGCTCATCAGGCTTGCAAAACTCATGACCACTCTCTCCACCTGCCAAATTATAGAATTTTAACGCACTTCTCTTGTTCAACCGAAGCGTGTAACTCGGCTTACCGTGGAGGTCTTGAATACCGTTTTACGAACCCGCGACGCGTCTCCCGCAACGTCGCGATATGGAGATTAGACGCAGGTCTCAAATCATGCAACAGGGACGTAATGAGAACGTTGAAAAACTTTGCCGGATTCGAAATTATTTATCGTATCGGCGGCCTGAATGTGAAAAAGCCGCGCTTGGTGAGCGCGGCTTTTTAAACGTCTGGCCGGGGCAGGATAGCTAGATGGCGTTCACCCGGGCGGCGAGCCGTGAAATCTTACGGGACGCTTTATTGCGGTGAATCAATCCCTTGTTCACGCTGCGCATGATCTCCGGCTGGGCGTCCTTGAGCGCCGCCTGGGCGGCGTCCTTATCGGCGCTGGCGATCGCCACCTCGACATTCTTGATAAAGGTACGGACACGGCTGATACGCGAGCGGTTTACCTCGTTGCGCCGCTCTGTCTGCCGAATACGTTTCTTCGCTTGCTTATGATAAGCCATGGATACCTATTTAGGATGGGCGCCAAGGGCGCGTTGTTTGAGGGCGCGGTTATAGGTCACGCGAGGCCCTCAGTCAATCGTCATCGCTCATGGCAACTGCTTAGGGATCCGTCAAGCTGGCGCTGATCTATGGGTTGGTTTTGATGCGACGACGATGCGACGGATGTTAACGAGAATTCCAGGAGGAAGCGAGATGAAAAAAAGCTACATAAATCCACCGGGGTCACCGGTTCCAAAGAGCTATCATCACACCGTCGCCGTCGAAGGCGGCCGCACGCTCTATTTATCCGGCCAGGTCGCGTTTGATAAAAACCGTCAAATCGTCGGGGGAAATGATGTGGTGGAACAAACCCGCCAGGCCATGCGCAATTTGCGCGCGGCGGTCGAGGCGGGCGGCGGTCAGATTTCCGATATGGTTCAGATCACCACCCATGTAGTGAACTTCGACCCGGCCCAACTCAACCACATCACCGAAACCATCGCGGAATTCTTCCCCGCCGAATGTCTGCCGGCCAACACCCTGGTCTCCACCCCGTCACTGTCGACCGATGGTCTGTTGATCGAGATCGGGGGCATTGCGGTAACTGAGTCTCCCTGGCCCTAGAGCCGCTTAAAAACCAGAGCAATTTTACCCGCTCAGAGTGAACCCTAGCGGTCGGTGAATTCCGCTTTTCGCTTCTCCACGAAGGCCGCCATGCCCTCGCGGCGGTCGTCGGTGGCGAAGGTCGATTGGAACAGGCGGCGCTCGAAGCGCACCCCTTCCGATAATGTCACCTCATAGGAGCGATTGACCGCTTCCTTGGCCATGGCGACCACGGGAGCGGACATCTCAGCGATCGACGCCGCCAGAGCCAGGGCCTCGTTAAGCAGCTCGCCCGGGGGCACGATTCGGCTTACCAGACCGGACCGCTCGGCCTCCTCAGCATCCATCATGCGCCCCGTGAGGATCATGTCCATGGCCTTTGACTTGCCCACAGCGCGGGTCAGGCGCTGGGTGCCGCCGGAACCGGGTATGGTGCCGAGCGTGATCTCGGGCTGGCCGAACTTGGCATTATCGGCGGCGATGATGATGTCGCACATCATGGCCAGCTCACAGCCGCCGCCGAGGGCGTAGCCGGCGACGGCCGCGATCACCGGCTTGCGGGTCCGGGTGATACGCTCCCACGGCAGGATAAAATCGTTCTTCGCCACGTCGGCGAAATCCTTATTCTGCATCTCTGAGATATCGGCCCCGGCGGCGAAGGCGCGCTCGGAGCCGGTGACGACAATCGCCTTGATCCCGTCGTCGGCCTCAAAATCGTCGAGAGCGCTGTTGAGCTCATCGATAAGCTGGGCACAGAGGGCGTTCAGCGCCTTGGGCCGGTTCAGTGTGATGACGCCGACGCGGTCTTTGCTGTCAATGATGATGGTTTCGTAAGCCATGGATAGGTTCCTCGAGATAGATTTAGGGGCTGACATAGATAAGCTCGAAGTAATCACATTTTGGCCTATTGCGTTAGAACCTTCAACAGATTGGCTGTAGGCCGGTAGTTGAAGCGCCACTCACATTCCTTGAGATAGAGATGGAAGTGGTGCTTGGGGA
>JAYGED010000033.1:0-1565 GCA_046582565.1 Alphaproteobacteria bacterium
CGCCACGCGGCTTGTTTGGAAGAAGAGGTTCGATGACCGACCATTCGAAGTCCGTCAGATCGTAGCGTCCGCCCATGTCTATGCTCCCACTGTTTGGAAACTTGAATCACATAACGGGGGTTTTGTGAATCCCTTTTATGAATACATGGCCTAGATCAAAAGGCCGTAGTCTGGACGAGAATGATCTAAATTTCATGTTCTCCCTGGTTAAAAGTGTGGAGCCTAAAGATCAGGTGGAAGCCATGCTCGCGGCTCAAATGGCTGCTATTCACAATGCGATAATGACCTGCACCCGACGATTGGCGCAAGCGGAGACCATCGAGGAATATAACAGCTATGAGCGTTCCTTGAACAAACTCACCCGGACCTTCGCGACACAATTAGAGGCTTTGAAACGTTACCGCACGGGTGGCCAGCAAAAGGTCACTGTGGAGCATGTTCATGTTCATCAGGGCGGCCAAGCCATCGTCGGCAATGTCTCCCACGGGGGGAGAGGGTCAACTGAAATTAACGGGCCAACCCCATGAAACGGGAATATGCCTTTCAGACCGCGCCACGATGCACGGCAACCTCAAAGCGGACCCGTAAGCCCTGTAAGGCCCCCGCTGTTCGTGGATGGGCCGTGTGCCGATTTCACGGGGCGCGTGGCGGTGCTCCCAAGGGTAAAGCGAATGGGGCATACAAACACGGCCTGTGTACGGCTGAGGCGGTTGAGGAGCGCCGCTGTATGCGGGAATTGTTGGAAGAGGTTCGCGGGACGTTGGATGGGATATCGTAGCATCTCCTGCTGGTCATAGTCTTATGCAGCTACTTCCAGCACTCAATGAGAACTGTGAATCCTCGTGCGCGATCCACAACGACGGCGGGATCTAGTTGTTCATCAGAATCAGCAGTTTCATACGGCACCCCATAAGCGTCCAAAAACGCCCATGCTACACCCGCGCTTATTACAAAATTCACGTTTTGTGGAATATCACCAGTCAGCTCAGCAAGCTTAACCGCATCCAGCTTTCCGACAACGACCCCGACAATATTTCCCGAAAGATCGAGGAGAGGCCCTCCACTATTGCCCGGCTGCACCGGGGCCGTCACTTGCATCAGTCTACGGTAGTTACCCCGCCATAGCGACCAAGAACCGTCGAGTCGCGGAGAAGAAAAGCAAAGTTTGACAGGGCAAAACCCTACCCCGTTCCCTACCCAACACCAGATTTCAACTCAATGAACAAACGTAAACCATTGAAGTAATTGGTCGGAGCGGCAGGATTCGAACCTGCGACCACCTGTCCCCCAGACAGGTACGCTACCAGACTGCGCCACGCTCCGACCGGCCGGAAAGATTTAATCTTTATCGGCGAGGGCGGACTATAACCATCAAGGAGTGGCGAAGCAACGCCCTCACGACGCCATTTTCAAGATGTTTGCTTAAGCATTTCCCGCGCCGCCATGAGCTCTTCGAGGATAGCCTTGAGTTCCGCCTGGGGCATGGCTTTCGTATCGGCGGCTGGCGCGCTGGCCGCGGCGGGTGCGTCTTCTTTCAAACCACCCTCGCGAAGCAGTTTCTGCAC
>JAYGED010000072.1:0-34205 GCA_046582565.1 Alphaproteobacteria bacterium
ATCGCCTGTCCGTGACGCAAGGCGAGGTTCCCGCCAACACGTCAACATCCGCCACGGTCTCCGTCAACGGCAGCTACAGTGGCACGTTAGAAATCATCGACGATGAAGATTGGATCGCTGTTTTTCTGTCCGGCGGCACGAGCTATCAGTTTGATCTTGAGGGCGCTTCGACCAATGCTGGAACTCTGATTGACCCCTATCTGTTCGGCGTACACGATGGCAACGGCGCCTTCATTGACGGCACCATCAATGACGACGGCGGCTTTGGTCTGAATTCACAACTGACGTTTACGCCGACCAGTTCAGGGACCTACTACATCGATGCGACCTCCTTCTTTGGTGATACCGGAAGCTATCGCTTATCCGTCTCGCTGGCTGGTGCAGTCACTGCACTCGTCGGCGAATCCGTGGAGGAAAAAGTTTCAGAAAGCGGCAAATCGGATAATGCGAACGACGATAAGCTCAAGCACGACGATCAGCCGCACACATTCACCGGCACAGATAGTCCCGTCGATGTGGAGCGTATCCCCGGCAACTTTGCAGATCAGACGGTTGAAGTCAGCGGGTCTGGTTCGGTTGTCGTGACCTATACGGATACGGTTTTGGGGTTGGTGACAGTTTCTTTCACAAATACCGAGAGACTGCTATTCGATGACGGGACTCTGGCCATTGATTCTTCGGGAAATACCGGTCAGGCCTTCCGGCTTTATCAGGCTGCTTTCTCTCGTGCGCCGGACTCTCCAGGCTTGCTGCATAATGCCAGCCTCATGGATAACGGCCTGCAATTGCACGGTCTTTCGAATGCTTTCATCGTCAGTGCTGAATTCATTTCGCTCTATGGCGCCGACTCTTCCAACACCACATTTATTACTGCTTTGTATGCAAATGTTCTTAGCCGGGCACCGGATGAGGCCGGGTTTAATGGCTGGAATAGTTTGCTGGTAAGCGGTGATTTGGATCGCGCCGATGTTCTAATCGGCTTTAGCCAAAGCCTTGAGAATATCGCGCTCGTCGCCCCGGCGATTAATGACGGGATCTGGTTTGGCTAATCGTTAGCCTGCCCATCCAACGTCGCCCGTATGCCTTCGAATACCTGATCGAACATGGCAGGCGTGAGGCGGCCGGTGTTGGTGTTGTAACGCGAGCAATGATAGCTGTCGGCCAGGGTGAGGCCCTCGCGCAAGCCTTCATGGCGGGCGCAGTGGGTGAATTTCGCGGCCGCTTGTTTGTGGCCCAGGGTGCGCATCACGGCGTTATGGGACAGGCCGCCCAGGGCGAGGATGACTCTCAACTGGGGCATGGCGGCGATCTCGCCTGAGAGAAATTTCCGGCAAGCGTTGGCCTCTGCGCCTATCGGCTTGTTTTCGGGCGGCACACAGCGCACCGCGTTGGTGATTCGGCAATCGATCAGGGAAAGGCCGTCATCGGGCTCGGCGCCGTACTGTCCGGCGGAAAAGCCGAAGCGTGCGAGGGTGCCGTAAAGAAGATCGCCCGCATGATCGCCGGTAAACGGCCTGCCGGTGCGATTGGCGCCGCGCATACCCGGCGCCAGGCCGACGATGAGCAAGCGGGCCGATAGGGGACCGAAGCTCGGTACGGGCGCGTTATGCCAATCGGGATGGTCTGCCCTTGTAGCGGCCAGATATTCAACCAGTCTCGGGCATAGGGGACAGTTCTGCCCCGGTTCGACAAAGCGTCTCATGTCATAAAGCAAAATTTTGGCGCGACGGTTTCCGTTACGCGACGTCGGCGCTGACTTCATCGCGCTGCTGAATAGTCCGTTCAATAGCCTGTTTCATGTCAAAGAGATCGATGAAAATATCAGCCTGGCGGCGTAGCTCGTCGGCCACCATGGCAGGCTGTGAGCGAATGGTGCTGACGACGGAGACCCGCGATCCCCTGCGTTGCGTCGCCTCGACCAGGCTGCGGAAGTCGCCGTCACCGGAAAACAGGACGACATGATCGAGATTTTCGCCCATCTCCATGATGTCGACGGCGATTTCGACATCCATATTTCCTTTGATCTTGCGCCGGCCCGTAGCGACGTCGGTAAATTCCTTGGTCGGCTTGGTGACCATGGTATAGCCGTTGTAATCGAGCCAATCGACGAGGGGGCGAATGGAGGAATATTCCTGATCTTCCAGCAACGCCGTATAGTACATGGCGCGTATCAGACAGCCTTCGTCGTTAAAAAATTTCAACAATCGTTTGTAGTCGATGTCGAAACCCAGAGCGCGCGCCGTAGCATATAAATTTGCCCCATCGATAAACAAACCTATCCGTTCTTGCGGATAAAAATTCATTGTTATAAGCCTCACCTGTATACCGCTATAAAATGCGATTTATTACCCGTTACCACCAACAAACCACCGATAGAGTTACTTTATACTGTTTTTTTAGAATGTCTCGGTGATGCAAACAAGTATTAATTCCCAGGGTCAAATTTTAATTGCCGTGGGCGCAAATCTACCGTCGGGAGACAAGTCTCCTTTGGAGACCTGTATGGCTGCGCTGGGCGTCCTGGAAGACATGGACGTGCGCGTCATCAGCCGGTCTCGCTGGTATAAATCTGCACCCGTACCCGTTTCCTCGCAGCCCTGGTTCATCAACGGAGTGGCCGCCGTCGATAGCCATCTGGACCCGGCCGATTTGCTCAAAACCCTCCATATGGTCGAGAATCGCTTCGGCCGCGAACGGTCGGGGCCGGCGGCAGCCCGGTCCCTAGATCTCGATTTGCTGGATTATCGAGGCAGTCTGGCCGACGGCGTGCCACCGCCCGAACTTCCCCATCCCCGCTTGGCGGACCGCGCCTTCGTGCTGCTGCCCATGGCCGAAGTTGCACCGGGATGGATTCATCCCCGAAGCGGCAAGGAAATTACGGTTCTGATAAACGCGCTGGGCCCCGACCAGGTCGCCGAACCAATAGATTAACAATATGAGCCTATGCTTGATTTAAGACGGCTAGCACTATAAATAGAGCGCTACATTCACGACCGTTCTCTGGAGATATTCTATATGGCTCGCGTTACTGTCGAAGATTGCATTCTCAAAATTCCCAATCGGTTCGAGCTCGTTCTGCTAGCAAGCCAGCGCGCGCGCGGCCTGTCGTCGGGTGATGAAGAAACCGTCGATCGTGATAACGACAAAAATCCGGTTGTCGCGCTGCGTGAGATCGCCGAGGAAAGCATCGATATCGTTGCACTCAAGGATGAAGTCATCTTCGGTCTGCAGAAATATGTCGATGCCGATGAGCCGGAAGAGGAAACCACCAACATCCTGGCTGCCGCCGAAAAAGAATGGGCGGATGTAATCACCGAAACCCCGAAGACTAGCCTCGGAGATGCGGCTGCGGCTGACGCGGCAGCCCTTAAATCGGTTGAGTTTGAGGATGAGCCCGCGGCCGTCGCAGAAGAGGCGAAAACCGCAGGTGATCCAACTGAGTCGCCTGTCGAAGACGAAAGCAGCAGCTAAGCCTCGTGGCTGGATGCGGTATAACAGGCGGAGTCTAGCGAAAGAAAGCCGTTGATTCGACAGTATGAGTTGGTCGAGCGGGTCAAGGCATACGACCCAAACGTAGACGAAGACGGACTCAACCGCGCATACGTCTTCGCGATGAAGGTTCATGGCACCCAGAAGCGCGCTTCGGGTGATCCATATTTTTCCCATCCCTTAGAAGTCGCCGGCATATTGACCGGCATAAAGCTCGACTGCGCAACGATCATCACAGCACTGCTCCACGACACGGTTGAAGATACCGACGCCACCATTGATCAGATCGAAGGGCTGTTCGGCGAAGAAATTGCCCAGCTCGTCGATGGCGTTACCAAGCTGTCGCGGATCGAATTGCAATCTGATCACACCCAGCAGGCAGAAAACTTCCGCAAGCTATTGCTGGCAATGTCGGATGATATCCGCGTGCTGCTGGTCAAGCTCGCCGACCGGCTGCACAACATGCGCACCCTGAAACATGTCGACGACCCCGAAAAGCGCCGGCGGATTGCGCGCGAAACCATGGATATCTACGCGCCTCTCGCATCGCGCATCGGCATGCGGGAAATTCAGGACGAACTCGAAGACCTGGCCTTTCAGGAGATCAATCCGGAAGCTCGGGATTCGGTCATGGCGCGGCTTGAATATTTGCGTAAAACCGGTGAAAACCATGCGCCGAAAATCATCAAGGCGCTTGAGAAAACCCTCTCAAAATCGAAGATCAAGGCCGAGATATCGGGGCGTGAGAAGAAACCTCACTCGATCTGGGACAAGATGGAGCGCAAGAACATCAGCTTCGAGCAGCTCTCCGATATCATCGCGTTTCGTATCGTTGTCGCGGACGTAGCCACCTGCTACGAAACTCTCGGCGCGGTGCATGGCGCTTATCAGATGGTGCCGGGGCGATTTAAGGATTACATCTCGACGCCTAAGCCAAATGGCTACAAATCGATCCATACAGCGGTGATCGGCCCTAACAACGATCGTATTGAAATTCAGGTGCGCACCGAAGAAATGCATCGTTTTGCCGAAATCGGCGTTGCTGCCCATTGGCTGTACAAGGAAACAAACGCAACAACGGCGCGTCGTGAAGGGCGGCAATACCGCTGGCTACGGGAATTGCTGGAAATCCTCGATCATGCTTCCGGGCCCGAGGAGTTTCTGGAGAATACCAAACTCGAAATGTTCTCGGATCAGGTCTTCAATTTCACGCCGAAAGGAGACCTCATCGCCCTGCCCAGCGGATCGACACCGGTCGACTTTGCCTATGCTGTCCATTCCGAAGTCGGCAATACCTGTGTCGGCGCCAAGATCAACGGCCGCATGAAGCCGCTTCGCACAATCCTGTTAAACGGCGACCAGGTGGAAATCATCTGTTCGAAGACACCGACGCCGTCGCCTTCCTGGGAGCGGTTTGTCGTTACCGGCCGGGCGCGCAGCAACATTCGTCGTTTCGTGCGTCAGCAACAGCGCGATGAATATGTAAATCTCGGCCGCGCCATTGTTCAGAAGTCGTTCCGTGAGGCCAAGGAAGAGCAGTCCGAAAAAATCCTCCAAACAATACTTCCCAAATTCCAGCAAGATTCCATCGATGATCTTTACGCCGCAGTGGGTGAGGGCGTTGTTACCGGTCACGAGCTCGTCGCTGTGGCCTATCCGGAGGCCGAGGTTAAAGACCAGGAGCCCGTGTCGCTCAAACGGCGACGGGCGAAAACGGAAAAGACCGAGGACCACGCGGTCGCTGTACGCGGCCTGATACCCGGCATGGCCATGCATTACGCCGTCTGCTGTCACCCACTTCCCGGGGACCGCATTGTGGGCATTGTGACCACGGGCCGGGGTGTCACCATCCATACCATCGACTGCGAAACACTCGAATCCTTAACCGACGACCCCGACCGATGGCTCGATGTGGCGTGGGAATCAGGTCATGATGGTGATGCGCTCCATCTCGGCAGAATCAAGCTGGTGGTGACCAACGAACCCGGTAGTCTCGGCGGCCTTTCTATGGTGATCGCCAAGAATTTCGGCAATATCAGCAACTTGAAAATCACCAATCGATCGGCGGATTTTTTCGAAATACTGGTCGACATCGAGGTTCACGATGTAAAACATCTGACGACCATCATTACTGCGCTCCGCGCCACCTCGACGATCAATTCCGCCGAGCGCTCGCGGGGATAGACTTGGAATCGAGTAGCCATGACCAAAGACGAAGTAATTGAGGAATTCCGCCAGGCAGGCGCTTTGCTTGAGGGGCATTTTTTGCTGAGTTCCGGGCTGCATAGCACGGCTTACCTGCAATGCGCCCGGGTGATGATGGACGCCCGCCGCGGCGCCCGGCTGTGCGCGGCGCTGACGGAACGGATCGTCGAGCGCCTCGGCGCCGGCGCCATCGATGCGGTGGTGTCACCGGCCATGGGCGGTGTGGTCGTCGGCTATGAAATGGGCCGGCAATTAGGCGTCCCAGCCATGTTCACCGAACGCATCGATAACAGCTTGATCCTCAGACGCGGCTTCGGATTGGCCAAGGGCGCCCGGGTGCTGATGGCCGAAGACATTGTGACAACCGGTAAATCGTCGCGCGAATGTATCGATTGCATCACAGAGCTTGGTGGTCTTGTGGTCGCCGCAAGCTGCCTGATAGATCGCAGCGACGGCGAGGTTGATCTCGGCGTTCCGCTGTTCGCCCTGGCGGGTCTGAATCTTCCGACCTATGAGGCCGACAAGCTGCCCCCCGAACTGGCATCGTCGCCCGCCGTGAAGCCGGGCAGCCGCGTCGAGATATGAGCTGATGTTTCGGCGTCGTGACAAGCGGGATTGGGGGCACCGCATCAAAGGGTTTTTCTGGCCGAAAGGTGGATGGCGTCGTGCCGGCACGTATTTTTTTCATCGTGTCAAAAGGCTTCCCGGCTCGCCATACAGTATTGCGGCGGGGCTGGCTTGTGGTGCTGCCGTGTCCTTCACCCCCTTCATCGGCCTGCATTTTCTGTTCGGCGCCCTGCTCGCCTGGTTGATCGGCGGCAACCTATTCGCATCAGTCCTTGGCACGGCGATAGGCAACCCCTGGACCTTTCCCTTTATCTGGGCGTTTATCTATCGCATCGGCACATGGATACTCGGCTGGGAAGTCGGACATGCCCTTCCCGAAGAGCTATCCATAGCGTATATCTTTGAAGAACCACGGGCCATCTTGCTGCCCATGTTCTTAGGGTCGTTTCCCACAAGCATTATTGTCTGGGTTGCGTGCTTTTGGCCGGTTAGGAAAATCGTGGCGAATTATCAGAAGATGCGCAGTCGCCGCCGAGAAAGGCGCCGCAGAGAGATTATTATGGCGACCGAAAATAAGGAGTGAAGATTATGAGCGAAAAGCTACGCCTGGGCGTCAATATCGATCACGTCGCGACCATCCGCAACGCGCGCGGCGGCGATCAACCGGATCCTGTCCGCGCAGCCAAGCTTGCCGCCGACGCCGGCGCCGACGGCGTCACGGCGCATTTGCGTGAAGATCGCCGCCATATTTCGGACAACGATATTGAACGCATCATCAATGAAGTCGACCTGCCGCTCAATTTCGAGATCGCAGCGACCGACGAGATGCTCGATATTGCCTTGCGCCATATTCCCAACGCCGCCTGTCTGGTGCCTGAAAAACGCCAGGAACTAACTACCGAGGGCGGGCTCGACGTGGTTGGCGGCCATAACCATCTGCAGCATTACATAACGGAACTCGCCGGCGCCGGCATCCGGGTCTCGCTTTTTATCGATCCCGACTTGAAGCAGCTTGAGGCGGCACGGGCGCTCAACGCCGATATCGTCGAGCTTCATGCGGGAAGCTATTGCGACACACCGCCGGGCCCGGAACGGGATAAGCAACTTGAGCGCATCGTCGTTGCGGGTCAAAAGGCCGCCGAGCTTGGCCTCGAATGCCATGCCGGCCACGGCCTGACCTTCGATACGGTCGGATCGGTCGCCGCCATCGAATCGATTGTTGAGCTGAATATCGGTCATTTCCTGATCGGCGAGGCGATTTTTGGTGGCCTCAACAGCACCATCAAGCGGATGCGCGCCCTTATGGACAAGGCCCGCGCCGAAAACACGGGATCACGCAGCGCCTGATGATTCTCGGCCTGGGCAACGATGTTATCGATATCCGTCGCATCGAGCGTACCCTGGAGCGCTTCGGTGCGCGTTTCATCGAGCGCATCTTCACCGAGATGGAGCAGAAAAAGTCCGACCGGCGGCTCAATCGTGCGGCGAGCTATGCGAAACGGTTTGCCGCCAAAGAGGCCTGCTCCAAAGCGTTGGGAACGGGGTTCCGCAAGGGCGTTTATTGGCGCGATCTCGGGGTCGTCAATCTGCCTTCGGGAAAACCGACAATGGCGCTCACCGGCGGCGCCGCGCGTCGGCTACAAGAGCTCACGCCTCCCGGCATGACCGCACAAATCGATCTCACCATCACCGATGACGATCCCACGGCCCAGGCTGTGGTTCTGATCTCGGCGGTTCCAAGAGAAGTCGGAAGATAGTTCAATTTTTCAATCTTTTAAAAAGCGAAGTTAATGTTGAATAAAAAGCAGGATGGTTTTTGGGAGACCATCAAGACGATCCTTATCGCCGTGCTGATTGCTTTGGTGGTGCGCACTTTCGCCTACGAGCCCTTCAATATTCCGTCGGGGTCGATGAAGTCGACTCTGCTAGTCGGTGATTACCTGTTCGTTTCAAAATACGCCTATGGCTACAGCCGGTTCTCGTTCGATCTGTTCGGTTGGGATATTGTCCCCCCCAGCCTCGGCGACGAGAGCGGACGCATACTGGCGGGCGCCCCGGAACGCGGTGACGTTGTCGTGTTCAAGCTGCCGCGCGATAACGCGACTGACTATATCAAGCGCGTCATTGGGCTGCCCGGCGATCGCATCCAGGTTGTCAACGGCGCGCTCATCCTTAACGGCGAGGCGGTCAAGCGGGAGCGGATCAGCGATTTTTCGGAGACCAACGGCTATGGTCAGGTCCGCCGCGTAGCACGCTACATGGAGACCCTGCCCAACGGGCGACGCTATGAGACCCTCGATATCGATTTTCGGGGCTCGCACGACAATACCGATGTCTTTTTGGTGCCCAAGGGGCATTATTTCGCCATGGGCGACAACCGCGACAACTCACTCGACAGCCGGGTTGCCTCTGATCGGGGCGGCGTAGGCTTCATCCCCGCGGAAAACCTGGTTGGTCGCGCCGAAGTCATCTTTTTCTCGACCAATGGGGATGCTCAGATCTGGGAGCTGTGGAAATGGCCGTCTGCGACGCGTTTCGGCCGGATTTTCAGCGCCGTCCAGTGAGCGAACAATCCCGTCTCGCCGCGGCGGCGCGGGTACTCGATCATGACTTCGCCCGTAAAGATTTGCTGGTTGAGGCGCTGACCCATTCCAGCGTGAAAGCAGGCCAGCGTTGCTTTGAACGGCTTGAGTTCCTCGGAGACAGGGTGCTTGGCCTGGTTGTCGCCGATATGCTACTCGAAGCCTTTCCAAATGAAGAGGAGGGGCCATTGGCCAAGCGGTTCGCCGCCTTGGTGAGCCGCAAGTCCTTGGCAGGAATCGCGGACCGGCTCGATATCGGGGAGCTGGTTCATCTTTCCAAGGGCGAGGCGGACAGCGGCGGCCGCGAAAATCCCTCGCTGCTGGCTGACGCCCTCGAAGCGCTGTTGGGGGCGCTCTATCTCGATGCCGGACTGGCGCCCGCCGATGTTTTCATTCGCCGCCATTGGGGTGATCGTATGATGGCCGCCGACAGCCCGCCGGAAGACTCCAAGACCCGGCTGCAGGAATGGGCCCAGGCGGCGGGCCATGCGCTGCCCGCCTATACCACGACCGGCGAGGAGGGCCCGGCCCATGATCCGGTCTTCGAGGTCGAGGTCAGTGTCGCCAACCATCCGCCCGCCCGGGGCCAGGGAGGCTCGAAACGTGTCGCCGAACAGGCCGCCGCCGGAGCCATGCTGCGCGTCGTAGCAAGCTCATGAACACACCGGCCACCACCCGTTGCGGTTTTGTCGCCCTGGTGGGCGCGCCCAACGCCGGCAAATCGACCCTGCTCAACTGGATGGTCGGCGGCAAGATATCCATCGTCACGCCCAAGGTGCAGACCACCCGTTCGCGTATCACCGGAATCTGCATGGCCGACGAAAATACGCAAATCATCTTCCTCGATACGCCGGGCATCTTCGAGCCCAAGCGGCGTCTCGAGAAAGCCATGGTGACGGCGGCCTGGAGCGGCGCCCATGACGCCGATTTCGTGGTCCTGCTGGTCGATGCCAAACGCGGCTTCGACGGCGACAGCAGGCGTATTATCGAGGGGCTGGTGTCGCGCAAGCGCCGGGCGGTGCTGGCGTTGAACAAGATCGACGGCATCAGCCGCGAAGCCCTGCTGCCCCTGGCGGCCAAGCTCAACGAGACCGGCGTTTTCAGCGACAGCTTCATGATCTCAGCGCTCAAAGGCGATGGTGTTGACGATCTCCGTGATTTTCTGGCCGCCCGCATGCCGCCCGGCCCCTGGCTCTACCCCGAAGATCAACTATCCGACATTCCCCTGCGCCTGCTCGCCGCCGAGACCACCCGTGAGAAGCTGTTCCTCAGGCTCCATCAGGAGCTGCCCTACGCCCTGGGCGTGGAGACCGAGTCCTGGGAGGAACTCAAGGACGGCAGCCTGCGCATCGATCAGGTGATCTATGTGCTGCGCGACAGCCACAAGCCCATCGTTCTGGGTAAGGGCGGAAAACAGATCAAGGCCGTCGGCCAGGCCGCCCGGCTCGACCTGGAAGCCTTCCTCGGCCAGCGCGTGCATCTCTTCATCCACGTCAAGGTCGCCCCCAAATGGACCGACGACCCCGCCCGCTACCGAGATATGGGCCTGGAGTTCCCGAAGTGGTAAAACGGAGCCACTGCATAATTCTTACGCCAAGCCGAGGAATACCATGATTGCCTGGTTCAACCGCGTTACGTCTTCATCGGCAAGGCGCCCGATCTGATTGCCGAGCATTTTGGGCATCGTGGACAGTTGAGTACAAGATTTTCTGTTTATGATTGTGCCACTCTATGCTTGTCATTATACAGAAGGTTTCTATTTGTCTTCCATAGAGAAACGCCATGACGCTTAACATTAAAGACCCAGAAGCCGACCGGCTTGCCCGAGAACTTGCGGGACGGACCGGCGAAACCCTCACCCAGACCGTGATAATTGCGTTGCGCGAACGGCTGAAGCGCGAGGGTGCCAAGAGTCCATTGAGCCTCAAGGACGAGATCATGGAGATCAGCCGGCGCTGCGCGGCCTTGCCACGCCGCACGAACCGTACCGCCGACGAGATAATCGGATACGATGAGAACGGTGTGCCTCGCTGATGGTTATCGATTCGTCCGCCCTTGTAGCGATTTTGTTTGGCGAAGCGGATGCCGATCATTTCAGTTCTTCGATTGACTCTGATCCAACGCGCCTCATGTCGGCGGCATCGATTTTGGAAGTCAGCCTAGTGATCGAGAATGAGCTTGGTGCTGCCGGTGAGCGGGAAGTGGATATTCTGCTGCACAGAGCGGGGATTGAGATAATTGCTTTTAATCTGGAGCAATTAAAACTCGCCCGCCATGCCTTCCGCAAATACGGTAAGGGCCGCCACCCCGCCGGGCTTAATTTCGGCGATTGCTTTAGCTATGCCTTGAGCAGGACATCGGGCGAGCCGCTTCTGTTTAAAGGCGATGATTTCTCGAAAACCGATGTCACCGTCTGCTCTTAGGCTCGGCGTCGCGCAGTTTGATGCGGTGGCGGGCGATGTGGCGGCGAATGTGGCTGTCCATACCGGGTTGATCCATGAGGCCGGTTCGCTTGGCGTCGATGTGCTGGTGTTTCCCGAGCTATCGGTCTGCGGCTATGCCGGCGCTATTCTCGATGATGCGCCTGAGCGCTGCATGATCGACCCCACGGGCGAGGCGTTGGAACCCATACGGGATGCCTGCCGGCGCAACCGGGTCATCGCCGTCGTCGGCGGGCCTCTACACAACCCGCGCGGCTTGGGTCTTTCATCCCTGGTCATTGACCGGCAGGGCGAGCTTGTGGCGACCTACGATAAGCAGCACCTCGACAGCCGCGAAAAAGACTGGTTCGTCCCCGGCGGCGCGGGCTGCATGATCGAGGTCGACGGCTGGCGCCTGGGTCTGGGGATTTGTTACGATTCGAGCTTTCCCGAGCACGGCCGGGCGGTAGCCCTTGCCGGCGCCGACGCTTATCTGGTGTCGGGCGCGTTTCCGCTTGGCAATTCCGATGACCGGCGGGCCATCTATTTCCCGGCACGGGCCCTGGAAAATACCGTCTATGTGGCCTTCTCCAACTATGTCGGCAGCCATGACGGGTTGGACTACGTCGGCCACAGCGCCCTGTATGGCCCCGACGGCCATCTGCTGGCCGACGCCGGAGCAGACCGGACCGGCATCGCCGTGGCGGAACTCGACGCCGCGGCCCTGGGCAAGACCCGCGAGACCCTGCAGATGCTCGATGACCACCGCGCCGAGACACCGCCCGTCCAGTCCTGCTTCGTGCCGTAATATGGACTGGACCGACGAGGGGATCGTTTTGGCTTCGCGGCGCCATGGCGACAGCTCGGCGGTGGTGCAGTTGCTGACCCGCGATCATGGGCGTCATGCCGGGCTGGCGCGGGGCGGGCGCGCCTCGAAAGGGCGCGGCGTCTATCAGCCGGGGAATCTGCTGAGCGTTCAATGGCGGGCGCGCCTGGCCGAACATCTCGGCGCCTACACCTGTGAGCTGTCCCAGGGTTATGCCGCCATGCTGCTCGACGACCCCCTGCGTCTGGCCGGGCTGTCGTCGGCCTGCGCCGTGGCCGAGGCGTCGCTGCCCGAACGCCACCCGTACCCTAAGCTCTATGCGGGGTTTCTCGTCCTGCTCGATGCGTTCGTAACGTCACCGGCCTGGGCCGCGATTTATGCCCGTTGGGAACTGGGCCTGCTCGACGAACTCGGCTTCGGGCTCGATTTGAGCCAATGCGCATCGTCCGGGGCTACCGATGGTCTGATTTACGTCTCGCCCAAGTCGGGCCGCGCGGTAAGCCGGCAGGCTGGTGAGCCGTACCATGATAAATTACTGCCGCTTCCCGGTTTCCTGATTGGCGGCAATGACGGCGATACGGGCGATATCCTGGCCGCCCTGAAGCTCACGGGGAGTTTTCTCGACCGCCATGTTTTCGCCCCCCATGACCGCAAATTACCCGCCGCCCGGGGTCGATTTATAGATCGATTGACTCGCCCACCTACCATATCTGGTGGTATAAAGGAAAATGACCGCGCCTGATCCCACCCAGAACATCCGCGATATCGGCCTCTCCGACGCCCTCGGCGAGCGCTATCTCGCCTATGCTCTGTCGACCATCACCTCGCGCTCCCTGCCGGATGTGCGCGATGGGCTCAAGCCGGTCCATCGCCGCCTCATGCACGCCATGCGTCAGCTCAAGCTCGACCCGGAAAAGGGCTTCAAAAAATGCGCCCGCGTGGTCGGCGACGTCATCGGCAAATACCATCCGCACGGCGATTTGTCGGTCTATGACGCCCTGGTGCGCCTCGCCCAGGAATTCGCCGTGCGCTATCCCCTGGTCGACGGCCAGGGCAATTTCGGCAATATCGACGGCGATAACGCGGCGGCCATGCGCTATACTGAGGCGCGCCTCACGGCGGTGGCGGCGGCGCTGCTCGACGGCATCGACGAGGATTGTGTCGATTTCCGCCAGACCTACGACAATGAAGACGAAGAGCCGGTGGTGCTTCCGGCGCGCTTCCCGAACCTGCTGGCGAACGGCGCGACAGGCATCGCTGTCGGCATGGCGACAAATATTCCGCCCCATAACGCAGGCGAACTCTGCACGGCGCTGATCCATCTGATCAAGCGCCCCAACGCCACCATGGCGACCCTGATCGAGATGATACCGGGTCCGGATTTCCCGACCGGCGGGCTGCTCATTGAGTCTCGGGCCAGCATCATGGAGGCCTACCGCACGGGACGCGGCGGCTTTCGCCTGCGCGCCCGCTGGGAAATTGAGAGCCGCAAGCACGGCCAGTACCAGATCATTATTACGGAAATTCCCTATCAGGTGCCGAAGGCCAGGGTGATCGAGAAAATCGCTCAGTTGCTGGAGGCCCGCAAGCTGTTGTTGCTGGCCGATGTGCGCGACGAATCGGCTGAAACCCTGCGCATCGTTCTGGAGCCGAAATCCCGCACGGTGGAGCCGGAAACCCTGATGGAATCCTTGTTCCGCCTGACCGACCTGGAAGTTCGCATCAACCTCAATCTCAATGTTCTCGACGCCAACAACGTGCCACGCGTCATGAGCCTGCGCGAGGCCCTGCAGGCTTTCCTTGATCACCGGCTTGAGATTCTGCTGCGCCGGACCCGCCATCGCCTTGCGGCTATCGCCAAGCGCCTGGAGACCATCGAGGGTTATCTCGTGGTTTATCTCAATCTCGACGAGGTCATCCGCATTATCCGCGAGGAGGACGAGGCCAAATCCGCGCTCATGAAGCGCTTTAAATTGAACGATTTTCAGGCTGAATCGATCCTCAATATGCGCTTGCGGTCCTTACGCAAGCTGGAGGAGGTGGCCTTGATCAAGGAGCGCGGCGCCCTCGTTGAGGAGCAGACCGGCCTCAAAGCGCTGTTGGAGAGCGATATAAAACAGCAGCGGATATTGACCGATGAGTTAAAAGAAATCCGCGCTGAATTCGGCGAGAAGACGGTGCTGGGTAAGCGGCGCACGGTGATTGGCGCGCCGCCGGCCGAGATCGCCGTTCCCACCGAAGCGCTGGTCGAGCGTGAACCGATCACCGTGCTCTATTCGGAAAAAGGCTGGGTCCGGGCGATCAAGGGCCACGGCAATGGTATTGCCGAGATCAAATATAAGGAAGGCGACCGCGAGCGCTTCGTGCTGCGCGCCGAGACCACGGATAAGCTGGTGATCTTCGGCACCAACGGACGCTTCTACACCCTGGGCTGCGATAAGCTGCCAAGGGGGAGGGGTTATGGCGAGCCCCTGCGCCTGATGCTCGATCTGGGAAACGACCAGGATGTTGTCGCCCTGTTCGTCCATAACCCTGGCCGCCGCCTGCTCGTCGCCTCCAGCGACGGTCGCGGCTTCATCGTCGCGGAAGACGATGTCATTGCGCAAACCCGCCAGGGCCGCCAGGTGTTGAACCTCGGAACCGGCGCCGAGGCGGCCGTCTGTGCGGCTGTCGAGGGCGATACGGTGGCCGTGGTTGGCGATAACCGCAAACTGCTGCTGTTCGCCCTCGATGAATTGCCGGTCATGGCGCGGGGCAGGGGCGTCATCCTGCAGCGCTACCGCGACGGCGGCCTGGCCGACGCCAAACTGTTCACGGCGGCCGAGGGCCTGACCTGGCGTTCGGGTGAACGCACCCGCAGCCATGGCGACATTGCCCCGTGGAAGGCAAAGCGCGGCCAAGCCGGACGCCTGCCGCCCCACGGGTTCCCTCGCTCCAACAGATTCTCATGAGCCAGCCGCCGATCCTGGCCACCGAGCGTTTGATCTTGCGGCCCTTCGAGCCCGCGGATGTGGACGGGCTGACATCGGTGTTCGACGATCTCGAAGCCATGTGGGATGTCTTGGCTATCCCCGGCATGCCGAAGGTTCCGCGCGAGGTCGCCGCCCGGCGCATTGCCGACAGCGCCGAGGGCTGGGATATCCATAGTGCCGGGTTCTGGGCGGTCACCCTGCGCGACGACCGCCTCGGCGATGTCGGCCGTATTGTCGGCTATAGCGGCTTCGTCAATCCGGAGAAGGCCGAGGCTGCCGATGATGGTGGAGTAATGCTCGAAGTGGGTTGGGGTATTCATCCGGCGTTTCAGCGTCGCGGCCTGGCGCGGGAGGCCATGGCGCCGATACTCCACTTCGCCTTCGAGGTGCGAGGCTGCACCCGCCTGGTGGCGATCACCGACCCGGAAAATTACGCATCACGGACCCTGACCGAACGTCTCGGTTTCACTTTTGATACCGAAATTCAAGCCTACGGCACGGTCCAGGTGCGGTATCAGCTCAATCGAGAGGCTTATCTGCGTCCATGAGGCGCCAGCCGCTAGGGCCGAGAAATTCTATCGGGCGGAAGCGGCTCTTGTAGGACATCTTGTCGCATCCCGCGATCCAATAGCCGAGATAGACATAAGTCAGGCCGAGTTGGCGCGCCCGCTCGATATGCCACAAGACGATATAGGTGCCGGCGCTGCGTTGCGGCTCGCTCGGCTCGAAGAATTTATAGACACCCGACAGGCCGTCACCGAGGCGGTCGGTCAGGGAGGCGCCGAAGAAATTGCCCTCGTTATCGTGAAATTCGACGATCATCGTGTCGATCGGGGTGTCCTCGACCATGGTCTTGTAATCGTCAAAATTCATCGACGCCATGCCGCCACCGCCGTGGCGCCATTGCTGATAGCGGGCGAAGGTAGAGAATTGCTCGCCCGTGGCCAGGGCCGGTTTCTCGGTGGCAATCAAATCACCATTACGTTTCCAGACCCGCCTGAGCGACCGGCTCGGGCTGAACTCGGCCACTGGTACACGGACCGGAATACAGGCTTGGCAGCCCTGACAGGCGGGCTTATAGGCCAGGCTGTGACTGCGTCGGAAACCGGCGCGGCTAAGCCCTTCATGCAGGCCGCGCGCGTCGAGCCCGACCAGTTCGGTGACCACCTTGCTCTCCATCTGGCCCGGTAAATAGGGGCAGGGCTGCGGCAGGGTGCCGTAGAAAAATTGGAGATCAGCGCTGAGGGACTTGGTCATGCGGTTGGCTCGATGACTTCGATGTTCAAATGAGGCCGAATGGTCAGCGTACCGCAGAGGTAATCATGGAACGTCCGGCCGTGCCCATTGAACAGGGCGACGAGAAGGATCAGCCAACCCGTAAACCCTACCGAGACGTAGAACACCACGGTCAGTAATCCGGCTTGTAGATAATCGGCATGGCCGCCGTCCATGCGCCTGTTTTCGATGCCGAACAGGCGCATACCGAAGGTCGCGCAACGCGGCCCGCCGATGAGGATGGTGTGATAGGCCAGGGGTATGAAAGGAAGAACGGCGATCAAGACCGGGCTGAGCAAGCCGAAACTGAGCAAGCCGAGCACCGAGAAGGTCGCCATGGCCACCAGAACCAAGATGCCGATGATCACAAGATCGATCATATAGGCGGCAATGCGGCGGATCGTGACGCCGTCGAACAGTTCCGGATTGAGCACCGGATCAAACGGGTCCGGCCCCGCCTCCCGACTGTCCGCACCTGGGTCGTCCGCTGACGTGACCAGCTCAAATGAACGCGAATCGCCCTGCCCAACCATAATCCCTAATCTGGGGATTGAGCCGCCAAATAGCAATGGCGGCGTGGCGCGGCAAATTCAGCAGATCTAGGGCGCCTTAATTACGGGTGCTATGCCCTCGCGTAATATGAGCACACTAATGCGCCGGTTCTGGGGATTTGTTGGATCTTCGGGCATCAGCGGCTCCGTGGCCGCCATGCCGGTGACGCGAACAATCCGCGAGGCCGGCAAGCCCAGTTCCGTGAGGGCGCGGCGGCTGGCGTTGGCGCGATCGGTGGAAAGCTCCCAATTGCTGTAGCCGCCTTTGCCGACATAAGGCACCGAGTCTGTATGACCGGGGATTGCGATATTGTTGGGCAGGGAGCGGATGGACTGCAGTATTTTGCTCAGCAATTCCTTGGTGTGGGGCAGCAGTATAGCGCTGCCGCTTGGGAACATTGAGCTTTGTTCAGCGTCGGCGATCTGAATTCGCATGCCTTGGGCGGTCATATCGATGATCAGATTTTCACTAAACCCCTGAAGGTTCGGATCCGCAGCGATGGCCTCGCGAAGGACTTCCTCGGCGCGCTCGAAATCCTGCTGCTCGAGTTTCGCCAGCAGCTCTTTGGATGTTTCATCGTCGAGGGCACTTTCATCGAACGCCTGCTCGGCGCCCTGTCCGGCATATTTTTCACCTTGTCCCTCTAAATCTTCATTTTGACCGGCGGTGATTGTGCTCTCGAAGGGATTTTCGCCATCATTCCCTTCATAGCCGTCATTGAGTCCGGCTTTCCCGTCGTTGGGATTGTCTCCGCCGAGCCCTTTGGCGCCGGATCCGTCGCCGAATTCGTCTTCGGTCAGGGAAAGTTCGGCGAGTTCGTCTCGCATATCCCGCTCGTCCGTGTTGCCTCTTTTGATGCCCGGCAGCCCTTCGTCGTCCGGTATTTCGCTGGGGCTCAACGGCGACAGGCTGACGGTGATCCCGCCCGAGGTGCGTGTTGTCGACTGGGCGCCCGGCGCCAGCATGCTGGTGCCGCCGAGCATGCCGCCGGCGCCGCTTTTGGAGGAACTCATTATCGCAGTCGGGGTGAAGTAATCGGCGACGCCGGAAAGGCTTTCCTCAGACGCCGCATTGAGCAGCCACATGAGCAAAAAGAACGCCATCATGGCGGTCACGAAGTCGGCGTAGGCAACCTTCCAGGCGCCGCCATGGTGGCCAGCGTGGCCGCCACTGATTTTCTTGATAATAATGATATCGGCATCGGCCATGACTTAACTCTTCCCGTCCTTACGCGACAGACGGCGCCTCGTTCACTGATTCTTCCAGTTCCACAAAGCTCGGCCGTTCCAGGCTGAAAAGCAGCTTGCGCGAAAATTCAACGGAAATGATCGGCGCGTGGCCCTGCATATGGGCGATCAATGCCGCCTTGATGCAGAGGAAATATTTACCGTCGGCCTCGTCGCAGGCCTTTAGCGAATTGGCAATCGGAGAGACCAGGCCGTAGGCCAACAGGATGCCGAGAAAGGTGCCGACCATGGCGCCGCCGATCAAGGCGCCGAGCACCTCGGGCGGCTCGAGGATCGACCCCATGGTAACGATGATGCCGAGCACCGCGGCGACGATGCCGAAGGCGGGCAGGCCGTCACCGACGGTCGTTAGGGCGGTCGTGATCTGTTCCTGTTCGAGATGATGGGTTCCGATCTCTTCATCCATCAAGGCTTCCATCTGATAGGCGTTCTCGGTGCCCATGGTCATCATGCGCAGATAGTCGCAGAGGAAAGTCACGGCGTGATGATTCTTGGCAAACCCCGGAAAGGCCGTAAAAAGGCTACTTTCCTCGGGGTTTTCAATATGACTCTCGATCGCCAGCGCCCCTTTGGTCTTGACCAGCCTCAGCACCGTATAGAGCAGGGTCAGCAACTCGATATAATTGCTTTTGTTGAAGGACGGCCCCTTGAGGCTGCGCACAAATCCTTTGAAGGCGCCGATGATTACGTTCTTGGGATTACTGATTACAAAGGCGCCAAAGGCGCAACCGCCGATGATGAGCAGTTCTAAGGGCTGCCATAACACGCCGAGATCGCCATGCGGCAAATAACCGCCGAGAATCGATCCAACGACGATGGCTAAGCCGGCAAAAAACATCATAACGCTTACTCCGAGCATTTCGCGACGGGCAGAGGTCCACTACAGGGACACCCGCCGTTTGAGAATATTTGCTCTACTTTGGTGAAAATATCGTTAAGCATGACCGTTCTGGTCAGGCACTTAGCAGGATTTTGCGGTCTCCAGCCAATCCAGCATTTTCGCGAGCAGCTTCTTGAGCACGGGCCGCACCGCGCCCGCCAGGTCATCCCGATAGGAAAACGGCGGCTCTTCGTTCATGTAGGTCGCTTGCGACAGTTCGAGCTGGACCGCATGGACGGCGTCGGCGGGCTTGCCGTGACGGCGTGTGATATAGCCTCCGGTAAAACGACCATTGAGCACGCTGCTATAGGCGTCGGCCCCCTCACAAACCGCCAAAAGCCTTTGTGCGAGAGCCTCATCCGCCGAGTCGCCCGCCGCCGTGCCCAAATTGAAATCGGTCAGCCGGCCATCAAAGAATCGCGGCACTTCGCTCTGAATGGAATGGGCGTCAAACAGCAAGGCGACACCGTGGCGTGACCGCAATCGATCGATCTCATCAGACAATGCTTCATGATATGGCCGCCAATAGCCGTCGATCCGCTGCTCAATTTCATCCTGACCGGGCATTTTGCCGGGTTCGTAAAGCGGCTCGCGGGCAAAGCTGGTCGTCGGGCAAAGCTCGGTATTGTCGGCGCCGGGGTAAAGCTCTGCGCCGTCGGGCGGTCGATTGAGATCGATGACATAGCGTGAGTGGGTCGCCGCGATCACGCCGGCGCCCATGCTTTTAGCAAAATCATACAGCCTCTCTAGATGCCAATCCGTATCGGCGAGGAGGCGGGCTTCCGGGGTAAGGCAGCGTTCGATGGAGTCGGGCACATAGACGCCGCAATGAGGGATGCTCACTAGCAGTGGTGTCGTCCCATGGTGAATAGAAAAAATATCTACCATATAGGTCTATTAGTAGGATTTTCTAACGTGGAACAAGAACCAAACGATCGCGCCTCGCCGCTTCCACGGCGGCACGCTCTGTCGGGATGGTGAAAGGCCGATGATCTCGCCACCGTTCCACGAGATCGCTGTAATGGGGCGACAAGGGATTACCCGATTGGCCGGAGCTGATGATAAACAGGGATTCATCGAGCGCATTCATGTCGTAGACCGCCCGCATGGCCGGCCCATGGTTCTGTACGAACGGGCGCACCGCCTCGCTGAACCGAAACCCAGCGGCGTTGACGGTGTAACGCCCGCCGCCGTTGCCGATGCTGTTATCGAACCACCAGCTGAACGGCGCCTGATCCTGGAATATGCGATGGCCAAATTCGGCCACATGGGCGTCCTCCCAGCGCCATCGGGAAATGTTGTCGCCATAAATCAACGAAAGTCCGGCAATCGCCCTGTCCAGCGCCAGGGCGGAGCGGTCGGCGCAGCTTTCCTGCTGGTCGGTGGCGGTATCGTCGCACCATTCGCCAGCCGTCCGGCCTTCCAGCACGGCGCGCATGAACAACGGGCGCTGGCTCCAGGCAGCGGTGAACATGGGTCCCAGCTCGTCGCCGTAGACCAGGCTTGTTAATTCCCGGTACCAGGCGGAAAAAATCAAAGGCTCGGCCAGCTCTCCGGCCATTTCCCCTTTCCAGTCGAACAGTAGGGATTGCGCCTCTTTCGATGCATCGTTTTGCGGCTCAGCCGCGAGCAGATAGGGCAGCATTTCACGCGCCATGAGCGAAACCTGATCAGTCTGAATGGATCGGAAGCTCTCGCGATCGTGTTTTCTCCCTTCGATCAGTTCGGTAATTCGCGCCGCCCGATAGGGCGCTGCCCAGTCACGCGTGATGAAAAAAGGATAATCATCGGGCGTGATCTTGTTGTTGGCGGTGACGATGTATCCGGCTGGCGGGTTGAATACCAAAGGCAGGGCGTAGTAGGGGATGAAGCCGTCCCAGTCATAGGCGCCGCTCGATCCCGGCGCCGGCAGCCAGCCATTTCCCTTGCGCCGCAACGGCACCCGCGCCGGTGCGTAGAAGCCGATATTGCCGTCCCGATCCGCATAGACCATGTTCTGCTGCGGGCCGTGGAAATCCTTCAATGCGGCGACAAACGCCTGCCAGTTTTCCGCCCTGGCCAGGGCGAGTGCTGCCTGGGGAGTCAAATCATCATCGCGCAACGCAGTCCAGGCCAGCGCCATGACCTCGCGGGGCGCTTCGGCTTGGTTGCCCAGTATCTGCAAATCGGACAGCACCGGACCGTGCCGGCTGGTTCGAAATTCGAATTCCACATCGGGCTCGCCTTTAACGGCAATGATCTCCCTGCGGGTCTCAAAGCTGCGCGGGCTGCCGGGCGCTAGATAGCGCGTCGGGTCATCGGGATCGATGGTTTCGATGAACAGGTCCTGGGTGTCGGGGTAAGTATTGGTAAAACCCCAGGCGATGCTCTGGTTGTGCCCCAGCACGACCCCGGGCGCGCCGGGTAAGGTCGCGCCGACCACATCGAGTCCGGGGGCGCTGAGATGGGCAAGATAGAAAGGCCCGGGCGTGCCGAGACCGAGATGGGGATCGTTGGCGAGCAGCGGCAGGCCACTCTCGCTGCGGTCGCCCGAGACCACCCAATTGTTCGAACCCACATCGGGCGTCGGCCCCGGCGGCGTACGGCGCCAAAGCTCGTCGAGATCGCCAAGCTGGCTAAAACTCGTGAAAGGCAATTGGGGTAAGGCCACCGGACCATCACCGGGGTAGGGCGACCATAAGTCATTGATCTGCGATGCAGAAAGCTGGTCGGCCAAGCGGGCGCGCAGCAGCTCGTCGCGCCAGTTTCCGCTCAGGTCCCACGCCATGAGCTTGAGTATGACCAGGGAATCGGCGGGTGCCCAGGGTTCCGGTGCAGGCGCACCAAGTATGAGAAATTCCGGCGGCAAAAGGCCGCTATGGGTCTCCACATAGGCGTTGACCCCCTCGGCATAGGCCTCATAGGCCGCCTTGGTATCACGGTCGAGAACCGCAAATCCACGCGCCGCGATGCGATAGATGCCAAGGGTGCGAAAGAAGTGGTCGATATCGAGGGAGTGTGGGCCCAATATCTCCGACAGGCGCCCAGCACCCAGTCGGCGACTCGCCTCAAGCTGCCAGAGACGGTCTTGGGCATGCACAAAGCCCAGGCCGAAGTAGGCCCCAGCCTCGGACTCGGCATAGATATGAGGCACCCCGTTAGCTTCACGCAATATTTCAATTTCGCCATCCAGGCCGGCGAGGGCGATTTCCCCGTCGATAGTCGGTAGAGACGATCGCAACGCCCCATAGCCGACCGCAAGCCCCAGAATGACTATCGTAAAGACGACCGATACGGCGCGCCGGAACAGTTTCTTGAATTTGCTTTTCGCCATTGCCGACAGGGTAACTGCGCACCGTAGCTTGTCAACGCGGGCCGTATGGGTTCTATAAACACCCGAGGAGAAAAAACACTCATGACTGGACCCCTTAACGGCCTGCGCCTGTTCGACCTGACCCGTATTCTCGCGGGCCCGACCTGCACCCAGATTCTCGGCGACCTGGGCGCAGAGGTGATCAAGGTCGAGCGGCCGGTAAGCGGTGACGACACCCGAAAGTTCGGCCCGCCTTTCCTCAAGGACGAGGCCGGCCGCGAAACTTCGGAAAGCGCCTATTTTCTCGGGCTAAATCGCAACAAACGTTCGATCACGCTCGATCTCACCAAGCCGGAGGGCCAGGACCTGGCGCGCCGCATGATCGCTCAATGCGATATCCTGGTGGAGAATTTCAAGACCGGCGGGCTGAGCAAATACGGGCTTTCCTACGATCAGCTTAAGGATGCCAATCCGGGGCTGGTCTATTGCTCGGTCACCGGCTTCGGACAGACAGGACCTTACGCGGAGCGTCCCGGCTATGATGTGTTGATCCAGGCCATGAGCGGCCTCATGAGCACCACCGGAGAGCCTGAGGGCGAACCTCAGAAAAGCGGCGTGCCGATTTCGGACCTCATGTCGGGCATGTATGCGGCTGTCGGCATTTGCGCGGCGTTGCGGCACCGTGAAATAACCGGGGAGGGCCAGCATATCGACATCAGCATGCTGGACACCTCGGTCGCCACGCTTTCCATGCAGGGGATGAATTACCTCGCCTCGGGAGTCGCCCCGCCGCGTTTCGGCAATGCCCACCCCAATATCGTTCCCTATCAGGTCTTCGCAACCTCCGACGGCCACATCATTCTGGCCATCGCCAACGACGGGCAGTTTGACCGCTTCTGCGAATTCGCCGGTGTGGTGGAGCTGTGCAAGGACGACCGCTTTTGCACCAACGTCGAGCGCGTGCTTAACCGCGAGGCCTTGATCCCGATCCTCGCCGATATCGTCGCCGCCAAACCGTCGCACCATTGGCTGGAGGGCCTCGAGGCCTGCAATGTGAGCAGCGGCCCGATCAATACCATCGATCAGGTTTTCGACGATCCCCATGTGCGGGCGAGGGAGATGGAAATCGCCATGGCTCATCCCCTGGTCGATAAGCCGGTGCGCCTGATCGGCTCGCCGTTGAAAATGTCGGCGACTCCGCCATCCTATGACCTTCCGCCGCCGTTGCTCGGTGAACATACCGACGCGGTGCTCGGCGAAATGCTCGAACTCGGCGCGGATGAATTAGCGGGTTTGCGCTACCGCGGCGTTATTTAATCCAGGAGCTTTACGATGACAGTTATCGACGTCCATACCCATATGCTGGATCGCGCTTGGTTCAAGCTGCTGCGCGACAAGGGCGCGCCGCGTTACGGCGTCGCCAATATCACCGACGATCTGGAGGGCATCTATCGCGAAGGCGCTCTGTTCATGACGCCCATGCCGGGACATTTCGATTATGATCTCAGGATCAGGGACATGGACGCGGGCGGTGTCGACATCGCCATCGTCTCGCTGACCTGCCCGAACGTCTATTGGGGCGGTGAGGCGGTCAGTCTCGAGGCCGCCCAACTGGTCAATGACAGCATGGCGCGCGGACAGGCCGAGCATCCCGACCGGATTCGCTATATCGCTTCGCTGCCCTGGGAATACCCGGCGAGCGCGGTCGATGAGCTATCGCGCGCTTACGATAACGGCGCCATCGGCGTCATGGTGATGGCCAATATCGCCGGCCGTCACCTGACCGATGATGACTTCGCGCCGATCTGGCAGGCCATTGATGATCGCGGCCTGCCGGTGCTAGTGCATCCTAGCGAGCCGCCGGGAACCCCTGAGATGGACATGCGCAAATACAGTCTGACCTCGACCGTCGGTTTTATGTTCGACACCACCCTGGCGATCTCCAAGATGATCTACAGCGGATTCCTGGACCGCTATCCCAACCTCAAGATCATCGCGTCTCACGCCGGCGCCACCTTGCCATTCCTCGCCGGCCGTCTCGACCGTTCCTATGAGATGACCCTCCATAGCCAGGAGGTCATCACCATACCGCCGTCGGAATATCTCAAACGCATCTACTACGATGCCGTGACCTATAGTCAGGGCGCCCTGGAACTCTGTATTGAGGTTGGCGGCGTCGACAAGGTGATGTACGGCTCGGATTACCCCCACGACATCGGCGACATGGCCGGTTGTCTCTCGCGGGTCGACGCCCTGCCTGCGGACCAGCGCCAAGCTGTGCGCGAAGACAACGCGAGGCGCATATTCGATATCTGACTTCGGGTTGCGCCGACGTTAAGACAATCTATCTTTCCTCAATTTATCGGACTGCAGCCGCAGATTGCCGAAGTGAGAGGTACGCACGGGCGAAACCCCTTAGCAATCGCTTCCAGACTTCTTGAAGATTCTTAACGAAGCGGAATCACCGGGAAGTGGTAAATGCAGGCGGGTTTTAAACAGGAACAAATTTTCATGAATGCAGTTGTAAAAATTTACTCCGGCCGGGGGGCGGGAAACATGTTTGATATATTGGAAGAACGCAAGGATGAGGTCGAAAACCTCATGCGTTCCATTTCGGGGTTCCAGGCTTACACGGTCATCCGCGCCGCCCTCGGCGGCATTACGGTGATTGTCTGCCAGGACAAAAAGGGTGCGGAAGAGAGTCAGGCCATTTCACGGGCTTGGAGAAAGCGACACTGCGCAACATTATCCGTGAATCCGCCCATGGTCTCGGAGGGGCCTGTGATTATAAATGCTAGTATGGACAGGCAAGCGGCCCTAAGTGAATTGGCAGACCAGGGCAAAACATCGGTGAAGAACGCCTAGCGGATCTTCGGGGAATCGCGTCTCCAGAAGATTGTCGAGCTCACCATCAAATTTCTCTACCGCATCGGCGGGCAAACTGGCGCCGACCCCGGCGCTCGCCCGGATACGGCCACGCCAGGCTTGATGGCTGTAGGGCGTCTGCTCATCGAACGAGAAGGTCTCGATCCCGCTGAACCCGGCCATGGCCACATCGGCAAGCCATTCGCGCGGCATGCCCGTTCCGCCGCCCATAGTCCAATCTGGGTTGTGTTTTTAGATCAGCCGTTCCGTGGCTTCGGCCAGATTGCCGGGAAGCGGGATCCAGTCGAAATGAGCGATCACCAGGGCGCCGTCGGGTTTCAGCAGGCGCGCTGCCTCGGACGCCGCCGCCGGGCGGTCAAACCAATGCCAGCATTGGCCGGCCGTCACCACATCGAAGGCATGATCGGGGAAGCCGGTTTCCTCGGCGCGGGCGATAACGTAATCGGTGGTGGTGACGCCCGCCTCGCCATCGAGCCTTTTGGCCTCTTCGATCAGCGCATCAGAAGGATCGAGGCCGGTTACTTTGCAGCCGGCCCGCGCGAAGCCGCGCCCGAGAGCGCCGGTGCCGGTGCCGAGATCGAGCAGGCGCTGGCCCGCCTTGCCGATACCGAAGACCGCCAGGCGATCATATAACGCCTCGGGGAAGCCCGCACGATGGGCGCCGTAATCGCTCGCGGTCTTGCCGAAATCTATATCCCGATCAGCGGTAATGGGGCCCGCCGATCCAGCCGATCAGAGAATAGCGGATGCCCGAGGTAACCGGCTTGACCCGATGAACCACATAGGTCGGTAAAATGATCATGGTGCCCTGACTCTTGGGGAAGGATTGCGGGTCGTAATAGCTCAACACCTCGAACTCGCCGCCTTCGTAATCCTCGGGCGCCGAAAGCTGAATGGAAAATGTCAGCTTGCGGACGCTATAGCGACCATGCCCCATATCCATGTGCCAATTCTGGAAATTACCTTCTACGTATTTGGTGATCTGCAAGCGCTCGGTGAAGCCGAACAGATCGGTGTGGTAATGTTTTTGGTTGGCCTCGTTGACCAGGAATTTTGTCTTGTCGAAGATCCATTCGGCGCCCGGAGTTGTCGGCACAATCCAGCCGACCTGGCACTGGCGGTTGGAGTGTTTTTCGTCTTCTCCCTCCACATGGCCCGATTCCATTTCGCCGCAAAGGGCGATGACCTTGTCGCATTCTTCAGCTGTGAAATAGCCGGGACTGGATACCGCCGGTTTCCATTCAGCAAGCTGTGGTAAATCCGTAGCTTTGATGATCCTGCCCCCCTTGGGAAATGTTCGCCCGGATATTCTTCGGTTCCGGGATGACTGTCTATATCCTAGTTTAATGCCAACTGAGGAGAAATGATGTCAGAGACGAATTTCGACGACGCCCGCGCCATGATCGAGGCACTGACGCCGAGCTATCCGGTCTATTGCATGCGCGCCGGCGTTCTCGCCGAGACAGCGCGGGAGTTTCTTGAGCGGTTTCCCGGGCGGGTGCTCTACGCGGTCAAATGCAATCCCCATCCGATTGTGCTGCAAGCCCTGTACGATGCCGGCATCCGCCATTTCGATACCGCGTCCTTGCCGGAAATTGCCCAGGTGCGCGAGATGTTTTCCGACACTACCGCCTATTTCATGCACCCGGTGAAGGCCCGTGCGGTCATCAAGACATCCCATGACGTTTACGGGGTGCGCCATTTCGTCATCGACCACCCATCCGAGCTCACCAAGGTGATGGATGAGACCGGCGGCGAGGGGGTGGCGATCATCGTGCGCATGGCGACGCCCCATGCCGGCGCCGCCTTCGATCTGTCGACCAAGTTCGGCGCCAGCCCGGCGCTCGCCACCGACTTGCTGCGGGCGGTGCGCGATGAGGGCTGCCAGGGTGGGCTGGCCTTCCATGTGGGGTCGCAGTGCCTGTCACCGCGCGCCTATCGCACGGCCTTGGGTCTGGTTGGCGAGGTCGCCGAGGCTGCCGGCACGGAGATACATTTCCTCGATGTGGGAGGCGGTTTTCCGGCGGCCTACAAGGGCGTCAACACACCACCGCTGGAAGCCTTTATGGACGAGATCACCACCGGCCTGGCGACCCTCAATCTACGCCGTGACTGCACCACCATGTGCGAACCCGGTCGCGCCATGGTGGCGTCGTCCTGTTCCCTGGTGGTCCAGGTTCAGCTTCGCAAGGAAGATCAGATCTATATCAACGACGGCGTTCACGGCAGCTTGTCGGAGATGGTCACCGGTCAATTACAGATGCCGGTGAGGTTGATTCGACTGGATGGCACACCATCGGACAGTTACATGGATTTCACCGTTGCCGGACCGACCTGCGATTCCATCGACATGCTGCCGCATCCTTTCCGGCTGCCCAACGATGTTCGTGAAGGCGATTGGATTGAAATCGGCCAGCTCGGCGCTTATGGCAGTGCTCTGCGCACCCAGTTCAACGGCTTCTACCCGGATACCTTCGTCGGGCTGCGCGACGAACCCTTTTTGGATTCGCTCAATCGGGTTCTTTAACCGTCACGCATGGTTGACACCGGCCTCTACGGCTCGCGTCCTAGACGCGGTCACTTGCCCTTGAGCGTTTTCGCGACCTCGACGGCGGCGTAGGTCAGGATGCCGTTCGCCCCGGCGCGCTTGAAGCCGATCAGGGACTCGAGGATGGCCCTATCGCCGTCGAGCCAGCCCTTGCCGGCGGCGCATTTGAGCATGGCGTATTCGCCGCTCACCTGATAGGCGAAGGTGGGCACGCCGAAAGCGTCCTTAACGCGTCGGATGATGTCGAGATAGGGCATGCCGGGTTTGACCATCACCATGTCGGCGCCTTCCTCGATGTCGAGAGCCACCTCGCGAAGCGCCTCATCGCTGTTGGCCGGGTCCATCTGGTAGGTCTTCTTGTCGGCCTGGCCCAAGGTTGCCGACGAGCCGATGGCGTCGCGGAACGGGCCATAGAAGGCCGAGGCGTATTTCGCTGCATAGGACATGATGCGAACCCGTTCATATCCGGCGTTATCGAGGGCGGCGCGGATAGCGCCGATGCGGCCGTCCATCATATCCGACGGCGAAATCACATCGCAGCCGGCGGCCGCCTGAACCAGCGATTGGCGGCACAATATTTCGACGGTCTCGTCGTTGACCACATAGCCGTCAGCGATGATGCCGTCATGGCCGTGATCGGTGAACGGATCGAGCGCCGCATCGCACATGACGCCGATGCCGGGCACCGCTGCTTTGACAGCCTTGACGGCGCGGCACACCAGATTATCGGGATTCACCGCCTCGTCGCCTTCGGCGTTCTTGCGTTCAGGCTCGATGACCGGAAATATGGCGATCATCGGGATGCCGAGGTCGCAGGCCTCGCCGGCGCGCTCGACCAGGACAGGGATCGATAGCCGCTGCTGACCCGGCATGGACGGCACATCGATGGCGCCATCGCCGTCATGGACAAACACCGGCCAGATCAGGTCGCCAGCAGACAGGCTGTTCTCCGAGACCAGCCGGCGGTTCCAGCCGTCTCGGCGATTGCGGCGCATACGGGTCGTCGGATAGCGACCGATGGAGGTGAAGGGAGTTTGCGTCATATCCGGTGACATACCCCTCCAAAGCGGCTCTGGCAAGCGCCGCCGGGGGGCGCTAGAGTCGGGCGATGAATTTTGAGTTGAACGAAGAACAGCGGGCGATCCAGGAACTGGCGCGGGATTTCGCGGCCAAGGAGATGGCGCCATACGCCGCCGAGTGGGATGAGGCTTGTACATTTCCGGTTGAAACCTTGCGCCGCGCGGCGGGTCTCGGCCTGGCCGCCATTTATGTGGCCGAGGATGTCGGCGGCAGCGGACTGGGCCGTGTTGAGGGGGCGTTGATCTTCGAGGCCCTGGCAGGGGCTTGCGCATCGACCGCCGCGTTCCTTTCGATCCACAACATGACGGCCTGGATGATTGATGCCTATGGCGACGAGGCACAGCGCAACGGCTGGCTGCCCGCCATGGCGACCATGGACAAAATCGCCAGCTACTGTCTGACCGAGCCGGGAGCCGGTTCCGACGCCGCCGCCCTTTCAACGCGCGCGGTTCGCGATGGCGAGAATTATGTGATCAACGGCGCCAAAGCCTTCATCTCGGGCGCCTCGCGCAGCGATCTTTATGTCTGCATGGTGCGCACCGGCGAAGAGGGGCCGGACGGTATTTCCTGTCTGGTGATCGAAGACGGCACACCCGGACTGAGCTTCGGCGCCCAGGAGAAGAAGCTCGGCTGGCATTCACAGCCTACCGCCATGCTCCATTTCGACGATTGCCGGGTGCCCGTGGCCAATCGTATAGGCGCAGAAGGCCAAGGCTTTGCAATCGCCATGCGCGCCCTGGACGGCGGCCGCATCAACATCGGTTCCTGCTCCCTGGGCGGCGCGCAGGCCTGTTTCGATGCGGCGCGCGAGCATCTCAAAACGCGCCGCCAGTTCGGCAAGCCTCTGGCCGAATTCCAGGCCCTGCAATTCCGACTCGCCGATATGGCGACCGAACTTGAAGCGGCCCGGCTGATGGTCCTCAATGCCGCCGCCAAGTACGACGCAGGCGCCGATGACACCTCCCTGTACAGCGCTATGGCTAAGCGCTATGCCACCGACGCCTGCTTTCAAATATGCAACGAAGCGCTACAGCTTCATGGCGGCTACGGCTATCTGCGCGATGTGCCCGTGGAACGTTTCATGCGTGATCTCCGCGTCCATCAAATCCTCGAAGGCACCAACGAAATCATGCGGGTCATCATCGCCAAGAGATTGCTGGCTGATTAGTCAAAAAAAGCGGGCGCCCCCGGGGGAGGGACGCCCGCGGCTGACGCATCAGGCTATGCCCATCGCTGGGAGGCAAACTCAGCGATGATCGCGCGGCAAAAAGCCTTCGGGACTGTTGAGCGCCAGCGAAAGTTTGGGTGTGTCCTGAGGAAGGGCGTCGGGGGCGTCCATTGGGGTTTCTGTGGCAACCACCGTGACATAGGCCGCCGGAATATAGGCTACCGGTAAACTCTCAGGTGTCTGGCTCTTGATGATGGCCGTTATGGTTTCTTGATCGAGGCTGTCGCTGCTGAGATTGTTGCCGCGATCAATTTCCATCTTTTCGAACCCCAGCTCTTCAAGAAGCACTTCGGGGCCTTCGTCCGACGGCATGCCGCCGGCTAACGCGGCACCGCTTGCAAAAGCGATAGCGGCAAGGGTGAGAACCGTCAGGGGGTATTGAATTTTCATAATCTGCTCCATGCTGGGCGGTGTCGCCGGGTTGATTACTTTTGTAAGGGCGCTTTGTGACCTGATTCCGGCGTGATTGTGGCCCAATCGTGGTAATCCTTGCCCATGGACGAGATTCTTTTCGAGATAAGGGGCGTGGCAGGGCGGATTGTCCTCAACCGGCCCCAGGCACTCAACGCGCTGACCCACGGCATGATTCTGGCGCTTGCCGCCCAACTCGAGGCCTGGGCAGAGGACGATGCCATCGAGCGCGTGGTGATCGAAGGCGCCGGTGATCGCGCCTTCTGCGCCGGCGGCGATATCCGCGCGCTCTATGAGGCCATGGGGCAGGGCGATGCAGCATATATCGATACCTTCTATCGCGATGAATACCACCTCAACCACCGCATCCACACCTACCCGAAGCCCTATGTGGCGATCATCGACGGCGTGGTCATGGGTGGCGGGGTCGGGGTGTCGATCCACGGCTCCCATCGCCTGGTCACCGAGAAGGCCCTGTTCGCCATGCCGGAAACCGGCATCGGGTTTTTCCCCGATGTGGGCGGCGCCTGGTTTTTGCCGCGCTTGCCCGGCGAAATCGGCATGTATCTCGGGCTCACAGGTACCCGGCTCGGCCCGGCCGACGCACTCTACTGCGGTGTCGCCACCCATTATGTGCCCCGCAACAGACTGGCCGACAGCCTCGACGACCTCGATGCCGTGACAATCGATCCGGGCCCGGCGTCTCTCGCCGAGCGGCGCGACGCCATCGACCGATGCTTCTGCGGAGAGTCCGTCGAGGCGATCATTCAGGCTTTGCAGGCCGAGGGCGACAACTGGGCCGGTGAAACGCTAGAGGCCATGGCGGGAAAATCGCCGATCAGCCAGAAAGTAGCGTTTCGCCAAATTCGCGAGGGCGCTGATCTCGTCTTCACCCAGGCCATGGCGCTCGAATTCCGCCTGTCTCAGCGCTTCTGCGCGGCCCCCAACTTCCGCGAGGGCATACGCGCGGCGGTCATCGACAAGGACCGCAATCCACAATGGCGCCCAGCGTCCCTCGCCGATGTCGGCGAGGCCGACGTCGACGCCTACTTCTCGCCCCTGGCGGGCGATGAGCTAAGCTTATGACAAGGGAGATATGACCATGGCTAAGATCGGTTTCATCGGCGTTGGCAATATGGGCGGGCCGATGCTTGTCAATCTGATAAAGGCGGGCCATCAGGTGACCGCTTACGATCCGGTCGCTCAGGCTCTCGATAAGGCGCGTGAAGCTGGTGCGGCGGTCGCGGAAACTGCTGCCCAGGCAGCGGCGGCGGGCGAGGTCATCATCTCCATGCTGCCGGCCGGCGCCCATGTGCGCACTGTCTATCTCGGTGACGATGGAGCCATTGCCGCTGCCGGGGAGGGCGCCTTGTTCATCGATTGCTCGACCATCGACGTGGAAACCGCCCGCGCGGTCAACCAGGCCGCCGCCGACGCCGGCTTCGCCATGCTCGATGCGCCGGTCTCGGGCGGCATTGCCGGGGCCGAGACGGGAACCCTCACCTTCATGGTCGGCGGCACGGACGAAGCCTTCGCCCGCGCCGCACCGGTGCTCGATGTCATGGGCGGAAAGATCGTCCATGCCGGGCCTGCGGGCAACGGCCAGGTCGCCAAGCTCTGCAACAACATGATCCTCGGCATCACCATGATCGGCGTCTCGGAATCCTTCATGCTGGCCAAGCGCCTGGGGCTCGATTGGCAAAAGCTGTTCGATATCTCCTCGACCGCGTCGGGCTCCTGCTGGGCCATGCTCAATCACCTGCCGGTGCCGGGCATCGTCGAGACCTCGGCGGCGAACCGCGACTATAAGCCGGGATTTTCCGCCGCCATGATGCACAAAGACCTCAAGCTCGCCGAGCAGGCCGCCATCGCCGCCGGCGCGGCAACCCCGCTGGGCGCTCAGGCGGCGGCGCTCTATACCCTGTTCGTCAACGCCGGCAACGCCGATCTGGACTACTCCGCGATCATCAAGCTGATCGCCGGGAATGAGGAGTAGGAACATGAAGAAATCGATTTTATTTTTAGTCGGGTTGCTGACCATGACGGCGGGGCCGCTTGCGGCGGATGCGCTGCTGGAGCGCGGCGCCTATCTGATGGGGGGCATCGTTGCCTGCGGCAACTGTCATACGCCGAAGACGCCACAAGGCGGTCTGGCGCCGGGCATGGAGCTGGCCGGCGGCTTCCTCATCGAGTTCGACGAGTTCACCTCCTATGCCCCGAACATCACACCCGACGCCGAGACCGGCATCGGCGCCTGAAGCGACGCCGAAATCATGGCGGCGATCCGCGAGGGCCTGCGGCCCGACGGCTCGATCATCGGCCCGCCCATGCCGATTGGCCTCTATAGCGGCATCTCGGACAACGATCTGGCGGCGATCATCGCCTACCTTCGCTCGGTGCCGTCGGTGCGCAATATCGTACCGCGATCCGAATTCCGCATCCCCCTGCCGCCGTCATACGGCCCGCCCGTGGGCAGCGTGCCCGAGACGCCGCGTGACGACCCGGTCGTCTACGGCGCCTATCTCGCCGGGCCTTTGGGTCATTGTATCGAGTGCCATACACCGCTGGTCCAGGGGCGCCCCGACTTTGAAAACCAGCTCGGCGCCGGGGGCTTTGCCTTCCCCGGTCCCTGGGGCGTCTCGGTGTCGGCCAATATCACCCCGCACCCGGAAGACGGCATCGCCGATTACAGCGACAGCGAGCTCAAAACCATCATCACCCAGGGGTTGCGGCCTGACGGCAACCGGCTCTTCCCGCCCATGGGCTTCGGTTTCTACGCCACCATGAGCGACGCCGACCTCGATGCCGTCATCGCCTATCTACGCAGCCTCAAACCGCTACCCTTGCCGAAGTGAGCTACCCCGTAAATGCCTGAATTCCGGTCTGCGCGCGGCCTAATATCAGGGCGTGGATGTCATGGGTGCCTTCGTAGGTGTTGACCGCTTCCAGGTTCATCACATGGCGGATCACGTGATATTCGTCAGACACGCCGTTGCCGCCGTGCATGTCGCGGGCGGTGCGGGCGATATCGAGGGCCTTGCCGCAGGAGTTGCGCTTGACCAGGGAAATCATTTCAGGCGCCGCCCGGCCTTCGTCGCGCAGGCGGCTGACCCGCAGGGCGGCCTGCAGGCCGATAGTGATTTCGGTCTGCATGTCGGCGAGCTTCTTCTGGACGAGCTGGGTGGCGGCCAGGGGACGGCCGAACTGCTTGCGCTCCAGGGTGTAGCTGCGCGCCGCATGCCAGCAGAACTCGGCGGCGCCGAGCGCGCCCCAGGAGATGCCGAGGCGGGCGTTATTCAGGCAGCCGAAGGGCCCACTCAAGCCCTTGGCGTTGGGCAGAAGGTTCTCGTCGGGCACGAACACGTCGTCCATGACGATTTCGCCCGTGGCCGAGGCGCGCAAGGAGAACTTGCCTTCGATTTTCGGCGTGGTGAGGCCCTTCATGCCGCGCTCCAGGATGAAGCCGCGGATAACGTCTTCGTCGTCCTTGGCCCAGACGATCATGATGTCGGCGATCGGCGAATTGGTGATCCACGTCTTGGCGCCCTTGAGCGTGAAACCGCCGTCGACCTTGCGCGCCCGGGTCAACATACCGCCGGCGTCGGAGCCGTGGTCGGGCTCGGTCAGGCCGAAACAGCCGATGATTTCGCCGCGCGCCAGGCGGGGCAGGTACTTCTCGCGCTGGTCTTCCGTGCCGTAGGCGTGGATCGGGTGCATGACCAGCCCGGACTGCACGCTCATGGCC
>JAYGED010000127.1:0-11090 GCA_046582565.1 Alphaproteobacteria bacterium
TTCGCCTGATACGATCAGCGAATGCAGAACATTTCATACCGGCGCCACCGCTTCCATCCTGACATTATTAGACAAGCCTATGCCAACCGCACACTCCGGATATTCCGCAACCAGGCGATGGCGGAATGGCAAACCGTGACATCGGCAGCGTAAACCGCTCTTGCTCTGAGTTTCGGCTGGTCCAGCTCAAGTTAATTTGACAGAACCCCCCTAAGGGCATTTACCATGCGGAAGAACTCTCATCGTGAATGCCCAGTCTTGGGGGGCAGGTCACTTCGCCTCCGGTGGGATGCCTACCGCCATTCAGATCGTCGCCTGGGCGCTGGCGCAACGCCGACCCTGGATGAACGCCCGCGAGCGCCGCCTGGCGCTATGATCATCACCACCCGGCGGGCGCGATGGCGCGTCACAAAAACCGCGAGGACAAGGAGCTAACCATGGACAAGATCGATCTCGCCTATGCCCCGGCCAGCGAACTGGTCGACCTGATCGCCAGCAAGGCGCTGTCGCCGGTCGAACTGATGGAAGCCACCCTGGCGCGGCTCGACGATCTCAACCCCAAGCTCAATGCGGTCTGCACGCCGACGCCAGAGCTTGCCATGGAGGGCGCGCGCAAGGCCGAACAGGCGGTGATGACCGGCGATGCCTTGGGGCCGCTCCATGGTGTGCCCACCACTATCAAGGATCTGACCTCCACCAAGGGCATCCGGACCATGAGCGGATCCTACGTCCATGCCGACCGGGTACCCGACGAGGACGCGCCTTTCGTCGAGCGCCTGGCCGCCGCCGGCGCCATTTCCATGGGTAAGACCACGACGCCCGAGTTTGGCTGGATGGGCTGCGGCAAGAGCCCGATCACGGGGGTCTCCCACAATCCATGGAAGCATGGCTACAACGCCGGGGGCTCGAGCGCCGGGGCCGCGGTCTGCGCTGCCGCCGGCATCGGCCCGATCCACCAGGGCTCTGACGGCGCCGGGTCGGTCCGCATGCCGGCGGCGTTCTGCGGCATCTACGGCTTGAAGCCATCCTATGGCCGGGTGCCTCGCGAGCGGGCGAACAACAACAATCACTGGTCGAACATCGGCCCGATGACACGCACGGTCACCGACGCGGCGATGATGCTGCATGCCATGTCCGGCCCCGACGATCGCGACCAAGCCAGCCTGGAAGCCCCGCCCGCCGACTACGTTGGCCAGCTTGACAACGGTATCGACGGTCTGCGCGTTGCCTATAGCCCGGACCTCGGTTATCTGCCGGTCGATAACGAAGTAGCCAATTCAGTGGCCGGCGCGGTGCGCGCCTTCGAGGCCGCCGGAGTCGAGATCGAGGAGGTCGATCCGGGCTGGGGTGATTACCACGACACGGAGTTGATCCTCTGGTCGGTGGCGTTTGCCGGTAGCGCCGAGTCTTTGCTCGACGAATGGGAAGATCGCATGGACCCCGGCTTGGTGGCCTGCACCCGCGATGGCCTGCGCCACTCGGGTGCCGAATACTTCCAGGCCCAGTCGCGCCGCCACGAACTCTATGCCAAGGTCCAACGGTTTTTCGAGCGTTACGACCTGCTGCTGACGCCGAGCCTGTCGGTGGCCGCGTTCCCCGCCGATCTGATCATTCCCGAGCACTGGGAGCAGCACCCCTGGGACTGGATTCGCTGGGCCGGGTTCTCCTACCCGTTCAACCTGACCTGGTTGCCGGCTGCATCCTGCCCCTGCGGTTTCACGCCCGACGGCTTGCCGGTGGGCCTGCAAATCGTCGGTGGTCGCTTCCAGGACCTGCGCGTGCTCCAGGCTTCGCGGGCCTTCGAACAGATCATGCCGTGGGCCGATAAGCGACCACCGTTGGCATGATTCCGGCGATCCTGTCAGTCGATTAGGGACCGAGTTCGGTCAAGCCCGCCTCCGCCAACTCTCATAGGCGTGGAGAATTAGCAATCGCCGAATTCGTCCGCGAGTTGTTAAGAGGATGAACAACCGCGAGGCTGCACCGGTGTTCCCCTGGCTTATCCCCACGGACGTCCTTTTCACGGGAATGTTTATGGGCTCGGCGCAAGCTGCCGTCGAGTTTGAATGGTGGCATCCATTCGGTGGTGCTATTGGCGAGACCGTTGACGAAATTGCCGTCAATTTCAACGCCGCGAACCCGGACATCGTCGTCAAGTCGGTTAACAAGGGTGGCTACTCGGATATCCTTTGGGTGCTTCTTTTCCATCCACTGTTCGGCGCCGTGGCGTTGCTCCTGAAATCACTCGGCATTCCGTGGGACCCAACATTGAACGGTACCCACGCGATGATCCTGGTCGTCATAGCCGCGGCATGGAAACTGTTCAGTTTCAACTTCATCTTTTTCCTCGCTGGCCTTCAGGCGATTCCAAAAAGCTTGATGGAAGCCGCGGCGATTGACGGTGCCGGCCCGGCGATGCGGGTGTGGAAGATCGCCTTCCCCCCGTTGTCTCCAACGACTTTCTATTTGCTCATCATGAACATCGTATTCACGTTTTTTGATACCTTCGGCATCATCCATGCGGTGACCCAGGGTGGCCCGGGCAGTGCCACGAACATTCTCGTCTACAAGGTGTTTCACGACGGTCTCGGAATTTCGCGATCTGATTGGCGCCGAGGGCGCGCCGACAGTGGCGCGGGTGCGTCACTGGCCGCTCGGTCTTCCCCAGTACGGATCCGGGCATAAACGCTTGGTCGATGTTTTGCAGACAACGAGTGACCGGCAACCGGGGCTGTTCCTGGCGGGCAATTACTTCACCGGCCCGTCGGTAGCTGTCTGCCTGACAGTCGCCCAAAAAAACAGCCCTGGCGGCACATAAGTTTTTGGAAGGAGGGGGCTTTGTGAAAAACTCAATTTCGTTACGCATTGCGATCAACCGAACAAACTGTCAGACGGGGGCTGTCAACTTAACTTGAGCCGGGCCAGCCGAAACTCAGAGCAAGAGCGGGCTTTGTCACAAACTCGCATGCATCAGTGGAGTTGAATCGGTTAAACTGTCCAAATGAACGCGATCAATTATCGCAATCTCCACTTCCCACCGTCAATCATTCAGCGCGCTATCTGGCTTTATTCTCGGTTCAATCTGAGCTTGCGCGATGTCGAAGAGCTTTTGGCCGAGCGCGGCGTTGAAGTCTCCTATGAAACTGTTCAGAGATGGGTAATCCGGTTCGGGCCGCATTTACTCGACGCCTCAGGCGCGACCGACCAAAAGCACATCCGCAATGGCATCTCGACGAGATGTACGCTTCGATCGGTGGTCGCTGGATGTATCTGTGGCGGGCCACCGACCAGAATGGCGAAGTTCTCGATGTCCTCGTCCAGGCCAAGCGAGACAAGCGTGCTGCGCTTAAGTTGATGCGCAAACTATTGAGGAAACACGGTCTCGCGCCACGAACTATCGTTACCGACAAATGGCGAGCCTATGGGGCAGAATTTCGTGATTTGGGTCTCAACGCCAGGCATCATCTGTTCGTCGGATGTTGACCCGCCACAGGTACATCTTGCGTGCCTCCGATGGTTACACAACTTCGCCCGGATGCCAGACGTCAAAAGCAGGGTCACGGCGTATGCGGGTCCGGCGGGCATGGGCTTGCCCTAATTTCAACCCCCAGGCGGGAAGTGAATTATCGCCGGCTAATCGCGGTCGAACTGGCCTGAACGCACCGCCGCGGCAATGAAATTCCAGATCAGCCGCCCCGCGGTCAGCGACGTGATGCCGTTGACGTCGCGCTTCGGTTGAATCTCCACGATGTCCATGCCCATGACCCGGCCCTTGGCGAACAGGCCGTGGATTAACTTGAGCATCTGCACATAAGTCACGCCGCCCGGCGCGGGCGCTGCGACCGCCGGCATCTCGGTCGGGTCCATACCGTCGGCATCGATCGTCAGATAATAATTACCGCCGTCGGGTATGCGGTCGAGCACCGCGTTCATGCCGATGTCGTGAAGCTCGTACGCCGTGATCAGGTCAGAGCCGTAGGCCAGTGCGTCACGCACCTCGCCCTCACGAGCGCTGCCCTGAGCGCGCAGGCCAATCTGCACGATGCGGTCGAACCAGTCGAGCTCGGCGGCGCGGCGGATCGGGCTCGAATAGCCTTCGCGCGCGCCGTTGACCTCGTCGCGCCAGTCAAGGTGCGCGTCGATATGCACCAGGGTAATCGGCCCATGGTCCTCAAGCGCCCTGAACACCGGGATCGGTATCCCGTGATCGCCGCCCAGCGTGACCAGCATGGCGCCCTTGGCGAAGACCTGGCGTGCCGCCGCCTCGGCGTGTCGGTAATGGGCCGAAAGATCGCGCGCTTCGCCCGGCGCGTCGCCGATATCGACGACGCGGATGTCGTCCCGCTCGTCGAACAGCAGGCCGCCGATGTCGAAGTCCCAGCGGTCGAGATTGAGGGATATTCGCGCCGATTCGCGGCGGATCGCGGTCGGCGCGTTGGTCTGATCGTTGGTCACCTCGTCAATGGTGTAGGGATCGCTGTAGGCGATACCCATGATCGCTATATGGGCGTCGAGGGAGTCGAGATCGGTGACCAGCGGGAAGTTCATAAAAGTGCGCATCTCCTCGCGTGGCGCGACGGTGTGGTTCCCGGTCATTCTAGTATCCTCCATGATTGATTTGTGTGCCGTGTCATGTCTGAAGCCGCTACTCGGTATCCCCTATTCGGCCAGATCGTCGGCGATGATGTAGAGGCAATCACCGAGCCGCGTCATCGGCAACGGCCGGTGGCAGATAATGGTGCCCGGCCGGGGCGCCTCGATCACTGCAGCCGCCCGGTCGGGCTGTCGTGGGTTGTGGAGCCGCCCGAGAGGTTGGCCGCGCGCGACGTTGTCCTCGAGCGCCACCAGGGGCTCGAAAATGCCGTCGTCTGGACTGAGCACCAGGCAATCGAGGTCGGGCGTCGCCATCATGCGCGTCGGCGGCCGGCCCATGGCCTCGGGCGTAACGATCGGCGCATCGAGTATACCGGCGAAGGCAAGGACGTTGCGGATGCCCGTCTCGGTGATCTCGACGGTCCTTGGCGTTACCCGGCCGGCGCCGCCGAGTTCGGCCGCGACGACGATCTTGCCGCGAATTTCGGCATTCCATTCGAGCAGCCCGTCGGGTTCCTGATCCACCGAAAACAGCGCCACCGGCGCGCCGAACGCCTTCATGCAGTCAAGGCTTCGGGCGTTGCGCGCCTCGTCGTCGGTGCGATGCATCATGGTCAGCGGCACGTATTCCAGGCTGGTGCCGCCGGCGTGCAGGTCGCTGACAAAATCGACGTGCGGGAAGATGCCGCGCACGATGAAATCAGCGAGGGCCTCGCTGAAATTGCCGAGTCGTTGGCCCGGGAATACCCGGTTGAGGTTGCTGCCGTCGATCGGCGAGAGGCGGCTGGCGGCGAGCACCGCCTGGAGATTCAGGCAAGGAATGATGACGATGAGGCCGTTGACGGCGTCCGCCTCGAGCTCCCGCGCCACCTTCATGAGCGCGATCGGCCCTTCGTATTCGTCGCCATGGACGCCGCCGGTCAGCAAATAGCCCGGGCCGCTGCCGTTGCGGATCACGACTATGGGGATCATTTCGGCGCCATAGCCCGAGCGCTGGGTCGAGTTCGGCGCGATCAGATGGCCGTACCGCTTGCCGTTGCCGTCGAGCGACACCGTTGACTGGATGCGCGAGTCTTCAAGCATGGCTACGATCTCCAGAATTTGACGTAACCATGACAATGCATGTTAATTTAATTAAATGTAAACGACCAAACTGCACCGTTACAGATTGTTCATCAATGCGAGGGGAGATGGCCACCACATTCGAGATCGAGGCCGAGCCATTGACCGCCGAGGCCTTCGCGCCCTACGGTCAACTTATCACCGCACTCGACGGCGCGGCCGATTATGCGCGGCCGCTGCTCGATATCTGGCATCTCGACTTTCGGGCCGATGCGCCGGCCCGAATCCAGATTATGCGCTATCACGAACAGCCGATGACCTTCAGCCGGCTGGAACGCCACACCCATGTCACCGAGGGCCGCATTCCGCTCGCTGGCGCCTGTGCCGTGTTGGCGGTCGCCGGCGTCACCGGCGCCGCGCCGGACGATGGGCCCGATCCGTCCTCGGTGCGCGCGTTTCGCTTTGATGGAAACTGCGGCCTCCTCTTCGCACCGGGTGTCTGGCACTCACTCGATTGCTTTCCTGTCGCTATGCCCCACGCTGATTTCGTTCTTCTGAGCGATCACAAGACAGAGGATGAGATCGAGGCCTGGACCCGGCCGACGAGCGGCGAACGGACCCACGTGGTCGACTACGCGCCGCGCGGCATCGAATTTTGCTTTATCGGCTGCTGAGCGCAGCCAACTAGGAGTAGACATGTCCCGACTCACCGATTGCAGCAGCCCCTACGACCGCATCGTCAACACCAACATGGCCGGTCGCCGTATCGAGATTAATGACATGACGCTCGAGGGCGACTGCGAGGAGATGGCGGGCATCCACCTCACGCGCGACGACAAGATTCGCATCGCCGAGGCGCTGGCCGAGGCCGGCGTGCACCGAATCTCGGTGCTCGGCAACTCGCCGACGCCGACGCCTGAGGAGATCGACGATGTGCGCGAAATCGCGCGCCGCAATTTCATGCCGCCGCTTTGCGCCTTTGTAAAATCGCCCTTCGAGATCGACGTCGCGGCGGACCTCGGCCTGTGGGGCGTGGTCATCCTAATTTCAGTCAACGAGCGGTTTTTCGGTGACGGACAGAGCGGCGATACGGTGATCGAGACGGCGCGGTCGCTCGCCGGACAGGCTAGATCGAAGGGTCTTCATGTGGCGCTGATGGCGATGGATTCAACACGCGCGCGGCCCGATTACCTGCGTCGCTTCGTTGCCGAAACCGAGGCCGATTGGGACGAACTCGTGGTCTGCGATTCGATCGGTGTCGTCTCGCCCTGGGGGTTCGAGCATCTCGTCGCGACCGTGCGCAGTTGGACCGACAAGCCGCTACAGGTGCATTGCCACAACAACACCTCGATGGCGGTCGCAAACGCCATGGCCGCGGTTCGCGGCGGCGCCACGGTGATCCACGCGACGGTCAACGGCCTTGGCGAATTCGCCGGCCAGGTGCCTCTTGAGGAACTCGCGGTGTCGCTTGGCATTCACTTCGGCATCGACTGCGGCCTGGACCTGGAACGGCTCACCGGCCTGTCCCAGCTCGTCGCCGAGGCCGCCGACGTACCGCTGCCGGTCAACAAGCCGGTCACCGGACCGGCGGCATTCGCCGTTCCCGAGACCGAAGAAATCCAGGAGGCGTTCTTCGGCCCCGCCCGCAAGGGCCGGCTCGACGAGGTGCTGACCTTCCCGCCGGGCCTGGTGGGCAACGCCGCGCAAATGTCGATCGGGCGCAAGTGCAGCACCTGGACGGTGGCCTACGGGCTGTTGTGCATGGACCTCGAGGCCGATCAATCGACGCTCGAGACCATCGCCAGCCACGTGCGCACCCATGCCATGGAACAGCCCGGCTATTACCTGATGACGCAGGACGAATTCGCCGAGTTGGTGCGGCGAGGGGGCTTTCCGGTGATGCCTACGTCTGTGTAAGGCGCAGGTCATGTATGTCGTCCCGACGCTTGACTCGGAGCGACAGTGATGTGTTTATATTTGCCAGCATCCACAAAGTTTGAACGGTAAAGATTTTAACATCCCGCGATCTGATTAGGCGGGTGATGTCAAAAAGGGGGAATTTCAGAGGATGACAAACCAATCATTTAGAGTCGGATTCGCAGCTTTCACCATAATAGCCGTACTTAGCGCGATGCCGGCGATTGCCGGTGAAACCTTCGACAGAATCAGGGCGACCAACAAGGTCGTTGTCGGCACCGAAGCGGCGTTCCCACCCTTCGAATTTATCGAGGATGGCAAGATCGTCGGCTACGGCAAGGACCTCCTGACCTATATCATCAAAGATATGGGCGTCGAGCTTGAGCAGCTCGATCTGCCGTGGCAGGGCATCCTGCCGGGCCTGCTGGCCAAAAAGTTCGACTTTGTCGCGACGACGGTCAGCGTGCGGCCGGAACGGGTAACGAAATACGCGTTCACCGTGCCAATCTCAGAAGGCACGACCTGGACGATGAAGCGCTTCGACGACGATTCGATCCAGACGATAGACGACATTTCGGGCAAAGTGGTCGGTACGCAGCTGGCTTCGGCCGGCGTGCCCGCCTCGGAAGAATTCGAGGCCGCGCTTAAAGCCAACGGCCTGCCCGGATTCGCGGAGATGAAGCTCTTTACGTCCTATCCGGAGTCCTATCTCGCCTTGGCCAACGGTGCGGTCGATGTTGTCGTGCAGAGCCTTCCGAACCTCGCGGTCGTGGTCAAGCAGCAGCCGAACGTATTCGCGCTGGTCGGCGCGGTTGGCGATATTTCCTACATGGGCTGGGTAACGCGCCCCGAGGACACCGATCTGCGTGACTACCTCTCCTCGAAACTCCTGGAGATGCGCGACAATGGCCATATGTACGAACTGCAGGACAAGTGGTTCGGCTTCCGCATGACAATTCCCAGCGAGGGCTATCTGCCCGCCGGGGCGCTCTAGCCTCTAATCGGAGGAACGTAACCGGGGCGGTGCGCCGCGCACCGCCCCGGCTGCGCCTTTCATCGGCAAGGCAAGCCCTTTAACCGACATGAAGTTCGATTTTTCATATACCGTCGATGCCTTCCCGCGACTTCTCGAAGGCGCCATGATCACGGTACAGGTCGCGTTTTTAAGCTTCGTGCTGAGCCTGATACTCGGCACCGTTCTGACCGTCCTGCGCAGCTTCAAAATCAAACCGATCAACATTGTCATCGCGATCTACATCAGCTTCATCCGCGGCACGCCGGTGCTGATCCAAATTTTCCTCGCCTACTATGTCTTGCCGGTCGTGGGCATTGACCTGTCGGCCTTCGCGGCGGGCATCCTGGCGGTGACGCTGAACAGCGCCGCCTTTATGACGGAGATCCTGCGCGGTGGGCTCGCATCGGTGCCCAAGAGTCAACTCGAGGCGGCGCACTCGCTCGGTCTCAGGACATGGATAATCTGGCTCAAGATCGTCCTGCCGCAGGCTTTTATCGCGAGCATTCCGCCCTTGGTCAACGAGTTCACCCTGGTCGTCAAGACGACGCCTCTATTGGCCATGATCACGGTGGTTGAGTTGATGCGCGTCTCGCAGCAGATCTTCAGCAGCAATTACCATCCGGTCGAGATTCTGATCGGGGCGTTCAGCATCTACTTTGTCATCTGCTTCGTGATCAGCCGGGCATCGGTGGTCATCGAACAGCGTTTTTCGATGAGGCGGGCGTAGCGCCATGGGCCTCGATTATACGATCTTCATCGATTACGGTCCGAAAATTTTGGAGGGCTTCCGCCTCACCCTGATCATCGTCATCTGCGCCATCTTCCTGGGCCTGCCGATGGGAGTCCTGCTGGCAATCGGGCGCATGTCGTCGAAGCTCTACTTTCGGGGGCCATCGGTCGTCGTGCTCGAGGTCATCCGCAATACGCCCTTCATGATCCAGATCTTCCTGCTCTACTACGTATTGCCGTTCTATGGTGTGAGGCTGCCCGCGATGCTGGTCGGCATCCTCGCGCTGGCGCTCTTCTCGAGTGTCTATTACGCCGAGATAATCCGCGCCGGCATCGCGGCGGTACCACGGGGCCAGAGCGAATCGGCGCGCGCCATCGGCATGTCCCATTCCCAGTCGCTGCGCAATGTCGTATTCCCCCAGATGTGGTCCATCGTGCTGCCGCCAATCGCCAACCAGACGCTGTCGTCGGTCAAGGAGTCATCGATCCTGGCGACCATCACCGTGTCGGAAATGACCATGTCGGCGCTCGCCGTCCAGGGCATCACCTTCAGGCCTTTCGAGGTCTTTATCATGATCACCCTGCTCTATTGGCTGCTGAACGAGTCCATCGCCTTCGGTGTGCGCCATCTCGAGAAATATCTCCAGACACGGCGCGGCCATCGGGCCACGACGGAACGGACTGCGGTGGAGGTCGAATCATCGCTGGAGGCGGCCCGCCGCATGACACGATGAACGCCGGCCACGCGACCATCTCGATCCGTGGGATCGAGAAGAGTTTTGGCGAGATCACCGCGCTGCGTGGCGTCGACCTCGACGTCGGCCGGGGCGAGGTCGTATGCGTCATCGGCCCCAGTGGTTGCGGCAAGTCGACGCTTTTGCGGGTCATCAACTGGTTGCAGCCGCCCGATGCCGGCCGCGTCTATATCGACGGCGAGCAGGTCGGCGAGACGGTTGACGCGAACGGCAAGGTGCGGTCGCGCCCGGAGCGCGAAATCAACGCGGTTCGCGCCCGCGTCGGCATGCTGTTTCAAGATTTCAACGTGTGGTCGAACATGAGCGCGCTGGAGAATGTCGTGCGGCCGCAGGTCGTGGTACTGCAACGAACGCGGGTCGAGGCCGAGGCTATCGCCTTGACGCTGCTGGAACGTGTCGGCCTTGCCGATCAGGTCAATCAATGGCCCGATTCGCTGTCCGGCGGCCAGCTTCAGCGCGTCGCCATCGCGCGCGCGTTGGCGATGGACCCGATTGTCATGCTGCTCGACGAGCCGACATCCAGCCTCGATCCGGAACTGGTCGGCGAAGTGCTCGCTGTCTTGCAGGAGTTGGCGACTGGCGGGATGACGATGATCGTCGTCACCCACGAACTCGGCTTCGCCAAGAACGTCGCTAACCGGATCATCTTCATGGACGAGGGGCGGATCGTCGAGGACGGGCCACCGGAGCAGATCCTGCGGGCGCCCAAGACTGAGCGTCTCAAGCAGTTTCTGGATATGCTCGTTCATGTGTAGGCCGGTCCGGGGATCGGCGGCCGCAACCCTGGCGGAAGACAAAGGAGACAGGCAATGACGATGACTTTCGAACAACGCCGCAATCGGGTCGATTACCCCTATTCGGGTATCCCGACCTTCCTGCGCGCGCCGATTTGTACCGAACTCGACAAGCTTGACGCCGACATCGCGATCATGGGCGTGCCGACCGATGACGGCTCGCCCTTCATGGCCGGCTCGCGTTTCGGCCCGCGCGCGCTACGCGAGCATTCGCTGCGCTTTGCA
>JAYGED010000145.1:0-2727 GCA_046582565.1 Alphaproteobacteria bacterium
GTCGTCCGAGAGATTATAAAGCGCGCAGAGAACGATCGCCTTGAACATCACCACCGCATCCCAGGGTTTGCGCCCCGCCGACGACTTCCGGTCCTCGGCCGGCTTGCGCCATGCCGCCTCCAGACGAGGCCGGAAGTCTTCACACGGAACAACCGCGTCGATCTTCAACAGCGGGTCGTTCTTGGCGTCCAGGCCGGCATACCGATTCGCGATGTCGAAAAAAACCCATTTGGCCCATGGCTGGTTCCTCTGCCCTCGTGTCACGTCAACAGGATTCTAACCAATTGAAACGTGGGATTGCATATTTAGAGGTGCCCTTATGAGACGAGCCTCCGTACTTGAACGGTAAAAGCCGGGAAGAAAAGGCCGAACCATTTCAAAAACAATCATACCATAACCGTGTCTTGGCTTGAAGTAAGGAAAACTTCCGGTATTTAGCGGCATGATTTAATAGCATGCCGGATGGTCTTGTTCGGTTTCCTGAGCGGCGATATAGTCTGGCCATGAAAGTCGAAATTGCATCGACACAAGCGCAAGACTGGCGAGTTCTTAATCTCGTTCTGGGAAAGCGCATCATGTACCCGTTAAATAGCTTGTGAAGAAGTGCCCTTGATGAAATTTTCGTGCGCCAAAGTTGCCTTATGCATTGCCGCCTCGACCTTTCTCTGGGGCTGCACGGATGGTGATTCGGAAACCGCGAGGCCGGTGACGAAGAACGACATGCCGGTCGGGAATTTTTTCCGCACCGCGGCGGCGACCTCACAGGATAAATTCGACTATCAGTCGGCGGCCAAATACTACCAGAACCTCTATAACCGGGATCCCACTGACATTGCGGCCCTGCTCGGCCTGGTAAAGAATCTTCGATATATCGGCCAGGCGGCGCAATCCGTCGCCGTGCTGGAACAAACCGAGCCCGATAATCTCAAGATTTTTGCCGTTCGGGCGGAATACGGAAAATCTCTGGTGGCTTCGGGACGGGCGCTAGTTGCCATTGAGGTCTTGGTGGAAATGCTTGAAGAAATTCCCGATGACTGGGAGCTTCTCTCCGCCCTCGGAATTGCTTATGACCTCAACGATGACTCAGCGAATGCCGAACGCTCTTACCGTGCGGCGCTTGATGTTACGCCTAGAAACGCCAGCGTTATCAACAATCTTGCCCTTTCTATGGCGCTTTCGGGAAGGATCGACGAAGGCATTTCATTGCTGGAAGAAACCATGATGAGTTCCTTGTCGACGCCTCATATAAGACAGAATCTGGCGCTGATGTATGCCATGAAGGGCGATATGAATTCCGCGCAAAAGATGGCTGAACAGGACCTGCCCCAGGAACTGGTGGACAATAACCTGAAATACTATGAACGCTTCTTCGCGCGGTCGAGTGGGGCGCAATCGAGTGGTGTTGTCTAGGTCGCTCGCCTTGAAGAGCCCGTAGAGGCGGCCATTGAACCGGTGATTCCGCCGGCCGCCCAGGACACCACCGCCGCAGTGACCCCCGCCGCAGTGACCCCCGCCGCAGTGACCCCCGCCGCGGTGACCCCCGCCGCGGTGAAACAAGAAGCGGATGAGGAACAGCCTGATCTGGTGAATTTCTTACCCCTGGAGGGTATCAAAATTCAGCTTGGCGTGTTCAAGACCCTCGATAGGGCGAACGCGGGACTGACAGAGATGCGTGACGGCAATGTGGATTTGCTGTCCGGGTTGCGTTTTGTGATCGATGAGATTGAAGGCATCGATGCGCCCATCGGATTTATCGTGCTTGCCGGTCCTCTCGCCAGTCAGCAGTTGGCTGCCGACCTTTGCACCAAGCTCCATAGCCGCAAGAAAGTCAGCCGCCTGGTCTTGCCGTAGGCTCTCTACGCCTCCAACAGCGATTTTAGGGGGATATTCGGGTCCGCCAGGGCCACCGGGTCGGGCCGCGCGCCCTGCTCCATGAGCATGCGGGTAAAGCGAATGTCACGCGGGTTGTTGAGGGCATTCGCCCCGACGACGAGCTGGTCGCGCAAATAGAAGGCAGTAAACTTATGGCTCGCCATTTCGCCGCGTATAACGATCTGGTCCCAGCTCTCGGGCAGGCCGACCATCTGTAAATTAAGGCCGTATTGATCAGACCAGAACCAGGGCAGTTCCTGGTGCGGCTCTGTCCCACCGCACATGACCCGGGCGACGGCGATGGCCTGATTCTGCGCATTCTGCCAGGATTCGAGGCGTAGCCTGCGCCCTAACAGCTCGTTCGGCTGGTTGGCGACGTCTCCGGCGGCGTATATATGCTCATCCGAAGTCTGGCCATAAGCGTCGACGACGATCCCGTTATCAACCGCCAACCCGGCCACCTCGGCGAGGCCGCTGTCGGCTTCGACGCCGATGCCGACAATGACGAAATCGGCGGGGCAGGTGACGCCGCCTTCGCAGACAACAGCCTCGACCTTTCCGTCACCGGTAAATTCTAGAAGCTTGACGCCGGTGCGGATGTCGACCCCATTGGCCCGGTGGAGGTCTTCGTAGAAGCGGCTAATCTCGGGCGCGACCACGCGGTTCAGGATCCGGTCCGCGGCCTCCAAAATAACCACTTCACAGCCACGCGTCCGAGCGGCGGATGCGGCTTCGAGACCGATGTAGCCACCGCCGACCACCACCAGACGGGCGCCCGCCACAAGCCGCTCCCGGATGGCGAGGGATTCGTCCATGGACCGCAGATAATGAACGCCGGGGAGGTCCGCGCCCGGA
>JAYGED010000186.1:0-8802 GCA_046582565.1 Alphaproteobacteria bacterium
CGGCGGTCGAACGGCCGGAACTGATCGGCGAAATCGCCGCCCGTTTCGGCAGCCAATGCGCCGTCGTCGCCATCGACGCCCGCAAGACGAACGGCGGCTACGAGGTGCTGATCCGCTCGGGCAAGGAAAGCGCCGGCCGCGACGCCATCGCCTGGGCCCGCGAGGTGGTGGCCCTCGGCGCCGGCGAGCTTCTGCTGACCAGTTGGGATCGCGACGGCACCCACTCGGGCTATGAGCTGGACCTGATCGCCGTGGTCGCCGCCGCGGTCACTGTGCCGGTCATCGCTTCGGGCGGCGCCGCCGGGCCGGAGCATCTCTGCCAGGCGATTGACGCCGGGGCCGACGCAGTGCTCGCCGCCTCGATCTTTCACGACCGCATATACTCTATCGGCGAGGTGAAGCAGCACCTCAAAGCGAGCGGCGTGGAGATAAGACCATGATCATTCCCTCCATCGACCTGATGGACGGCCATGCGGTGCAGCTCATCGGCGGCAAGGAGAAATCCATCGACGCCGGCGACCCCCGGCCCATCGCCAAGCGCTTCGCCCGGGCCGGCGAGGTTGCCGTCATCGATCTCGACGCCGCCCTGGGGCGCGGCGACAACCGCGACGTCATTACGGAATTGCTGGCCATCGCCCCCTGCCGGGTCGGCGGTGGCATCCGCGATCTGGAAACCGCGCGGAAGTGGCTCGACGCCGGCGCGGTCAAGATCATCCTGGGCACCAAGGCGGTCCCCGAAATCCTCCGCGAACTGCCCAAAGACAGGGTCATGGCGGCGCTCGACGCCGAGGACGGCGAGATCGTCGTCGAGGGCTGGCAGACCAAGACCGGCGCAACCATCGAGGGGCGCATGGCGGAATTGCGCGATCTGGTCGGCGGCTTTCTGGTCACCTTCGTCGAGCGCGAGGGCCGACTCAAGGGCGGCGATCTGGAGCGCGCCGAGGCGCTAGCGAAGGACGCCGGCAGCGTCCGCGTTACGTTCGCCGGAGGGGTTACCACGGTTGAGGAAATCGCCGCTCTCGACCAGCTCGGGGCCGACGCCCAGGTCGGCATGGCGCTCTATACGGAACGGCTCGATCTCGGCGCCGCTATCGCTGCACCCCTAACCTCCGACCGCCCCGACGGCCTGTGGCCGACCGTGGTGGTGGACGAGCTTGGCATCGCCCTCGGCCTGGCCTACTCGGACGCAGACAGCCTGAGCGAAGCCGTGCGATCCGGCCGCGGCGTTTATCATTCGCGCTCGCGCGGCCTGTGGATCAAGGGCGAAACGTCCGGCGCGACCCAGGAGCTGCTGGCGGTCGATCTCGATTGCGACCGCGATGCCTTGCGCTTCACCGTGAGCCAGAACGACCCCGGCTTCTGCCATCTCGACACCATGACCTGCTGGGGCGACGACCGGGGTGTCGCCGCCCTCGCCCGCCGCTTAGCACAGCGGGCAACGGAGGCCCCCGACGGCTCCTATACCCGGCGCCTGCTCGATGATCCTGATCTGCTGCGCGCCAAGCTGGCCGAGGAAGCCGGCGAGCTGGCGGCGGCGGAGAGCCCCGCCGAGGTTGCCCATGAGGCGGCCGATCTGCTTTATTTTACCCTGACTGCCATGGCCCGGGCCGGGGTGCCTCTGGCCGAAGTCGCCAGTGAGCTTGACCGCCGGGCCCTGAAAATCACCCGCCGGCCGGGCAACGCCAAAGAGACCTAATGCCATAGAGACTTAATGGAGCAGCATCCATGATCACCGTATTCGGCTCGATCAATGTGGATCTGGTGGCCCGCGTCGCCGCCCTGCCCGGCCCCGGCGAGACGGTCCTCGCGCCGGACTACACCGTGGTGGCCGGCGGCAAGGGCGCCAACCAGGCGGTGGCGGCGGCTCGTGCCGGGGCCAATACCCACATGATCGGCTGTGTCGGCCGCGACGGCTTCGCCGAGATCGCCCTCGCCACCATGCGCGAGTGCGCCATTGATCTGAGCGCCGTTGTGGCCGTGGCCGAGCCTACCGCCTGCGCCATGATCGGCGTCGATACCGCCGGAGCCAACCAGATCATCGTCGCCAGCGGCGCCAATCGCCAATTGCGGGCTGCCCAGCTCGATGACGGGCTGCTCGGTCCGGACACAACCCTGGTGCTCCAGCTCGAAGTCGATCCGGCGGAGACCTGGGCGGTCATCACCCGCGCCAAGGCGAGCGGTGCGCGGGTGATCCTGAATACCGCACCCGCCGCGCCGGTGCCGCCGGACGTGGCGGCGTCCTGCGACATACTGGTGATGAACGAGATCGAAGCCGTCATGCTGGCCGAGACTTCAGGCCATGGCGGCGGCGACGATCCGGTGGCGGCGGCGCGGGCGCTGGGGCATGCCTGGGGTGTGACCATCGTGGTCACCCTGGGGGCGGACGGCGCCTGGGCCTTCGAGCCGCACGCCGCATGGCGCATCGGCGCTCTGGAGGTCGAGGCTGTCGACAGCACGGCGGCCGGCGACGCCTTCGTCGGGGTTCTCGCAGCCGCGCTTGACGGCGGCGGACCGTTCGCCGAGGCGCTTGGCCGGGCGAGCGTCGCGGGCGGGCTTGCCTGCGAGACAGCCGGCGCCCAGCCCAGCCTGCCGGAACGGGCGGCGATCGATGCTGCGCTATCGCGCCTCGCGCCCGCCGAGAGCCTTTAAGAGCCAGGCTCTTGCTGCTTTAATTCGGAATTTTCGGTGAGCGAGCGAATGTTGCGCATGAAAATTCGTAACAGCCCCCACCAGGAAGGGGTCCGCATCTTCAAGTTTTTTCTTGAATACGCCTTCGCCAATGACAATGCAGACGGTTTCGGTGACAGCGCTGGCCGAGGCCATGCGGGGTTCATTATCAATCAACGCCATTTTGCCGAAGATACTGCCGTTGCAGAGCACGCCGAGAGTTTGGCGCTGTCCACTAATGGTGCGCCAGATCGCCACCTTGCCGGTTTCGATGACATAGGCGCGGTTGCCATGCACTCCCTCGCTGAAAATCTCGGCTCCCGCCGGGAAGATTTCCTTATGCAGCGTTTTTAATCCCATTTCCATGACCGCTTTGTAGCAGAAGATGGTTAACAAAAAATGGGGTGGACAATGAGTCCGCCCCCATTGACCAGGGACGAGGCAGGGGGGTGTTACATCAGGCCCTGGAAAACACCATTCAGCCGACCCGCGCCGCCGTCCATTCACGAGGGGCAAAGGCGTCGTCGAGCGGGGTATCGGCCAGGTGGTTGATGTAGTTCGACAGGGTCTTTTGGGTGATCCCGAGAACCACCTCGACGACCTGCTGGCGCGTAAAGCCGGCATTGATGAAGACCTGGACCTCGCCATCGCCCGCCCAGCCGCGCTGATCAACGAGGGTCTCAGTAAAGCGGCGCAGGGCCTCGAGACGGGCGTCGGCGATGGGCGCGTCGTCGCGCAGGGCGGTGATCACATCCTCGGAGACCTTCTCCCTCGCGGCCATGGCCGAATGGGCGGCGACGCAATAGGCGCAACCGTTCTTGGCGCTGGCCGCGATCAACACAATCTGGCGCTCGGTGGCGGTGAAGGAGGAGCCGGTGAACAGCTTTGATAAGGTAAGATAGCCCTCCAAGGCCGCCGGGGACTCGGCCATGGCGCCGAGGAGATTGGGGGAGAATCCGAAGCGCTTCTTTGCACCTTCGAGAAACGGCCGTGACGCTTCGGGCGCCGTCTCGGGGCTGTGGATCGATAAAATACTCATGTGATTGCTTTCTTTCGTGGGGGGTGGGTGTCGGGAACGACAGGATTAGTGACAGAGGCAGGGATTGGGCTTGTGATGACTCGCCGCGACATAAATCCGGGCGGCGCGCGCCCAGTGCAAAGCAGCGGTTATTTCCTCGAATATTGCAGCGAACATGGGATCTCCGTTGGGTCATGGTTAAGGACCAAATGGTCCGTAAATGGCAAAAAAAATATCTATATATTTCAGTCTAGTGCAGCCAAAACGACCCTCACCACGTCATTGAGGTTGGCCTTATCCGGGTTCGCCTTGGAGGTCACAATCAGGCCGTGCAGGCTACTGGTGAGAAACCGGGCGAGGATTTGCGGGTCGTGATCGCTGGTGATGTCGCCAGCCTCCTGGCCCCGCCTGACGGCGCTCTCAAAAGCGCTCTCCAGTCTGGCCAGGCATTCGACCACCCGGCTGGCGACGGCGCCGTCGTGGGAGGCGGACTCGACCGCGCAGTTATTGATGAAGCAGCCGCGTCGTTCGCCCTCGGCGGTGGCGTTATCGATGACGAATTCGAACACCGCGGCGATAGCGCCTTTCGCCCAGGTGGAATTCTCCAGCAACCCGACGGTGCGTTCGGCGGCGGTCTCGCCGTAACGTTCGATAGTGGCCAGGAACAGCTCATGCTTGCTGCCGAAGGTTTCATAGAAACTCGACTTGCTGATACCCATGGCCTGGGTCAGATCGGCCAGCGACGTGGCCGCATAGCCGCCCGACCAGAAAGCCTGCATGGCCTTCTCGAGAACATCGTCGGTATCGAATTCGCGCGGTCGCGCCATGGAGACTCTCAAACAGTGGGGAAATTCTGGACTTCTTGGTCCATTAATTTAAGAAGTCGCTTGGTCGAGTCAAAGGGCAGACCAAAAAGACAGGGAATCAGCGGCGCCCAGGGTCCACATAGACCGGGTTGGGCACGGCCTTGGTGGGCTCTGGCGGGTTGGCTTTGAGCTCGATCTTGCGGCCGGTGAGATCCCCGGCCGCCACCAGGCCGCGCGCGGTGAGCAGCTTTTCAGAAGCCGCCAGCCAATGATCGTAATAGCCGGTCGCGCCATCACCGGCGGCATCCGCCGCGCCGATCTCGGCGATCAGCAGGCGGCGGAAATCGTCCCACTCATATTGCCCGTCGCGGCAAAGCGAGACCACCAGGGCGAAGCTGCGCGCCTGCCAGGGCTCCTGGAAGATTGGGCCGCCCGCATCGCCGGGCACTTTCAGAGTGTCGGGGATCGTCATAGGGGATCGAGGTAGCTGTCCCACAGATCGAGATAGAGCGCATCCCGGGGGCCCGCATCAAGGCCCCACAACGCGCGCGCCTCGAAGCGCACCGCATAGAGATACTGGGGCGCCTCACCCTCGCCCATGGCGTTGCTGTCGGGAAACACGAAGACTCCCTGGATCCTGGCGACCACCCCCGGCTTGCCGCGGGCGTAGCGTGGCAGGCGGGTATGGCCAGCGGGCTGTATATTGTGCGCCACCACCCCATCGCCGACGGCGAAGCGCGGGGTCATGCCGTCGGCCGGCCTGCGGGCCGTCGAGCCGCCGAAGACCACCGCTTCGACCGCCTCGGGCGGAAAGGCGCCCATCAGACGTCCGCCGCCTTGGTGCGCAACGCGGCGACCCGCAAATCGATGTCTTCAACAGAGCAAACCCCGGCGTCGGTGATCAGGGACTCGACCGAGCGCAGCCAGCGCTCGTAATAGGACGCAGCCAGATAGGCTGCCGGGTCGATGCGCTCGATGGCATGGCGTCCGGCATCCACATTGGCGCCGGGCACGATACTCTCGACCACGAAAGCGATGGCGAAGATGCGGCCCTCCCACGGCTGGTGAAACACCGCTTCTTCATGTTCGCCGCGCGGAACCGCACCGAAGCCGTGCATGCCGCCCATGTCGTGAATGCCATCCATGTCAGTTGGCCATGTCAGTTGGCCATATCAGACCGCCGCCACGCCGATCATGCCGTCGCGGGTGACCAGCGCCGCCAGGGCCTCATCATCCAGGCCGTCGCTGTCCGCCGGGCGCCGGGGCAGCACCAGATAGCGTATCTCGGCGCTCGAATCCCAGACCCGGATCTCGGTCTCGTCGGGAATCACCAGATCGAACTCGGCGAGCACGGCGCGCGGCTCGCGCACCACCCGCGAGCGATAGGCGAAGCTCTTGTACCAGACCGGCGGCAGACCGAGCACCGGCCAGGGATAGCAGGAGCAGAGGGTGCAGACGACGACGTTATGGACCTCGGGGGTGTTCTCCACCACCACCATGTCCTCGCCCTGGATGCCGCTATAGCCGACATCGGCGATGGCCGCCGTCGCGTCATCGAGCAGCCGCGCCTTGAAGGCTTCATCGCTCCAGGCGCGGGCCACCACGGCGGCCCCGTTGCGCGGGCCGACGCGGTTCTCGTAAAGATCGACCATGACGTCGAGGGCGGCCGGATCGACCAGGCCCTTTTCGGCAAGAAGCTGCTCGATCGCCTTGACCCTGAGGGCGGCCTCGGATTCAGGCTTGTTGTGGTTGTGACCGGCCATGCATGATCCTAACCCGTGTCGATACGCCCGACCAGCCCACCGCGCAGCAGATAGAAGGCGTCCTGTGGCTCTTCCTGGGCCAGGGTCTCGGCATGGTCGAGGCCGGCGTAGAGACCGCGCACCACGCGCCCTGTGCCACCGTGGGAAACGACGATGAGCGGCCGCTCAGGGTCGAGGCCGGCGAGCCAGTCGGCAACGCGCAAACCCACCATGGCGTAGCTCTCGCCGCCGCCGGGCGGCGCGTAGCCCCAATGATCGGCATGGCGCCGGGCCAGGGCGCCGGGGTCGCGGGCCTCGATCTCGGCCCGGGTCAGCCCGTCCCAGGCGCCCCAGGTTATTTCCTTGATCCGCTCGTCAATGGCGATGGACTCCGGGTCGCGTCCCAGGGTGGATGCGATAATCGCCGCCGTGGCGAGGGTCCGCCCCAGAGGGCTCGCCAGCAGCTCGAAGCCGTCCACCCCAATATCGCGCAAGGTCTCGCCGACGGCCAGCGCCTGGGCCTCGCCGCGCGCCGTCAGGGGCGAATCAAGATGGCCCTGCATACGCCCGGCCTGGTTCCATTCGGTCTCGCCGTGGCGCACCAGATAGATCAACGAACCGCTCACCGGGGGGCCGCCGCGATATTGCCGCCATCGACTGTGAGGATGGCGCCGCTGGTCTTGTTGGCCAGGGCCAGGGAGACGAAACCCTGGGCCACGTCCTCGACCTTGACCTCGCGCTTGAGCAGGTTGGACCCGGCGAGATATTCAGCCACGGTCAGGCCCCGCGCCTGGGCGCGCGCATCAAGCATGCCGTCGCCGTAGAGCCCGGTGTTCACCCGGTCGGCATTGACCGCATTGGAGCGGATGCCGTCGGCGCCGTAGTCGATGGCGTATTGCCGCATGAGGGCGATGAGTGCCGCTTTGGGCAGGCCGTAGGGGCCGAAGTCGGGGCCCGGGTTGAGCGGCTGCTTCGAGGCGTTAAACAGCAGACAACCGCCGGTTCCCTGGGCCAGCATGACCGTCACCGCGGCCTTGGCGACGCTCTGGTGGGCGAAGAAATTAAGCTCGAAACTCTGGCGCAGCACATCGTCGCCGACCTCGCCCATGCGCCCCTGCCAGGCGGCGCCGGCGTTGGAGATCAGGATATCGAGGCCGCCGAAATGCCCGCAGACTCGATCGATGGCCGCCTGCACCGCCTGGCCATCGGTCACATCGCAGGCCAGCCCCAGGCCGCCTATATCGCGCGCGGTCTCCGCCGCCGCATCGCCATCGAGATCGAGCAACGCCACTTCGGCGCCCTGGGCGGCGAAGGCCCGGGCGGTGGCGGCGCCGATGCCCTGGGCGGCGCCGGTGATCACCGCCACCTGACCGGCCAGGGCGGCGGTTTGCCCGCGGCCCAGCTTGGCCTGTTCGAGAGACCAGTATTCGACCTCGAACATCTCGGCTTCGGTAATCGACTCGAAGCTGCCGATGGCCTCGGCGTCGGTGATGACCGCAATGGCGTTCTCGGCGATGTCGGCGGCGATGCGCGCCGCCTTGGCGGAATAACCCGCCCCGAACAGGCCGAGCCCGGGCGCCAGCATGACCCGAGGCAGGGGGTCGAGAGCGGTCTGGCCGCTGTTATGGCGGACGAAATAGGCCTGATAGTCCGCCACATAATCCGCCAGCGCCGCTTTTGCGCGGGCCTCGAAATCACCGTCGGCCGGCGGCAGGATGAGCGGCGTATTCTTGGTGCGGATGGTGTGATCCGGGGTGACCACACCGACCTTGGCGTAACGCTCAAGCTCGGCGCCGTCCACATAGGCGCGTACCTTATCGCCGCTGCGAAACTCTAGAATGAAGCGCTTATAGAGCCCCTCATCGCCGCCCCGGGGCTGGCTGGTGAGGCCGCGCAAGACCGGCGCGATGTCGTGGGGGCTGCGCGGCTTGGCGGGCAGGGCCGCCGATTTGAACGTCTTACGGGGGCCGCCCGCGAGATAGGCCTCGGCGCGCGACACCTGGGCGATCATCCGGCCATAAGCTTCGCGCGCGCATTCACCGAAGGTAAAAATCCCGTGCTTGAGCAGGATCAACCCCTCGAGGCCCGGATTGGCGTCGGCAATATCGGCGGCCGCCTTGGCCAGGGCAAAACCGGGCATGATGTAGGGCACCAGCGCCATGGTCTCGCCGAAGACCTCGGCGCAGCGCGCTGACCTCTCGGGCTGATCGGTTATCGAGAGCACCGCCGTGGCGTGAGTGTGGTCGATATAGACATGCGGCAGGAAGGCGTGCAGCAGGGTCTCGACGGACGGGTTCGGCGCGCTCGAATCGAGCAGGTTGAGGCGCTGGACATTGACCATATCCTCGTCGCTCAAGTGCTCGAGGCCGCGCAGCGCACGCAACGGTTCGAGGCGCACGGCGGGCAGGCCGGCGGGCTCGATATGCGCCATGTCCCAGCCCGATCCCTTGACGCAAAGCACATCGACCGCCTCGCCCAGGGTATCGGCCTTACGGGTTTTGACCGACGTATTGCCGCCGCCGTGCAGCACCAGCCGGGGATCGGCCCCGAGCAGCCGCGAGGTATAGAC
>JAYGED010000256.1:0-15381 GCA_046582565.1 Alphaproteobacteria bacterium
GGATTTTTCGTGCTCATGCAGGCCGTCGCTGAAAACGGCATTGATGTAAGCGCCGATTGGATCGAACGCACATTTGGCTAGAGCGGGAAATTATTTTGGGAGAAATCTCGGCGGGCGGGACCCTTCCGCCGACGACCCGGTAGGGGGGGTGTGCCCAATCGGCCCTGCCGCCTTCGACAGGATGGCCCGCCGTCGCGCTGAGATGGACGCCAGGGCGCGAAAGGGCGTTGATAGGCCCTTGGGATACCGGGCAACGGAACAGGCCATCCAGCGGCGCTTATTGGGGAATACATTGGGGACGTTTGATACGTCTGCGCCAGAAACGGCAGAAAAGCTGGCATCCCCAAGGGGAGTCGAATCCCTGTTTTCGCCGTGAGAGGGCGATGTCCTGGACCACTAGACGATGGGGACGTCGGGCCGAGGCGGACTCTTATCGCAAGCGGGCGGGTTAGGTCAACCGCCGCACCGGGCTTGTTCTGGATTCATTAACAATTCATTTACCGCCTGGGCGGCATAATCGGCTGAGGTAAACCGTCAATCATCTGAACTGTATGGTGCTCATGGGTCGTTTCATATCGCAGTCATCGTATTCCAGGCTGGGCCAGATCGTGGCCCTCGCGTGGCTTCTCACGGGCTGTGCGGCAGCCGTGCCCATCGTTGCCGATAGGGTGTTGGAGCTTTCGGAATATATAATGACCAAAGATGACCCGGAGTCTCTCGACCCCGATCTAATCGCCCGCGCCGGATTGGCGATGGCCGATAGTCGATACGCGGAAGCCGAAACTTATCTCAATGCGGCCCTGTCGGTTGATACTTACGATGATCGGGCATTACGCCAGTTGGCGCTGCTCTATCGGCTCACCGGCCGGCCGGCAAAGGCGCAAAGTTTCGAGCAAATGGTCCGTGATATCGAGATGATCGATAGCGGATTATGGATCATCGAAGACGTTGTCGCTCCCACGCCCGCCAGTGTCAAAAATATCCAACGCTTTGTCGCTCTGACCCGGCTTTTCGACGCAGAATTGATCACCGAAGATGAATATGACGATCGCCGCGAAGCCAATCTCGGCTTGTTGCTGCCGCTCACCAAACCGACCTCGTCGATCGATCTCGAGCGCCAGCCGCCCCGTGTCCGCGATATTGTCGAGCGGTTCAACACCATCAATCTCTTCAAGCAGGCCGGCGCGCTTGATCTCGTTGCCTATGATTTGGAGCGCAACGCCATTCTGGAAGGGCTCATGCCGCTGCCGCAAAACAAGCGCCACACCATTGCCACCGTAAATCCCGAAGCTCTCGACCCGGAGGCCCATCAGGAATGGCTCGATCGCCTGCTTGCCACCGAATTGATTACGCCGAGAGAATATAATGCCGAGAGCGAAGTTTTGATCGGGCTTTATTCGCCGGCCGCCGGGATTGACGAGGGGGCGGACACCTCGACCTCAAGCCCGCTTTCCATGAATGACAGGCCGATGACGGTGATGGACGAAGACGCCATAGCCCAGGTAGAGGCCCTGGCCGAACAGGCGGCCATGGCCATGCAGGTCGCGGCCCTGGTGTCAGGCGTCCAGAACGATGCGGTCGAGGGCGATGCAGATACGGGCGGTGTAACGCTCGCGATGGCCGCATCCGTCACCCGGGTCAACATTCATCTCGCCCTGTCGCGGACCCCGGAGAGCGCGCAACGCAGTTGGGATAAATTGCAGCAGGCTAACGGGTTGGCTCTCGATGGGCTGATCCCAAGGGTTTCCCGGGTCGACCTGGGCGGTGATAAAGGCATCTTTTTCCAGCTCAGCGCCGGCCCCCTGGCCGACATCACTTCGGCGGAACAGGTCTGCGACGAACTTCTCAGCCGCGATTATTACTGCGCTCCGCTCATTTTCTAGGCGGCTGGTTTTTTGCGGTCGCCGAAGGCGACCTGCGTTCAGTCGCCACGCAGGCTTTCGCCGGGCAAGCCGGCGGCCCGCCTTGCGGGCTTGCTTCTCCGACCGATGAAGATCGGTCTGGGAATGCTGCTTTGCCGGCTCTCGAACTCAGTGCGCGGCGAATGCCGCAAAGCCGCATTGAGCGGCTAAAGCCTTAGTGGCGCTTGAACGCCAACTCTTAAAATCCCAAAGCCGCATTGAGCGGCTAAAGCCTTAGTGGCGCTTGAACGTCAACTCTTAAAGATTCCCTGCATGCTTTTGCAGGGAGATGATGAAGGCGTCGACGTCTTTGGGGGCGGTGTTGAAGGCGGTGACCAGCCGGGCGGTAACCACACCGCCTTCGGTCCAGCGGTTGAAGGTGCAGCCGTCGGCGAGCAAACCTGAGAGCACCGGCTCGGTCATGGTGACGAACAGCTCGTTACCCTGCACCGGATGGAGCAGGCTGACCCCCTCCGTCGCCTCGATACCCGCCGCCAGGCGTTGCGCCTGGGCATTGGCGGCCTCCGCGTTCTCCAGCCACAGCCCGTCCGTGATATAGGCTTCGAGCTGGACCGAGATGAAGCGCATCTTGGAGAACAGCTGGCCAACCCGTTTGTGCCGATAGGCCGCCTCACGTGCCAGCTCGGACTTGAAGATGATCACCGCCTCGGCGGCCAGGGCGCCGTTCTTGGTGGCGCCGAAGGTCAGGATGTCGACGCCGGCACGCCAGGAGACTTCCGCCGGGGTGCAGCCCAGGCTGGCCACCGCATTGGCGAAGCGCGCCCCGTCCATATGGACATTGAGGCCATAGCCGTGGGCGACCTCCGAAAGCGCTGTGACCTCGCGCGGCGAATAGAGGGTGCCCCATTCGGTCTGCTGGGTGAGGCTGAGCGCCGACGGCGGCATGCGATGGACATCGACCCCGCCGACCTTCTCCAGCGCCGCTTCCAGGGCGCCGGAAGGAATCTTGCCATCATCGCCGTCGAGCACCACCAGCTTGGCGCCGCCCGAGAACAATTCCGGAGCGCCACATTCATCGACCTCGATATGGGCCTCTCGATGGCAGTAAATAGCGCCGTAGGGCGGCACCATCAGTGACAGGGCGAGGGCGTTTCCCGCCGTCCCCGTGCCCACTGGAAACACCTCCACCTCGGTCTCGAACAGCGCCCCGAAACTGTCTGCCAGACCGGCGGTGATATCGTCCTCGCCATAGGGCATGGCCTGGCCGCTGTTGGCCGCAACCAGCGCCGCCATGATTTCCGGCGCGGCGCAGGTTGTGTTGTCGCTGCAAAAATTCATCTCACTCGGACTCCACTGTAATGACGCCGAGCAGGGCTCCGCTGCGGCGGTCGATGGTCATCACCCGCTGGCCGCCGTTTGCGTCCTCGACCAACAGGGACAATTGATCGCCCTCGCCGGTCATGCCGATAACCCGGGCACCTTCCGGCAAGGCCACGGTTGCCGCGTCGTAAGCGCCTGGCGAAACAGACGCATTGCCGCCGGCGCGGCTGATCACTTCATAGGCGACCAGGGCGACGCCGAGAAAAATAAGCAGGCCGAGGCCGATAACGATAGCCTTGAGCATACGGGCGGATTGGGTCATGTCTGTTGTCATGGTTAGTACTAAAGCTACGGATAGGGACGAGGGCAACTGTTTGGTGGTTCGCGCAACGCCCCAGGACGCCGGGCAAAGGCTCGATAAGTTCCTGGCGACCGGCGCGCCCGAACTCTCCCGAAGCCGCATAAAATCCCTTATCCTGGCAGGTCATATAGGCTTGTCGGGTCAGGAACCCGGAGGCGGCGCGACCATATCCGACCCGTCCTACAGGGTCAAACCGGGCGAGAGTTTCGAAATTTCGATCCCCGATGCGGTGCCGGCCCAGCCCCGTGGCCAGGATATCGCCCTTGACGTGATCCATGAGGACGACGCCCTCATCGTCATCGACAAGGCCGCCGGCATGGTCGTCCATCCGGCGGCGGGCAATCCTGATGGAACCCTGGTCAACGCGCTGATCCACCATTGCGGCGCCAGCCTGTCGGGCATCGGCGGCGTCACCCGCCCCGGCATCGTGCATCGGCTCGACAAAGACACCAGCGGCCTCATGGTGGCCGCCAAGACCGACGCCGCCCACAAGAGCCTGAGCGCCCAGCTTGCCGCGCGGACCATGAGCCGGCTCTACCTCGCCCTGGTGCGCGGGCTGCCCAGCCCTCGCCAGGGCACCATCAGGGGCAACATCGGGCGCAGCCCGGCGAACCGCAAGAAGATGGCGCTGCTCGAAGACGACCGCCCCGGCGGGCGGGCGGCGGTCACCCATTACCGCGTACTGGAAACCTACGACGGCCCGCTCAGCCTGATCGAATGCCGCCTGGAGACCGGCCGCACCCACCAGATCCGGGTGCATCTCACCCACAAGGGCTATCCCCTGATCGGCGACAAGCTCTACGGCGGCGCCCGCAGCCCCGCCTTCCCACGCCAGGCCCTGCACGCCTACAAGCTCGCCTTCGAGCACCCCAGCGACGGCAAGCCAATGAACTTCGAGACCGCCCTGCCCGAGGATATGCAGGCGCTGATCGAGGGCTTAACCAGAAGTTAAGGCAAACTCGGGAATAATCCTCATAACGGGCGCCTCTCTGCTTTTAAACCCGGGGCGCCCGTGAGCCCAAATGCCACGAGGATGAAGTGCCATGGCCGAGAGATGGCTGCCATCCGTTGCTTCCGAGGGCGGGCTTTCCCATTACTTGCGGGAAATCCGCAAGTTCCCCATGCTTGCGAGCGACGAGGAATTTATGCTGGCCAAGCGCTGGAGCGAGCATGGCGACAGCGACGCCGCCCACGCGCTGGTGACCAGCCATCTGCGTCTGGTGGCCAAGATCGCCATGGGCAATCGCGGCTATGGCCTGCCCGTGAACGAGCTGATTTCCGAGGGCAATGTGGGCATGATGCAGGCGGTCAAGCGCTTCGATCCCGACCGCGGCTTTCGCCTGGCGACCTATGCCATGTGGTGGATCAGGGCCTCGATCCAGGAATACATCCTGCGCTCCTGGTCCCTGGTGAAGATCGGCACCACCTCGGCCCAGAAGAAGCTGTTCTTCAACCTGCGCAAGATTAAATCGCAACTCCAGGCGTTTGAAGAGGGCGACCTCGCGCCCGAGGTGGTGGCCGAGATCGCCACCCGGCTGCAGGTGCCCGAGGCCGATGTGATCGCCATGAACCGCCGCCTCGCGGCCCAGGATCAATCCCTCAATGTGTCGATCGGCGGCGAGGGCGGCGGTGACGAGTGGCAGGACTGGCTGGTCGATGACGCCGACGATCAAGAGGTCGAATTCGCCGCATCGGAAGAACATCGGATCCGCCGCCGGCATTTGAGCCGCGCCATAGTCGGCCTCAATGCCCGCGAACAGCGCATCTTCATCGCCCGCCGCCTCGACGACGATCCCTTGACCCTCGAGGCGCTCAGCAAGGAATACGACATTTCCCGCGAACGGGTGCGCCAGATCGAATCAAAAGCCTTCGAGAAGGTGCAGAAAGCCATTCTCAGGAGCCACGCCGAGCAACAGCGCAGCGTCCGCGAAAACCTCGAGTCAGCGGTTCATATTTCTTAACCTAATTTTTCTGGCACCAAAACTGATACATACCGATGAACAGGTCGGGATGATCCTGCTCGAAGCGGTGCTATTGGCCGAGGTCGGTCCTCTCGGGATCGTCGGGATAGTCCGCGCCATAGGCGGCCACGGCTTCCAGATTATTGAGCTCGAAACCGATGAAGCGAAGCCCCAGCTCTTTAAGCATCCGCTCGATTTCGGCCAGGGTGAAGCGATGCTCCTGAACATGGAACAATAAATCCCGGCATGAGCTGGTGCTGTAGAAATCCCGGTTCTCCATCACCTTTCGCTCGATACGGTCCGCCGGCAAGGCGGCGATATCGCGCCGGCAGCGGCGAATGCCCGCAGGCGTGGGCGGATAGCCCTGGGCGGTGACGAAACTTTGCGCGGCGACCAGATGGCGGCGCGCGGCAGCGCTGTAGAGCCCGATTTTCATCAGCCCGCGCGGGCGCAACAGCGCGCTCAGAACCCGCCAGCCGGCCAGAGGGTCGGCCAGGTGATGCAGCACGCCGACGCTCTCGATGACATGGAACCGGCGGCCCAGGCTCGCGAGATCAAGGATGTCGCCCTGGCGAAAATCGATATTGCCGACATCCAGCCGCCCGGCCATGCGCATGGCATAGGCCAGGCTGGTGAAGCTTAAATCCATCGCCAGCACGCGGCAGTCGGCAAAGCGCGTCGCCAGGGTGATCGCCTGCTTGCCGGTGCCGCAACCGGCCGCCAGCACATCAAGCGCGCCGAACAGGCTGTCGGGGGTTCTGAAATGAGGAAACAGGCCGCGCATCACAGCGTCGAGGGGTTGCGCCTGGCGCCCGGCAACGGTCATCCAGCGGGGATAGGGGTTTTCCTCGTACAGGGCCTTGACCGCCGCCGAAACCGCATCGCCGCCGCCCGTATCCATGGCGGGAATCGCCGCGCGCAGCCCGGCTTCGACCCTTGGCGCCCTGACCTGGCTGTCGAGTATCGGTTGGAACCCAGCACTCCAGCCCGCCTCGGGCAGGGTATCCATGCCGGCCAACTCACCGAGCGGCCGATACAGGGCCAGGCGGGCGAGATCGCTCTCCAGCGCCGCCGTGGGCTGCGCTGCGCCCTCGCTGAGGCGGGAGTCGATAGCCTCGCCAAGCGCCCGCACCGCCGCCTGTTCCGCCTCGCTAGCGGCGAAAATATATTCGTTGTTGAAGCCTTGCCGGGCCATGGCGAAAAGCAATCCAGGCGGCGCTTCGCCGGGGGCCGCCAACAGGCTTTGGCGCAAGCGGGTGAGCAGGTCTTCCCAGTCGGCCCGCGATATGAAGGTGGTTTCCGACATGCGGTGGAACAGAGCGTCTCTGGCTGCGGCCTCGGGAAGCGCGCCGGCCTGATCCAGCGCCGCTGTCACGCCGTCCATGGCCTCAAGGGCGGCGAGGGCGGCGGGCAGAAGGCTCTGGGTGTCGATTTCAGGATCGTTAAAGCAGACCTCAAGCCAGCGTCTGAGGCTTGGGGTAAGCTGCTCCACGGAGCGGTTCTTCAGGCAGGAGGCGAAATTCCGCAGCATGGCGGCATTGTCGGGATCCAGCTCAAGCGCCTGCACCAGGGCCGCCGCCGCCTCGTGGATGCGTCCGAGGCCGTGCAGGGCGAGGCCGAGATTATTGTAGACCACGGCCAGCCGGTCATCGAGGGCGAGAGCGCGGCCCCAGCTCTCGATCGCTTCTTCCAGGCGGCCCTGTTCACGCAGGGCGAGGCCGAGACCGTTCCACACGGTCGCCAAATCCGGCCGGGCCGCGGCGGCGGCGCGGAAGCTCGTCTCCGCTTGCGCCGGCCGGCCCTTGGCCATATGGGCTTCGGCGATACCCATATGGGCTCTGCCGTCGCCCGGACTCAGCGCGAGCATGCGCTTGTAGGCAGCGATGGCCGGCTCGGGCTTGCCCAGGGCGCGGCAGCATTCCGCCAGATTATAATGACATTCCGGGTTATCGGACTGGCTCTTTGCCGCCTTCTTGAGCAGGGCGTGAGCCTCGCTGGGGCGGCCGGCATGGAGGATGATCAGGCCCATGAGATGCTGGGTCTGCGCATCACCCGGATCGCGCTTGAGAAGGCGTGCGCATAATTTCTCGGCGCCCTTTAGATCGCCCCCCTGCAGGAGCCCGAGCGCCGCCGCGAGGGTCATGGTCGCGCCTCCAGATGAATCATCGGCGGCAGTATAAATTTAAATTCGGGTTACTGTATCCAATAATTCTGGCCGCCAGAATTCAGGGCTCAACCGTCCGCGGCCCGCCCTTCGACGCCGACGCCCCATTCCATGACCATCGTTCTCTGGGCGGCCTGGAGCTTGCTGACCCGATAGCGCGCCATCAACTCGAGGCTGAATTCCGTGCCGTTCACGAGCACCCAGATCAGCGCCCAGCCGAGCGCCGCAGTGCCGTACATTTCGAGCCAGACATAGACATCTCTTAACAACACCATGGCAAAGTCCACGGTGTTGCCGCCAAACCAAAGGGCCGTCAGCGCCGGCACGATTCCCGCCAGGTTTGCCGACAGCACGCAATAGGACGCGTGGCGTCCGGGCCGGTTGTCGATCAGCGCGGCGGCCAGAGCCGGCGGTAAACCGCAGGCCAGGATAATGAAGGTGGGAAATGCCAGAAAAGCGGTCACCACGACGATGCAGGTGATCAGAAGCAACCCCACCGTGTTGCCGGAAAACTGCCGGCGAGGCGGCGGCGCCGGGGGCGGGGTCGGGGCCGGGGCGGGGGGAAGCGCGTTCAGGTCGCGTGCCATCGCTCTCATGTAGCGAGCCCCGTCACCATCGCGAAGCTCACCGCCAAAAACCCACCGAAGGCTGTCCAGGCGGCAATGTTCCGGCCCATCAGCGCCGCCTTGCTGCGCCGTGCCGCCTGTCCGTTGTTGAGGCCGGCAATTTGGGCATCCATGCGCCTGTAGTTAGTCCGGGCCCGGAATTAATCGTAACAGTCCTGTTCCTGCTGCTCATTGTCGTTCAGCAGCTTCAACAGCAGGGTGAAGTCACCTTTGGTGAGCTGTTGCTGCAAGGCGGTGCGCAGGGATTTGCGGCGGGTCTCGGAATTGTAGGCGTCAATAATATCGAAAAGCCTGGAGCCCGCCGCCTGGGCCAGCCTGGGCAGGAGCGGCACGGCGAGCATTTCCTGCGCCAGGGAAACCAGCGCCACGCCGATCATCGTCTCGCCCGCCTGGGGCGTTGCGGGTGTCGCAAGAGACGCCAACAGGCTGTCGCTGCGGGGGTGCATCCGGGCGGCGAGGTATGCGGCCACATGCCGGTCCGTCCAAGGCGGCTGCTCGCCGCTCGGCGAACAATGCGCATCAAGGCCGGCGAGCAGCGTCGCCGCTTCGCCGCTCTGATGGGCATCGATCTAGGGATTCAAACAGCCGAGCGACGGGTTCATGTCATAGAGGCAGCGCTCAAGGCCATTGCCGAGTTTCGCATTCTTGAGGTATTGGCGCAGCCGTATGAAGTTGTTTGCCTCGCCCGCCATCTCCTTGCGGCGCTCGGCAATCGAGGCGATCCAGGCCGCGGGGAGTCCGATCTCCAGAATGGCGGTAATGTTCGCTGCTACCTCCTGGCGGCCCTCGATGAAAGCATAGGCCAGCATCACGCCGATGGCGTCGATGGCGACAGTCATCCCCTTGAAGCGTATGGGGCCATTGGGGTCGAGCGTCATGCAGGCACGGGAAACCAGGGCATCGTTGGTGAGTTTGCCGCCGCCCGAGGTGTTGTTTTCACGCAGGCTGATAACGGTTTCCGTCGCCAGCAGCCGATCGCGATCTGTCGCCAGCCATTTTTCGAGGCGTCCGCTCTGGATTTCCGATACCGCCTCGCTCCAATTACGATTGAAAGCCTCGGCGACAGCGATGGGATTTTGGATTTCCTGTCCGTCGAAGGAAAACGCCCGCATCGGCTTATCCAGGTTACGGTCGGTGGCGATGGTCACATGCCGGCCATCCAGCCAGTCCTTAACCTTTGCGAGAGTCCAGCGGTCGGCGGGATGATCGGCGAGCATGCCGGCAAGAGGCCGTTCGATGTGTCGGGGAAAGCGTAAGGAACCACAGAGGGCCGCCAGGGACCCCTGCTCCATCCGTGCCAGCAGCAAGGCGTCGGGATCGACATCCGCGCCGGGAATTTTCCCTGCCAGCAGGGCGGCGATGGTGACCCCGAAAGAAAAAACATCGGCTGCCCGATCACCGTCGCCACAGCCCAGAGGGGCCGCGCTGGCCCGCTCAAGCGGCTGGAAGGACGGCGCAAGGTTATGGCCCGCCGCGCTCGATACGCATTCACCGAGGATTACCGCCTCGCCGGGCTTCCCGCCGACGAACAGATTGTCGGGATGAATGGCGCGGTGAAGCACATTGTTTTCATGCAGGGCTTCGAGTGTTTTACAGAGCGGCGCCATGACTCGCTCTATGACATACTGCAACGGCATCGGTACGGCGGCGCCCGGCGCCATAAGACGGCCGCCATGGGGATATTCGAGAATCGCGGCCTGGATCGCCCTGCCCGGCTCACTGATTTCTGTCGCGCAATCAATGGTGCCGATGTCGATCAGGCTCATGAGATGGGGAAGGTTGAGCTCGCCCAGTACCTCTATTTCCTATTCACGCGACGGCAGACCGATCTGGTTGACCCGGGCGAAAAGATCGGGCGCAAAGAGGGGTTCCACATCGCTGTTGTCGAGGTCTTCGACACGGAACGCGCGCGCCGTGGGGGTGTCGAAATCCGGCAAGGGCGCCGAGCCGACGATTTTGTAACGCCCGTTTAAAATCATATTGTCACGCCGGTCGAATTCTTCTTCACCGGTACTTACTGCTTCCGCCTGAATGGCCAACTAGTTCTCCTCTTGCGGCCATGATTCGGCCAATCTTATGGAGGGTATAGCAGCCAATTTGGTAAGAGATGATTAACGCGCAGCGATTAGGACTCCGCGTCCCGTAGCGCCTGCCAGACGCGCATCGGCGTGACCGGCATGTCCAGATCGGTGACGCCGCGCCTGGCAAGGGCGTCGAGCACTGCGTTCATAATAGCGGGCGGCGCGCCGATCGTGCCGCCTTCGCCCGCCCCTTTTATGCCGAGCGGATTGTTCAGGCAGAGCGACGGATTGCTTTCTAGAACCAGGCGCTGCGCCATGCTGTCGGCGCGGGGCAGGGCATAGTCCATGAATGAGCCGGTCAAAAGCTGACCGCTATGGGGATCGTAGACAGTCTGCTCCAGCATGGCCTGGCCGAGGCCCTGGGCGATCGCGCCATGGACCTGGCCCTCGACCAGCAGCGGATTGACCAGCTGGCCGAAATCATCGACCGCCGTATAATCCATCAACTCGACCACGCCGGTATCCGGATCGATTTCGACCTCGGCCACATGGCACCCGTTGGGGAAGCTGTCGTCCTTGGCATGGTAGGTCAGCGCCGCCGTCAATTCGCCGCGAAGCTCGCTGGGCAGGGCCTCGCCGGTCTCCCCCGCCGCGCTCTCCCCGGCCATGGCGGCGGCGACCTCGAACAGACTGATCGAGGCATCGCTGTTTTGTCGGCTGAAGACACCGTTGTCATAGGCAATCTCCTGGCTTGCCGCCTGGAGAAGATGCCCCGCCGCCCGGCGTCCGCTCTCGATGATCTTCTCGCTCGCCTCGGCCAGGCCGGAACCCACCATCTGCATTGAGCGCGATCCGAAGCTGCCGACGCCGGACTGGACAGTGTCCGTATCGCCCCAGGTAATGCGGATGCTGGAGAAGGGGACGCCGAGTTGCTGGCTGAGAACCTGTGCGAAGCTGGTGGCGTGGCCCTGGCCGTTCGACTGGGAGCCGGCATACCCGTCGACTGTGCCGTCGCTATTGACCCGCACCTGGACGAATTCCAGGGGCGGCCCTCCGGCGTCCTCGATGTAATAGGCCAGGCCGATACCGCGCAGCCGGCCTCGTCCGTCGGCCTGCTCACGGCGCTCGGCGATGCTGTCCCAGCGAGCCTGCGCCAGCGCCTTGTCCATGGTCTCGGCGAAGGCGCCGCTGTCGTAGACGGCGCCCGTGGGCGTGGCATAGGGCATGGCCTCCGGGGTAATGAAATTGCGCCGCCGCAGCGTTACGGCATCGATGCCGGTTACCAATGCGGCCTTGTCGATCAGGCGCTCGATGAGATAGATCGCCTCGGCCCGGCCGATGCCGCGATAGGCATGCAGCGATGGGGTGTTGGTGAAGGCGCCCTGGAGCCGGGCATGAATATGAGGAATGGCGTAGACGCCAGGCAGAATGCGCGTGAAGTGGAAAATCGGCACATAGATCGCGCTCGGCGCGATGTGCGCTCCGATATTGAGAATGGAGGAGACCCGTAGCGCTAAGAAGCGCCCTTCCCCATCGAGCGCCATCTCCCCGCAATCAATGTGATCGCGGGCCTGCAGGTCGGCGAGAAAATGTTCGCTTCGCGTGCCCGTCCATTTGACCGGACGGCCGAGCCGGCGCGCCGCCCAGACCACCAGAGCGCCCTCGGGATAGAGGAACCCCTTACCGCCGAAGCCGCCGCCCACATCGTTCGTTACCACGCGAATGCGGTCCGTCTCGACGCCGAGAACCTCGGCCAGGGTCTCCTGCTGGCGGTGCACGCCTTGGGACCCGGCATGGAGCGTGAAGCGCTCCGTCTCGACGTCGTAATCGCCGATCACCGCCCTCGGCTCGATATAGTTGATGACCAGCCGGTTGTTGACGACCTCGATGGGGACGGTCCAGGCGGCGCGCTCGAAGGCGGCGTCGACGGCCTCCGCATCGCCGGTCTGCCAATCGAAAATCCGATTGCCCGGCGCCTCGACACGGATCAGCGGAGCCCCCGGCTCCAGGGCCTCGCGCGCATGGCAAACCGCCGCCAAGGGGTGGTAGTCGACGGCCACCGCCTCGGCCCCGTCTAGCGCCTGGGCTCGGGTCTCGGCAATCACCACGGCCACCGGCTCGCCCCCATAACGCACGCGATCCTCAGCCAGCAGCGGATAGGGCGGATCGGGCATGGCGCTGCCGTCGCGGTTTTTGAATTCGAAACCCGGCGAGCGTACATGGGAAGGAATACCGGCGACGCCGTCGGCAGCCAGGTCGGCCGCGGTGAGAACGCAGAGCACGCCGGGCACGGCAGCGGCGGCGGTTGGGTCGATGGCAATTAGACGGGCATGGGCATGGGGCGAGCGGAGCACGACCATATAGGCTTGATTTGCAAGATTGATGTCGTCTGTAAAACGCCCGCTACCGGTCACCAGGGGGACGTCCTCCATTCGGCGCACAGGCTGGCCGATAGCGTAACTCATAACCGAAACTCCTCTCTCCCTATGACCCGCTGTTCATCGGTGAGAAGCAGAGCACAGGCCAGGGACAATTTCCATAGATGTCACGGGCTTGTCTCCGGGTCGCGATATTGGTAGGTTTTACAATTCAGTTCATACAAATTCACATTTCTAGTATATTGATAACGTTGTTCTTTACCAAGAATTCAGAGGCTCTTGATACCGGCTCGCTCAAAACGAATCACCCGCTTTTTCGCGGGTCAAGCGAGTGAAATGTTTCTGGCTGGGGGAACACGTGACGGTATCAACTCTACGAGATCGTTTGGGCGGAAGGCTTGGTGTTCGCCTTTTAATTGTGGTGCTCCTCAGCGTCATCGCCATTGAAACCGCTATTCTAATTCCATCCTATCTCGGCTATCAACGCGAGCTTCAGGATCGTCTCGAGCATGTCGGGCGGGCTATCGTGGTCACGGCGCTCAAACCACGAAATCACGAGAGCGATGAAGACCGCTTGAATTATGCGCGGCTGGCGGCGCGCTTTTCCGAGCTTTCCGGCGGCTCTCTTTACCGTCTTGATGGCAGTCTGATCGGGCATTTCGGAGAGAAGCCGGACCTATCGCCCGATGACGCAAACGGCCGCCCGATGCTCGCCCGAATAACCGGCAACGGGAAAAACCTGGATGTCGTCTGGTCGGCGGCCGAGCTGGATCTGCCGGTGACCGTCGTCGGTCGCATGGACGCCGCATGGATCGAGCCTGAGTTGAATGCATTCGTCTGGCGGATCGCCATGCTGTCTCTGTTGATCACGGTCTTCGCCGGCAGCGTGGTCATGGTAATTTTCAATCGCGTGGTCCTGCGGCGCATTTTACGCCTTCGCCGAAGAATGGCGGTGGCTAGCGAGGACGCAGAGGCGGCGGTGGCAACGATTACCCAGACGCCGTCGCGGGACGAGCTCGACGATCTCGCCCAGGAATTTAACGGCATGATCGAGCGGATTGCCCAGGACATTGCCGAGCACAAGTTAGACAAGGACGCCTTGAAAAGCTCGCAAAGGCGAGTCGAGAAGCGCACCAAAGACCTTGAGCAAGCCAATATCCAATTGCAAAGGCAGTTTGACGAGACCAAGCATGCCGAAGAGTCGCTGCGTAAGAGTGAGGAGAATTTCCGGGCTATCTTCGAGCATTCTCCCGCTGCCGTGTACCTAAAAGATGTCGACGGTAAGTATCTATTAGTGAACAGCACCTTCACAAAATTTTATGGCCCGACACAGGAAGAGGCGCTTGGTAAGACCTTTGCCGAGCTGTTCCCCACTGAAGTCTCTAACACCCACGATATTCGCGATGACGAAGTCTTGAAAAAGCGCACGGAAATTCAATGGGAGAGGGTTAATCAACATGTGGATGGCTTAAACCATCCCACCTGGGTTCTAAAGTTCCCGATTTTCGACATCAACGGTGAGATTACGGCAATCTGCGGAATCAATACGGACATTGCCGAGTGCAAAAGTGCCGAGGGCGAGGTGGTGTCGTCACAGGCCAAGCTGGCGGCAATCCTCGAGATCGCCCCGGAAGGCGTGATTACCATCGACCACAACATGACCATCACCATGTTCAATCTGACCGCGGAGCGCATCTTCGGCTATAGCGCCGAGGAGATCATGGGCCAGCGCTTCGATAGGCTCATGCCCGAGCGTTTCCGTCGCGGCCATGGCGATCTGGTAGAGACCTTTTCGCGATCATCGGAAACCGCCCGCTACATGGACCAGCGCGGCGATATCTACGGTCTGCGCAAGGACGGGACGGAATTTCCCGCGGGGGCGTCAGTCTCAAAACTCATCCTTGGGCCGGACCGGTTCTACACGGTGATGATACGTGACATAACCGCCCAGAAGCGAATTTTGGACGAGCTCATCTCGGCGAAGAACGAGGCTGAGATCGCCAATCTAACCAAGTCGGAATTCCTCGCTTCCATGAGCCACAAATTACGCACGCCCTTGAATGCCATCCTGGGGTTTTCCGATATCATGCGGAATGAATATCTCGGCCCCCTGGGCGCGGATCAGTATTTGGAATATGTCGAAGACATTCACAGCAGCGGCGACCATCTGTTATCCCTGTTGAGCGATCTGCTTGATATCTCGGCCATTGAAGCGGGCAAGATGGCGATCAAGAAACAGGTGCTGAATGTCGAGGAAATTGCCGCGGAAAGTCTGAAAATTATCTCCCTGAATGCGCAGGGAAAAGTTATTTCCCTTGTTTCCTCCATAGCCGGGCAATTACCTGACCTGCTTGCCGACAAGCGATCGATCAAACAGATCCTCATCAATCTGTTGACCAATGCGGTCAAATACACGCCCGAAGGCGGTGAGATTTCCCTGACCGTGGCGGCGACGGAAAGCGAGATAACATTTACCGTCGCGGATAACGGGCAAGGCATTCCACCCGATCAGCTGCCCTATTTGACCGATCCCTTGACCCGCTACGAAAAAGATCCCATGCACGCCAATGAAGGCTGGGGGTTGGGCCTCGCGATCACCCATTCCCTGGTTGGCCTGCACCAGGGCAACATGAAAATTGAGTCAGAAACCGGTGTCGGAACCACAGTGATCGTGACGATCCTGCTTAA
>JAYGED010000283.1:0-1764 GCA_046582565.1 Alphaproteobacteria bacterium
GGCCACAGCACTCAACAGCACGGCGATAACCGCGAGCGCCACGTAGCCTTCCTGCACCAGGGCCACCAGAATATAGAATTTGGCGAAGAAACCCGCCGTCGGTGGAATGCCGGCTAGGGAAAAGAGGAAAATCAGCGTCAGCAGGGCCCAAAAGGGGTGATCCGTCGCCAGGCCGGTGTAGTCTTCGATTTGATCTCCGCGAACCTCGCCGCTGCGCATCATCACGACGACGGCGAAGATGCCGAGGTTCATGAAAGCATAGATCAGCAGGTAGAGCATGACGCTGGCGGTCCCGTCCGGGCCGCCGGCGATGATCCCGAGCAGGGCAAATCCCGCATGGGCAATGCTGGAATAGGCCAGCATGCGTTTGATATTGGTCTGCACCAGCGCGACAAAGCTGCCCAGGGCCATGGTGAGCACGGCGATGGCGATGACGGCGTCGATCCAGATGTAGGCGAAAGGGACCAGGGCATCGAGGAAAATGCGCAGCACGATGGCAAAGGCGGCGGCCTTGGAGGCGACGGACAGATAGGCGGTAATTGGCGTCGGCGCGCCTTCATACACATCGGGCACCCACATGTGGAACGGAACCGCCCCGACCTTGAACACTAGGCCGGTTATCAGGAACAGGATGGCCAGGACAAAGGCCAGCCCCGGTGGTTCATCCGCGGACAACGCCACGGCTATGCCCGTCAGTTCCGTTGTCCCGGTCAAGCCGTAAACCAGGGACAGCCCGTAGAGGAAAATACCCGACGAGACCGCGCCCAGGATGACGTATTTGAGGGCGGCCTCGTTGGACTTCGGGTCGCGGCGCAGGTAACCGGCCAGCACGTAGAAGGACAAGGCCTGCAATTCCAGCCCCATGTAGATGACTAGCAGGTCGCGACCGGAAGCCATGATCATCATGCCCGACAGGGCGAACAGGATGAGCGCGTGATATTCCCCTTCTGCAATGCCCTCCTCCACCACATAACGCCCCGACATGAGAAGCGTCAGGGCCGTCGCCAGGTAAAACACCGCCTTGAAGAAATTGGCGAATCCGTCGACCACGAATATCCCGCCATAGGCCGATTGCGGCGCGCTGGAGAGCACGGCGGTCACCGTCGCGGCGAGCAGGATTATCGCCAGCGACAGACCGGTCAGGATGGCCATCTGATGTTTGTTCTTCATGAGCGCGACGAGCAGCAGCAGGCAGGCGCCGAGTATGACGATGATCTCGGGGGAGGAGACGATGATCGAGCGGATGATTGCTTGTTGGTCCATCGGCGCGGCCCTCAGCGTCCCAGAACCTGGATCAGCAGGTGGTCGAGAGAGGGGCCCAGGACGTCCAGGAAAGGCGTGGGATAGAATCCCACCCAGATAACGAATACCGCGAGCGGCAGGATCGCCGCCAGTTCCCGTCCGTTGACGTCCCACGGCGGTTGCGTTCCGATTTCAACAACAGGCCCGAGGGCGACCCGGCGGATCAGGCGGAGCATGTAGGCCGCGCCCAGCATGGCGCCCAGGATCGCGACCGCCCCCAGGGCCATGTTTGACCCGAAGGCGCCGGACAGCACGAGCAGCTCGCCGACAAAACCATTGGTGCCCGGCACCGCCATCGACGCCAGGCTGAACAGCCCGAGGAACAGCGTGTAGATCGGCACAATCTTCATCAGGCCGCCGTAGTCGGAGAGCCGTCGCGTATGGGTGCGCTCGTAGATCAGGCCGATAAACAGGAACAGCGCTCCGGTGGTGATGCCGTGATTGAACATTTGCAGCACCGCG
>JAYGED010000311.1:0-2321 GCA_046582565.1 Alphaproteobacteria bacterium
GATGCCAGCAGCCTTGCGGCACCACGGTCAGCATGCCGGCTTTCAGGGTCAGCTTTTGCGGGCCGTCGTCGGTCAACAGGGTTAGCTCGGCCTCGCCTTCGAGCGCACCCACGCCTTCATCACCCACTGCCTCAAACGCGCCGACGGGCTGATGGTCTCTCGGGTCATGGCCAAGCTCTTGTCTTGACTCGAGGGATTCAAGCCGCTCAATCCTCAAGACAGAACCCAACAACCCCAAAAAACCACCGGGCGACCGACCTGAACTTAACCAGCAATCAAACTAACGAGCGAGCGATTTCGTGTGTTGGACCGATTCTGATACCAACAATGAGCGCTCCGAATTGGCACCGCCATGCAGAGGACGACTCCCACTCGAAGGCATCTAGGGGCTTTGTCATGACTGCAAGCTCTACTGCCTTTTCAAGTCAGTTTTTTCCTTCCAACACCGGGGGCTTTGTCTCATCGCGTCTCCAAGGTCAAGCTCGTTTACGTTCAACCGGGGCTTTCTGGTTCCGCCGTTGTCTACGCAATTGGGCTAGCCGCTGCATCATGGGGTTTGGAACCAAGCATCCCATTGTCCATAGTGTACTCGCGACCCGGTAGGGTGGCTGCACGGGCTCCCGGCTCGGCATGGCTTGCCCCAACGACCGGAGAGGCATCTCCGCTCGTAAGCGGTTGGTCTCGGTGCATGCGTTGCCGCGGTCAGGCAGCCGCCGATGCCGCCATCGCCCGGCCCCTATTCCGCCGGTTGTGGCGAGGGTTCTTCCTGTCCGCCACTGTCCGCCATAACCTGATCGGGCGGCGTGTTTTGCGGCACGAAGTCCTCGCGGGCGCCGGGCAGGCCGAATTCGTAGGCCCAACGGTAGACCACCGGCAGTTCCGGCCCGAAGTTACCATGGCCGGGCGGTACTTCCGGTGTTTGCCACTCCAGTGTGGTGGCCTTCCAGGGGTTGTGCCCCGCGACTTTGCCCTTGGAGGCGCTGGTCACGAGATTGTAGACAAACACCAGTTGGGCGAAGCCCACAGTCAAGGCCATGATGGTGATGAATTCATTCAACGTAGCGGCTGAATCCGGGATGTAACTGGTATCGCCCATCTCGAAATAGCGGCGAGGAACGCCCAGGAAACCCAGATAATGGAGTGGCAGGAAGATCAAATAGGCGCCAAGGAAGGTGACCCAGAAGTGGAACTGGGCCATGCCTTCGTTGTACATCCGACCGGTGATCAAGGGATACCAGTGGTAGATTGCCCCGAAGACAACCAGGAGCGGCGCGACACCCATCACCATATGGAAGTGAGCGACCACGAACATTGTATCCGACAGCGGCACATCCACCACGACGTTGCCGAGGAACAGGCCGGTGATCCCGCCATTCACGAAGGTGACGAGGAAGGCCAGAGAGAACAGCATCGGGATGGTCAGGCGGATGTTGCCTTTCCATAAGGTCAGCGTCCAGTTGTAGACCTTCAGCGCGGTCGGAATGGCGATGATCAGCGTGGTGGTGGCGAAGAAGAAGCCGAACCACGGGTTCATGCCGCTGACGTACATATGATGCGCCCAGACCACGAAGCTCAGCGCGCCGATACCCACGATCGCCCAGACCATCATGCGATAGCCGAAAATATGCCTTCTCGCATGGACGCTGATCAGATCGGAAACGATACCGAAGGCCGGCAGGGCGACGATGTAAACCTCGGGGTGGCCGAAGAACCAGAATAGATGCTGGAACAGGACCGGGCTGCCGCCGCCGTACTCAAGCTGCTCGGAAAATTCTACGATTGTCGGCATGAAGAAGCTGGTGCCGAGCAGGCTGTCAAAGGTCATCATGATAGCGCCGACGAAGAGGGCCGGGAAAGCCAACAGCGCCAGTACCGTGGCCGTGAAGATGCCCCATATGGACAAGGGCATGCGCATCAGCGTCATGCCCCGGGTGCGCGCTTGCAGCACCGTCACCACATAGTTCAACCCCCCCATGGTGAATCCGATGATGAACAACGCCAGGGATACCAGCATCAGGATGATACCCCCCTCCGACCCGGGCGTGCCCGATAGGATGGCTTGTGGAGGATAGAGCGTCCAACCGGCGCCGGTTGGCCCGCCGGGCACGAAAAAGCTCGCTAGCAGCACGAGCACGGCGAGCAGATAAATCCAATAGCTCAGCATGTTGACATAGGGAAAGACCATATCGCGCGCGCCAACCATCAGCGGGATTAGATAATTGCCGAACCCTCCCAGGAACAGTGCTGTCAAAAGATAGATAACCATGATCATGCCGTGCATGGTCACGTATTGGTAATAATCAGCCGCTTCTATGAAATCA
>JAYGED010000126.1:0-9360 GCA_046582565.1 Alphaproteobacteria bacterium
TTCGCCGCACAGTTTGAGCACGTCCGCGAAGGCGGAATCGCAGCGAACTTCGAAGGCGCCGCCGCGGATCATCTTTTTCAATCGCCGAGGGACATGGAAGGTTTCCAGGGGCAGGATTCCCCGCTTCTGCGGATCGACCCAGAAAACGCCGGGGTCGTCGCGCGTTTCCGCCATCGGGAAGATGCCCGCCGCATAGGCGCGGAGCAAAAGTTCCGGCGTCAGTTCCTGGTAACTGGGTTCATGCCGGCTCATGGTCGGGCCTCCTCAAGCCTTTCCGCTCTAAGCGCCCCCGCTGTCTCCGCCACCGTCGACGAAGTTCTGAAGCCAGTGGATATCATAATCGCCGTTGATGAAGGTGGGTTCGTTTATCAGCCGCCGGTGCAGTGGAATAATGGTTTCCAGCCCGTCGATCACGTATTCCTCCAGCGCCCGGCGGAGGCGCATCAGACATTCGTTGCGGTTGGCGCCATGGACGATCACCTTGGCGATCATGCTGTCGTAGGTCGGTGGAATGGTATAGCCGGCGTACAGCGCCGAATCGACGCGCACACCGAGGCCGCCCGGCGCGTGATAGCTGGTAATGGTTCCCGGCGACGGCATCATGGTCTCGGGATTCTCCGCATTGATCCGGCATTCGATAGCGTGGCCATGGAAACGAATATCATCCTGGCTGAAACTCAATGGGGCGCCGGCGGCAACCCGTATCTGTTCACGCACCAGATCGATGCCGGTAATCATCTCGGTCACCGGATGCTCGACCTGGAGCCGGGTGTTCATTTCGATGAAGTAGAATTCGCCGTCCTCAAACAGAAACTCGACGGTGCCGAGACCGCGATAGCCGAGACCGCGAACCGCCTCCACCACCGTCTCGCCGAGGGCGGCGCGCTGGTCATCGTTGAGCGCCGCGGCGGGGGCTTCCTCCAATATCTTCTGATGACGCCTCTGCAGCGAGCAATCGCGTTCGCCGAGGTGGATTACATTGCCGTGTTCATCGGCAAGCACCTGGATCTCGATATGGCGCGGGTTGACCAGGAATTTTTCGAGATAGAGCGTATCGTCGCCAAAAGCGGCGCGGGCCTCGGCCCGGGCGAGCGCCATGGCGTCGGCCAGACTGGCTGAATCGGGCGCCATCTTGAGGCCCTTACCGCCCCCGCCGGCGGACGCCTTGACCAGCACCGGATAGCCAAGCTCTTCGGCAATCGCGAGCGCCGCGCGGCCGTCCTCAATGGGTCCATCCGAGCCCGGCATGACCGGTACGCCACGCGATTTCATAGCTTCCTTGGCGGTAATCTTGTCGCCCATCAGGCGCATATGATCGGGCGTCGGGCCAATGAAAACATAGCCGTGTTCTTCGACGATCTGGGCAAAACTGGCGTTCTCGGCGAGAAAGCCATAGCCCGGATGAATGGCGTCGGGATTGGTGATTTCGCAGGCGGCGATGATCGCCGGAATATTGAGATAGCTTTGCCCCGCCGGCGGCGGGCCGATGCAGACGCTCTCATCGGCAAGGCGCACATGCATGGCGTCGGCGTCGGCGGTGGAATGGATGGCCACGGTGCTGATGCCCATCTCGCGGCAGGCGCGATGGATGCGCAGGGCAATTTCACCCCGGTTAGCTATGAGAACCTTATCGAACATCGTCTCAGCCGCTCAAACGCTCAGCCGAGAACCAGCAGGGTCTCGCCGAATTCGACCGGACCGCCGTTCTCCACCAATATGTCCGTAACCGTACCGGCGCGCGGCGCTCTGATCGGGTTCATCACCTTCATGGCTTCGATGACAAACAGGATATCATTTTTCGACACCTGATCGCCGACCGAAACATAGGGCGCCGCCCCCGGCTCGGGCCCCACATAGACCGTGCCGACCATGGGCGAAGGCACAGCGCCCGGCGGCGGGCCCGCGGCGACCGCGGGCGCGGCTTCGATCGGCGCTAAGGGCTCTGCCGTGGGGGGTGAAGATGCGGCGCTCACCACCTGTACGTTGCTGTTGCCGCCGCCGACCACCCGAACCCGGTGGTCACCGTCGCCGAGTTCGATCTCGCTCAGGCCGGTTTCCTCCAGCAGATCGGCCAACTGGCGGATCAGATCACTGTCGACATTGAACTTCACAGCCTTGGTAACGGCCATGTTTTTCCCTGTTGTCTTCTTTGCAGCCATCAGTCCCCACTCGGCTTATCAAGGATTTTCGCCCCAAGAATACCCGCCATGGCATCGAGCGCCAATTCATAGCCCTGCCCGCCGAATCCGCAGATCATACCCTGGGAGGCCTGAGAAACGTAGGATTGTTGGCGAAAAGATTCGCGGCGGTGGATGTTGGAGAGATGCACCTCGACCACGGGCAGCCCAACGGCGAGCAGCGCATCGAGCAGCGCCACCGAGGTATGGGTCAGGGCGCCTGCGTTGACGATTAGCCCGGTGCAGCTCTCACGCGACTGCTGTATCCAGTCGACCATTTCGGATTCGCTGTTCGATTGGCGGAAATCAACCGTCATCCCAAGACCGCCCGCCTTTGCCGCACACAGCGCCTCGATATCGGCGAGGGTCTGGCTGCCGTATATCTCAGGCTCACGGGTTCCCAGCATATTGAGGTTGGGGCCGTTGAGGATGAGGATGTTATGCGCCATGGGAGGGATGCCTGCTGGTGGATGGGGGCTGCCGGGGCTCGGGAGTTAGTTTCGAATTGTTGGTCTTGGAAGCACGTTCGACCTTGGCATTTTGTGCTTCGCGGACACGCTCGACTTCGTCTGACGTGATACCGCAGACCCAACAGAGCCAGATCATGAAGGTAACCATCCGTGCTTCGAAGTCCATCAGCAGCCATTCGATGGCCTTTATGAATCGGCCCCCCATTACGCGAGGCGCCTGTGCATCGGCGGGGAGAATGCGGCAATCCGCAACAGACAATCCATGAATTTACCCAAAATGGAATGGCAAAAGAATTTCGAGCCTTATATCAAGGATCGGCGATGGAGGCCCTAAATACTTGTCCCCGACAGCCAGGCTTCACACAGCGCCGCCTTGGCAGCGAAGTCGCCAACGCCAAACAGGGCGCCCCGCTTGGTCTCATTGGGGCCTTTGATCCATTCGAAAACGAACTCGCCGGGCTCTTTCAAGAGCGTAATGATGGCGCTGGCGTCGTCGCCCTCAAAGCTCGGTTCGGCGGTCTGGAAGAATTTCCAATTGACGCGGAAATAGCGCAGGGAGCCCGGCTGATTATCAAAGCCGATCAACACAGACCAGACCCCATCCCCATCCGGCGCATCCTGGGCGAGGCGCGCGGTGACATCCTCGCCGAGAGAGATAATCTGGCATGTCTTCGCCCCGCTCTGCGCATCGACCATGCTCTCGACCCGCCAGGCCATGGCAAGGGCGGCGGCGGGACGCGGCGTATGGATGAGCAAGGCGGCGGCCATCAGGAACGCGATAAGGACAGTAGGCGGGGACTTTGTCATCTCAGCTCTCCCGTTTCGGATCCATAAAACGCGGATCGAAGCTGGCGGCATCTTAGCATGATTTGGCCGGCCGGGTTGAACAGGGTTGTCCTGTGAGAGAGGGCCACGAGACGAGGCGGACGACAGGGCGATGGCATGCCGGTTGAGCGGCCACTTTTCGGGAAAATTAAGCCGGCAAACTTCAGCTCCTTCGAGCAAAATTTCTTGAGCGCCGGGCGGGTTCGATCAAGACTGTATCCAGCACCATTCACCCTTGGCGAATCTCATCACCATGCGATGGCCCGATGTCCTGGAAAGAGAGCAATAAATGACCCGCGACCCCCGTTACGACATTCTTTTCGAGCCGGTGAAAATCGGTCCGCTGACCGCCAAGAACCGCTTCTTCCAGGTCCCCCATTGCAACGGCATGGGCAGCGTCTATCCAAGTTCCATGGCGGCCATGCGCGCCATGAAGGCGGAAGGCGGCTGGGCTGTCATCTGCACCGAAGAGACCGACATTCACCCAACCAGCGACATCTCGCCGATCATCGAGGGCCGCCTGTGGGACGACCGCGACATCCCGGCCTTCGCCCGCATGACCGAGGCTATCCACGCGCACGGCGCCCTGGCCGGCATCGAGCCGGTGCATACCGGCGCCCGCGACGCCTGCCTCTACAGCCGTGAAGTCCCCATGTCGGTGACCGCGCGGCCGACCGCCACGGACTACTATCCGACCCAGGCGCGGGCCATGGACAAGGCCGACATCCGCGACTACCGGCGCTGGCACCGCGAGGCGGCGCTCCGGGCCCGCAAGGCCGGCTTCGATTTGATTTACGTCTATTGCCGCGCCGGCACCTCGATGAACGGCGATTTCCTGTCGCGCGTCATGAACACCCGCAGCGACGAGTATGGCGGCAGCCTGGAGAATCGCGCCCGGCTGCTGCGCGAGGTGCTCGAGGATACCCATGCGGCGGTCGGCGACACCTGCGCCGTGGGGATTCGCTTCACCGTCGACTTCGTCACCGGGCCGGGCGGCGAGACCGACCACGAAGAGACCCGCGATATTATCGAGATGTTCGCCGAGACGCCGGATCTATGGGACGTCAACATCCGCGAATGGCGGCGCGATTCCGTGCCCTCGCGCTTCGGCCCCGAGGGCAGCCAGGAAGACCTCATCTCCTTCGTCAAGGGCATGACCAGCAAGCCCGTGGTCGGCGTTGGACGCTTCACCTCGCCCGACGCCATGGCCGGCCAGATCAGGCGCGGCGTGCTCGACTTCATTGGTGCTGCGCGGCCCTCGATCGCCGATCCCTTCCTGCCCAAAAAGATCGAGGAAGGGCGGATCGACGAAATCCGCGAATGCATCGGCTGCAACATATGCGTTTCCGCCGATTACACTATCGTTCCCATGCGCTGCACCCAGAACCCCACCATCGGCGAGGAGTGGCGCAAGGGCTGGCACCCCGAAATCATGCCGGCGAAGGAATCCGACGACGGCGTGCTCATCGTCGGGGCCGGCCCGGCCGGGCTGGAAGCGGCGCGGGCCCTGGGCGAGCGCGGCTACAGCGTCACCCTGGCCGAGGCTCGGGGCGAACTCGGCGGGCGCGTCGCCCAAGAGTGCAAACTGCCGGGGCTCGCCGTCTGGGGCCGGGTGCGCGACTATCGCGAGCAGCAGTTCATCCGCCTGACCAACGTTGAGGTCTACCGCGAGAGCGAATTGACCGCCGATCATATACGCGAGTTCGCCATACCCCGCGTGGTGCTGGCGACCGGTGCGCGCTGGCGGCGCGACGGCGTCGGCCACCAGCACGGCACGGCGATTGCCGGATCGGATGGCGCCACTGTGTTCACGCCTGACGACCTGTTCGCCGGCGCCCGCCCCACCGGGCCGGTGGTGATCTACGACGACGATCACTACTATATGGGCGGCGTCATCGCCGAGCAGCTCCGGGCCGACGGCCTCGAGGTGACCCTGGTGACCCCGGCCGCCGACATCTCGGCCTGGACCCATGCGACCCTCGAACACACGTGGATTGAGCACCGCCTGCATGAGATCGGCGTCACCATCGTCGAGAAGCATGCCCTGGCCCGGATCGGCGCCGACGGGGTGGAGATTGAGCATGTCATGAGCGGCCGCGGCCGGACATTGGCCTGCGCCTCGGTGGTGCTGGTCACCTCGCGGAACTCGAACGATGCGCTCTATCACGAGCTGGCGGCGGACGAAGACGCCCTGGCCTCAGCCGGCGTCACATCGATAACGCGCATCGGCGACTGCCTGGCGCCCTCGACCATCGCCGCGGCGGTCTACGCCGGCCACCGCTACGCCCGCGAAATCGACAACCCGCCGCCGGACGGTGTACCGTTCCTGCGCGAACTGCCCGAATTGGGACCATTCTAGTTTAGGGAGCACGCTATGAGTCTGAGTTATCGTGATGACTGCATGCAAAATTGCATGCCTGAGCAGGAGCAGCCATTTACCCGCGAGGAGTACCAGGCGAGGCTGACACGCATCCGCAAGCGCATGGCGGCCGAGACTATCGACCTCTTGTTCCTCACATCGCCCGAGGCGATCAACTATGTCTCGGGCTATCAGTGCGAGTGGTATCAGGCGCAGAGTCCCAAGCAGTGGCCGGCAACCAGCGGCATCGCCATCCATGTCGATCACGACCGTTTCATCCACTTCGACACCGAGCGCGAGCATATCCTCGCCCGCTATTGTTCGGTGGCCAAGGATATCCGCATCTTCCCGCCCGACAGCATGCGCGACGGCACTCTGTTCATCGTCGAGCAGTTGAAGGCCGAGGGCTGGCTGCCCGGCACGGTGGGTCTGGAGCTATGGAGCTACCGGCCGAACCGGATTCTGAGCCACCGCACCGAAGACCACTTTACCGCCGCCGGCGGCGTGGTGGTCGACGCCAGCCATATCCTGCGCGAGCTGCGCTGGGTCAAGTCGGCCGCCGAGATGGAATGCATCGTCGAAGCCGCGCGCATCGCCGACATCGGTCTGGGCGCCGCCCAAGCCGCATTGCGCCCCGGCGTTACCGAGCTCGAGGTCTACGGCGTCATGGTCCAGGCCATGGCCACGGCCGGCGGCGAGAATCCGGGCATCACCCAGCCGGTGCTCTCGGGCGCCAAAACCTGCGCGGCGCATGCCATGTCGTCGCGGCGGGTCATGCAGGCCGGCGATATTGTGTTGGTCGACTGCTCGGGTGTGTTCAAGCGCTACCACTGCAACATGGCGCGGACCTATTCGCTGGGCGAGCCCTCGGCCGACGTGAAACTGCAGACCGACAAGGCGGTCGGCTCGATGAAGCTGCTCGGCGAGATGATCCGGCCCAACCTGCCGGTGCGCGAGCTTTATGAGACCATGAAAGCCTATTACGAAGAGGTCGGCATCTGGCAGGACCGGGGCTTCATCGGCGGTTACGAGATGGGCATCGCCTTTCCGCCCGACTGGGTCGGCAACTTCATCTACGACGTGAACTCCGACGAGAACATCGATCGGGTCTTCGAGCCGGGCACGGTGGTGAACTATGAAAACCAGTTCTTCCTGCCGAACCGGACCGGCCTCTATTTCATGATCGAGACCCTGGCCTTCTTCGATGACGAGGCCCGGATGATGTCGACGGTGCCCTACGAGCTGACGGTGGTGGAATGACACCCCAGGCGCCCGAGCACGGCGCCGGCGAAAAGCAGGGGGGAGTGCATTAGCGGTTCGAGCCTCTTCACCGCCGCTTGTACTGCTCGCCGCCGAAGGCCATATCCCAGCTCTCAGGGTCGAAGCCCTCGACAATATCCTCGAGCTTGCCCATGTCGCGCTCGACAGCGGGGCGGCGGGCGATCAGGGCGAACCAGCGCTTGACGTTGGGGAAGTCGTCGATGTTCTGCTCCTGGCGCTTATAGAGGCGGCACCAGGGAAAGATCGCCATATCGGCGATGCTGTATTCGTCGGCGGCGACGTATTCATGGGTCGCCAGCTGGCGGTCGAGCACACCGTAGAGCCGGCTGGCCTCGTTGGTGTAGCGCGCCTGGGCGTAGGGCAGCACCACCGGGCCGCTGGGGTTCATCGGCGCATAGGCGTTGAAGTGATGGGCCTGGCCCAGCATCGGCCCGAAACCGCCGACCTGCCAGAACAGCCACTGCATGACATCCCAGTTCTTGCCCGGTTCTTCGGGCAGGAACTTGCCGGTCTTGCTGGCGAGATAGAGCAGGATTGCACCGGATTCGAACAGCGCCAGGGGGGCGCCGCCTGGGCCATCGTGGTCGAGAATGGCGGGGATTTTATTGTTCGGGCTGATCGCCAGAAACTCGGGCGTGAACTGGTCGCCCTTATCGATGTCAATCCAATGCTCGTTGTATTCGAGCCCGGTCTCCTCGAGCATGATGTGGATCTTCTGTCCGTTTGGCGTGGCGCAGGTGTAGAATTCGATCATGACCATTTCCTCCGGGGCGGGAATTCTCCATCGACGCGGGGCGAGCTGCCCGAGCCGATATCTTACATTGGCATTAAAGACGCCGTTCTGGATCTAGGGCGTGAGCATCGCTCAGGAAAACCTTGCTTAGTCGACCAATTCTTCCAGCGCTTCTGCGGGCGTCTCGTCTTCGGGAAAGGTGGGATACAAGCCCTGGATTCTTCCAAGTTGTTGAACCAGCGCCAACACGCTGTTGATGTGCGGCGTTTCCAGATCGACCATACGGCCCATCTCCTGCACCACGGTGAGCAGCCCGTCGATCTCCATGGCGCGGCCGTTCTCCAGGTCCTGCAGCATGGAAGTGCGGTGCGCGCCGACCTTGGCCGCGCCATCGATCCGCTTCTCCATTGTGACTCGGAAATGCACGCCGAGGCGAACAGCGATGCTCTGCGCCTCGCGCATCATCTCGAGCGATAGCGCCCGCGTTCCAGGTTCGGTTGCGATCTTATCGAGGGTCGCGCGAGTCAAGGCGCTGATGGGATTGAAGCAGAGATTGCCCCATAATTTGAGCCAGATTTCGTTGCGCACATGGGGCAGGATAGGCGCTTTGAAGCCGGCCGAAATCAACGCCTCGCTGAGGCGCTCGCAGCGCGGCGTTATGTCGCCTGTAGGTTCGCCGAAAGGAAACCGGTTACCGTAGATATGCTTGATGACTCCGGGCTCAAGGATTTCGGTCGCCGGATAGACCACGCAGCCAAGGGCGCGTTCGGGGCCGATTGCATTCCACTGGCGGTCGTCCGGGTCGATGCTGGCGAGACGGAGATTCTTGTATTGGCTGTCGAGACCGTAGAAGTACCACCAGGGTATTCCGTTCTGGCAGGTCACCACGGTTGTGTTGTCGCCAAGCAATGGCGCCATTTGATCGGCGACCTCCCAGCCCTGATGGGTCTTGAGGGTAACGATAACGTAGTCCTGCGGCCCAAGCTCGGCGGGATCGTTGGTCGCGATGGGATAGGCGACCTGTTCATCGCCGTCGATCAGAAGTTTGAGGCCGTTTTTCCGAATCGCTTCAAGATGCGCTCCCCGGGCGATAAGCGATACTTCAATGCCCTCGACACGCGCAAGCTGTGCGCCCAGATAACCGCCGATCGCACCGGCGCCATAAATACAGATTTTCATTTTATGGTAGTCCGTTAAACGACGATCCCCCACGGCTCGTCAATTCGAGCTCGAAGATAGCAGTAATTAGTCACCGTCAGTATGTATTTAAGGGGTTGTTGCCAAATAATTATGCTTAATTTACCGCTTCCAGATCTACCGGCTTGCCGACGGCGACGGCTTCTGATCCTCCCCCATTGAGTTAGGCCATGTACTCATAAAAGGGATTCACAAAACCCCCGTTATGTGATTCAAGCTTCCAAACAGTGGGAGAGCTTTGTCACAAACTGAACTGCGTCAGTGGAGCTGGTCCGGTTAAGCTTGCCGGATGAATGTAATCAGCTATCGAAACCTCCA
>JAYGED010000148.1:0-1756 GCA_046582565.1 Alphaproteobacteria bacterium
GGACAAAAAATAAGGGCGGCCGAAGCCGCCCTTGAGAGTTACGGGTTTTACGCCGAGCGATCAGGCCGCCCGCACCTCGGTGAGGAACTTGTCGACCTCGGCGCGCAGCTTCTCGGCCTGCTCGGAGAGTTCGCCGGCCGAATTCAACACCTGGACCGCCGCGGCGCCGGTCTCGCTTGCCGCCTGGTTGACCGAGGTGATGTTTTCCGACACTTCCTGGGTGCCGGCCGCCGCCTGCTGGCTGTTTGAGCTGATCTCACCGGTGGCCGCGCCCTGCTCTTCGATAGCGGAAGCGATAGCCGTGGTGACCTCGTCCATTTCGGCGATCTTCTTGCCGATGCCCTCGATGGCGCCGACAGCGTCATCGGTGGCGGACTGGATTGAGGCGATCTGCGAAGCGATCTGCTCGGTCGCCTTGGCGGTTTGCGTGGCCAGGCTCTTGACTTCGGAGGCCACCACCGCGAAGCCCTTGCCGGCATCACCGGCGCGGGCCGCTTCGATGGTCGCGTTGAGCGCCAGGAGATTGGTCTGGCTGGCGATGTCGCTGATCATCTCAACAACCTCACCGATCTTCTGCGAGCCCTCGGCCAGACCCTGGACCGTCTCGTTGGTACGCCGGGCCTCTTCAACCGCAGCACTTGCCATGGTCGCCGACTGGGCAACCTGACGGGCGATCTCGTTGACCGAGGTGGCCATCTCCTCGGCAGCCGCCGACACGGTTTGCACGTTGGTCGAAGCCTGCTCGGATGCCGCTGCGGCAGCCTGGCTCTGACGGCTCGTTTCCTCGGAGGTGGATGCCATCGATTCGGCCGCCGACCGCATTTCCGCGGACCCCGACGAGACGGCGTCGACGACGCCCATGACGCCCTTCTCGAGATTGTCGGCCAATCCCAGCAGTGCCTCGCGCTTGTCGATCTCGGCCTGGCGTTCCTGCTCAACCCGCTCCTCTTCCAGGCGCGTGGCCTCGATGGCGTTGTCCTTGAACACCTGGACCGCGCCGGCCATTTTGCCGATCTCGTCCAAACGCTCGGCGCCTTCGATGTCGACCGACGTGTCGCCCTCAGCCAACCGACCCATGACGGACGTCATTTTACCGATCGGACCGGCGATGCCGTTTCCGATAAACCACGCGAGCAGGAGACCGGTGGCGACCGCCGCGGCGACGGTAACCCCGATGACAATATCGGTCATGGTTACGGTCTCGACGTTGTGCGCCTGGCGGGCTTCCATAAGACCTTGCTCTTCGGCTGTGAAGTCGGCCATCAGCGACCGGAAGGCGTCGAAATACTGCTTGCCCCGGGCCTCGCCGATCAGGTCGGCCATGTCGTCCATATTTTTGGCGTCGCCGATCTCGCGGCGCAGTTCGATGGTCGGCTCGGTGACATTACTCTGCCAATCCTCGATGGTCTGCTGGGCCTCAGCCAGCAACTGCACCTGGGCCGGGTTGTCGTTGACGGTCTCACTCAGACTCGCGACGAGCTCGTGGAATCGCTCGTTGCCGCCCGTGTAGGGCGCCAGGAAGCCTTCCTCGCCGGCCAGCAGATAGCCGCGCATGCCGGTCTCCATATCGACCGCGGCGGCGAGGATGTCATTGGCCACCGCGATCACACCGTAGGTGTGGGCGATCCAACGCTCGTCCTCTTCCATAGTGTGGAGGGCTTTGGTGACATTCGCTTCCGCTGTGTGAGCAGCCTCGCGATGCTCCGCCATCAGTCCCTCTTCGACATGTTCAAAGGCGGCGAGTTGCGCACGGATG
>JAYGED010000149.1:0-25049 GCA_046582565.1 Alphaproteobacteria bacterium
CAACCCCTGGAAGGCCACCACACTGGAGTGGCAAACACCGGAAGTACCGCCCGGCCATGGTAACTTCGGGCCGGAACTGCCGGTGGTCTACCGTTGGGCCTACGAATTCGGCCTGCCCGGCGCCCGCGAAGACTTCGTGCCGCAAAACACGCCGCCCGATCAGGTTATGGCGGACAGTGGCGGACAGGAAGAACCCTCGCCACAACCGGCGGAATAGAGTGCGCCCGATGTCCGTCGTGGCCTTCTCATCCGTAACCATGGTCTCCGCGCGCGGGAGGATTGGGTCGTGAACCTGATCAAGGCATTGAGTGTCAAGCCGTGGTTGACCGAGGGCGTGCTTGAAAACCCCGATGACGCCGGGGGTTACGATCTGCCCACTGAGAAGGTCGGCCTCAAGGTGTTTCTGACCGTTGCCACGGTCATCTTCACACTCGTATCCGTGGCCTATTTGGAGCGGTTGACCTACGGGGAATGGCAACCCTTGTCGGATCCCTGGTTTCTATGGCCGAACACCGCCCTACTGATCGCCAGCAGTGTTGCGTTGCAGTGGGCGGTAAACAGCTTACGCCGCGGCAACGAGGCCGGTCTGCGGCTCGGCCTGCTGGCTGGCGGTATCCTCGCCTGGGCGTTCCTGGCCGGACAATTACTGGCCTGGCAACAGATGTCCACCCTTGGTTATTTCGCGAGCGACAACCCGGCCAACGCTTTCTTTTTCCTGATCACAGGACTGCACGGGTTTCACCTATTGGGCGGCCTGGTCGCCTGGGGCAGAACCATGGGCAAGCTCAAGAAATGCCGCGAGATCGACGAAATACGCTTGAGCGTGGAGCTTTGCACCGCCTACTGGCATTTTCTACTCGTAGTCTGGCTGATCATGTTCAGTCTTATGTTGTTGACGTAAAGGAGACGGTTACAGATGTCACAAACCGCCACTTCAAGCACCGGCGCAGCTCTAGCTCAGCCTGAGGGCTGGGATAGTGTTATCGCGGATTGGTCATCGGACCAGAGGGCGTTTAAAAACATCCCCTGGGGCAAGGCGATGATGTGGATATTCCTGCTCAGCGACACCTTTATTTTCAGTTGTTTCCTGCTGTCGTACATGACGGTGCGCATGTCCACTACGGTGCCCTGGCCCAACTCGAGCGAGATCTTCGCTCTGAGTTTCGGCGGCGAGCCCATACCGCTGATCCTTATCGCCATCATGACCTTCATCCTGATCAGCAGTAGCGGGACGATGGCTATGGCCGTCAGGTTCGGCTACCAGAGGAACCGTAAGGTCTGTGCGTTGCTGATGGTTGCGACGGCGATGTTCGGTGCCAGCTTCGTCGGCATGCAGGTTTTTGAGTGGACCAAGCTGATCGTCGAAGAAGGCGTGCGTCCCTGGGGCAACCCCTACGGCGCCGCCCAGTTTGGTTCCACTTTCTTCATGATCACCGGCTTCCACGGCTTTCATGTCTCTATCGGCGTAATATTCCTGCTGCTCACCGCACGAAAGGCCTGGCGGGGCGATTTCGACAATGAGACGCCGGGCTTCTTCACCAGCCGGAAGGGCAACTATGAGGCAGTCGAGATCATGGGCCTCTACTGGCACTTCGTCGATCTGGTTTGGGTTTTCATCTTTGCATTCTTTTATCTTTGGTAGAGGGAATCATGGCACAAGCAGAAGGCCAACAGCACCCGATTGGTGTTTATTTCAAGGTTTGGGGCTGGCTTTTCGTTCTCAGCACCTTTTCCTATCTAGTCGATTATTTTCACTTCGAGAGCTATCTCAGATGGACTCTGATCCTGGTGTTCATGTTCATGAAGGCGGGACTCATCATCGCCGTATTCATGCATATGAAATGGGAGCGGCTCGCGCTGGTCTATGCGCTTGCGCTACCGACCATGTTCCTGATGGTATTCATTGGTTTGATGATGTTTGAATCAGATAATACGTTACTGCAGCGGGTAATCTTCTTCGCTGCATAGCCTGGGTGAACAGCGGTTTAAACCAGGGCTGCGCCTTAGCTCGGAATAATCAGGACTATCCACGATAGTGGCTGTGTCGGCGCCGGGCGGCGACTCATCGCCTATTGGGCAAGGCCATCGCGCTCCTGCTGGCGCCGGCGCCACTTTGCCTTGGCCAGGTGATAGAGAACAGCGATTACAATGACCGCCAGGAAAATCAGGGGACCGATGAAGCCTCCCACCGATTCGTTTCCGGTCGAACCATGGGCAAATGCCTGCGAAATTAACATCTCGGTCTCCTGCTGGCTGTCCCGTGGGATGCCTCAAATGAGGCGTTTTTCACGCCTACCCTTCGGGTTCCCCGTCTTTCTTTCCTTCATCCTCCAGCTTACGCAACAGCGCCCTGGGGCCGAGGAAGCCGAGGACAACGCCAACGAGGATACCAAGGCCGATAAGAACTACAGGAATGAAAGTTTCCAAAATGCGTCAGATCTGGTGGCAGCGAATCAAAGCGCAGCCAGCTAATCAATGAAAAGGTTGACGTACAGCCCAATGAGGCCAATGAAGAGAACGACGCTGAAAATTATCGACGCCACTAAGTTTACATTTTTATGGCTAAATTCATCAGACATTACGACCTACCCCTATTCACAATCGGTTTCAGACTTGAGTATAGACGTTCCACACCTCACGAAATACCCAAAAGGCGCCACTCGCCGCTGGTATCAAGGACGGAGGTGTGTGGATTGTTTTAGTGCAGCTTATCGCCGAGTTCGCCGATCGCTTCGTCGACCAGGGCCTGCTGATGGTCTTCCTTGAGTTCGTTTGATATCAGCTTCTTCGTCGCCGCAATGGCAAGTTCGACGGCGGCGTTGCGGACATCGGCGGTGGCTTCCTCTTCGGCGCGAGCGATACGGTCGACGGCCTGAGCCTCGCGTCGGCGGATGAGTTCCTCGAGAGCCTCGCCGGCCTGCCGGGATTGGCGATCGGCCTCTTCCTTGGCGTGGGCGATGATAATCTCGGCCTCCTGAAGCGCCTCATTCTGCCGGCGTTCGTAGCCGGCTAGCAGAGCCTGAGCTTCCTCACGCAGGCGAACCGCTTCATCGAGTTCATCTGAAATTTTCTGGGCACGGTCATCGAGGGCGGCGCTAAGCTTTTTGGACACCGGCTTGAAGACGACAGCGACAAAGATCGCGAAGGCCAGGCCAACCCAGAATGTTTCGTTGAACATCAGGCGCCGCCCCCATCTTGAGAGCCAGCCTCAGTCGCCGCTTCGAGCGCCGCCTTGACCGCTGCATCACCGGGCTCAATGCCGATGAGCTTGGCCGTGGCGCTCAACACCACCTCACCGGCGATCTCACCGATACTGGCCATCGCCGCCTTGCGGGCCGCATCGATGCGCTGCTCGGCATCGCCGAGTTGAGCGGCGATCTTGGCGCTGAGTTCTTCCTGGCGCCGAGCCGCTTCTCCTGCCCGTTCCTGGGCCGCCTGGGCCAGCAGCGATTGAGAGTCCGCATGCGCTTTGGCCATGGAAGCTTCGTAATCGGCAAGCACGGATTCGGCTTCGACCTTGAGCGTGGTCGCGGTCTCCAGGTCGTAAGCGATACGGTTTTGCCGTGTCTCAAGCACCTCGGAGACGCGCGGCAGGGCAACCCGGGCCATCACCAGATAGAAGATGACAAAGGTGATTGTCAGCCAGACCAGCTGGCTGGCAAAGCTACTGGGGTCGAGTTGCGGCATTTACGTCTTCCCGATTTAGCGGATCAGATCGCGTACAGGAGCAGAAGCGCGATGATCAGCGCGAATAGCGCCAGGGCCTCGACCAGGGCGAAGCCCAGCATGGTCATGGTGAAAACCGCCGGGGCCGCCGCCGGATTGCGCCCAACGGCGGTGATAAACGAGCCGAAAATGGTGCCGATTCCGATACCGGAACCAACCACGCCAACCACGGCGATGCCTGCGCCGATCAGCTTCGCAGCTTCTACTTCCATTGTCTTATTCCTCTCTTAGGGTCGATGATTAAGTGAATTGGTTGTAAGGGCGCGCAGCCATTAATGCATGTGAAGCGCGTCGTTGATATAGAGGCAGGTCAGAATCGCAAACACGTAAGCCTGTAGGAACGCAATCAGCAGCTCAAGCCCGGTCAGCGCTACCAGGAAGGCGAGCGGCAAGACACCGAACCACGACATCTGAATGACGAAGCCACCGAAAACCTTCAACAGGGTATGGCCGGCCATCATGTTGGCGAACAGCCGCACCGAAAGGCTTATGGGGCGCGAAAGATATGAGATGATCTCGATGGGGATGAGCAGCGGCATGAGGTAGATGGGGACGCCCGCGGGGGCGAAAAATTTAACAAAACCAATGCCGTGCTTGATGAATCCGAGAATTGTGACGCCGAGGAATAAGGTGATTGCCAGGCCGAAGGTAACGATGATGTGGCTGGTGAAGGTAAAGCTGTAAGGCAGCATGCCGAACATATTGCCGAACAAGATGAACATGAACAGGCTGAACACCAGCGGGAAATAAGGCCGCCCCGCCTTGCCCACGTTATCGCGCAGCATTCCGGCGATGAACTCATAGGATATCTCGGCCGTGAGCTGCCAGCGGCCCGGCACCATGGCGCGCTTCCGCATACCGCCCACCAGAAACGCCGTCACCGCGATAATGGTGATGATCATCATCAGCGACGAATTGGTGAACGAGACATCAAGATCACCGAGCCTGATCGGCACCAGCGTCTTTATCTCGAACTGGGATAATGGACTATGTCCTTGTTCCGCCAATCGTTCCCCCGTTTATCCCTTTTTGTCCCGTTGCTCCGGCGGTTTTGCCGAATGCTCAGTGCCGACGCCGATAATCTGCTGCGCCCTGCGATAGACATTCAAAGCACCCGCAGCAGCGCCGAGAAAGAAAAAAATTACCAGAAAAACCGGTCGAGTCTCCAGCCATTCATCAAGAAACCAACCGATCGCAACCGCCACTATCATAGCGACCACCAATTCCGTGGCCACCTGGAACCCCGCACTCAAACCGTTAGCGCGCTCCGAACCATGATCCCCAGACTGTGGTGGAGAAGCGTCGGCGCGCGCCTTATCGAGCCGTGCTCCAAGATGCTTCAATGACGAAGGCGGTTCACGCTCACTCAATGGCAAGCACTCCCGCCGAAAGCGGGCGAACATTACGGTCTGGTCCGGGCCCTGTCAAGATCAAAGGACGACAGTATAACTTATTGAAATGGATAACATATTTGACACTGCTAAGGGTCATTCAGCAGCCTCCATTCCAGTCGCTGCATGAAGGTCGACGGAGACCAGCTGGCTGACCCCACGCTCACCCATGGTGACGCCGAACAAGCGGTCCATGCGGGCCATGGTCATGCGGTGATGCGTAATGATCATAAAGCGCGTCGAAGAGCCCCTGGCGATGTCTTCGAGAAGATCGCAGAAGCGAACGACATTGGCATCGTCGAGGGGCGCATCGACCTCATCGAGAACGCAAATCGGCGCCGGATTGGTCAGGAACACGGCAAACAACAGAGCCAGCGCCGTCAAGGCCTGCTCGCCGCCGGACATCAAAGACAACACCTGGAGCCGCTTGCCCGGCGGGCTCGCCATGATTTCCAGGCCGGCCTCAAGCGGATCGTCCGAGCCGACCAGGCTGAGATGGGCGTTGCCGCCGCCGAACAGGCGCGTGAACAGCGTGCTGAAATGGCCGTTGATCTTCTCGAAGGCGGCTTCGAGCCGTTCACGGCCCTCGCGGTTGAGCCGTGATATGCCCTGGCGTAGCCGCGCGATCGCCGCTTCCAGGTCGGCGCGTTCCGTGGTCAGGCCGGTAAGCTGTTCATCAATTTCCGCGGCTTCGGCCTCGGCGCGTAGATTGACCGGCCCCATATTGTCGCGCTCGCGGATCAAACGGCTCAGGCGCACATCCGTATTCGCTTCGTCGGGCCAGTCTTCGCCATCTTTCAGATCAGCTATCGCGTCCAGGTCGTCGGGCGCGCAATCAAGGCGTTCGTGAACCGCGCGCTCCACATCGCTTCTCTGCTGGCCCGCCTGCTCGCAAATGCTTTCGGCGCGCACACCCTCCTCGCGGCTCTCGGCAAGGGCGGCCGCCGCCTCCTTCATGCGGCGATCGAGGGCGGCGAGCTTGGTCTCGGCGACGGCAACCGCATCCGCCGCCGCGCCACGCTTCCCCTGGGCCGCCTCAAGGCGTGCAAGTAGACCACCCCGAAGGGCGTCAATCTCGGCCGGCCGGCCGCTAATATCGTCGAGCTCGGCGGCGGCTGTGGCGCGGCGCTCGGCAAGCTGGGCGAGGCGTTCGTCCGCGCCGCCGGCGCGGCGTTTCCAGGACTCCATGTCGGCGGCAATCTTGCTCAAACGCTCAACCCGTGCCGCGGCCTCCCGGCGCAGTCGCTCATAAGCGTTGAGCCGTTGGGAGAGTTCGCCCCGGCTTTCCGTCAGTCGCTCGCGCAGAGCGCCCAGGGTGGCGCGGCCATCCCCATCAGGTTCGAGGCCGTCGAGGCTCTGTTGCGTGGCCAGGCGCTGTTCCTCGCCGTCCTTGAGTTCAGCGGCAATTCGCGTCGCATCCTGGTTCAGGCCGAGCAGTCGTGAGGCTTCGGCGGCGGCGTCTGCGGCGGCCTCGGCGCGGGCATCGCGCGCCTTGTGATGGGCATCCTCGGCAAGACGCAGGGCATCACGCGACTGGGCCTCCGCCTCGGCGGCCCCGGCGGCGGCGGCGCGGGCTGACTCGAGCGCATCGACAGCGCCGGCGCGGCGCACTTCGCTGTGCCCGATGTCGTCGGCGACCGCTTTGAGCCGGTTGCGTTGCCGCAGACGGGTGGCGGCGGCCGAAGCGGCATCGGCGGCCATGGTCAGGCCGTCCCAGCGCCACAGGGCGCCCTCCCGGCTGACCAGCCTTTGGCCCTGCACCAATTGACTCTGCAGGCGATCGCCGTCGGCGGCCTCGACGATACCAACCTGAGACAGTCGCCAGGCCAGGGCCGGTGGGCCAGAGACCACATCGCCGAGCGGTTTAGCCCCTTGCGGCAGGTCGGCGGCCTTGCCATCCTGAGAGCGCCAATGGAGCGGCGCGTCGAGGTCGGACGAGGCGCCGAGATCGTCGCCGAGTGCGGCGCCAAGGGCAATTTCCATGCCCGCTTCCACATTGATTTCATCGATCAGAGCGGGCCAGGCATCGTCATCGCCACCACCGAGCATCTCGGTGAGCGCCGCCTGTTCGGCGGCCAGGGCGGCATGGCCGGTCTCGGCGCCCTGGAGCGCCTCGCGGGCGGTCACCTCGGTGGCTTGCAGGGTGACCCGTTCGGCCTCGCGGGCGGCAGCCTGCTCGCGCCGTGCGGCGGATTCGGTTTCGGCAACAGCGACCGATTCCTCGGCGGCATCGAGAGTGGCCGACCGTTCGCCCCCGGCGCTGAGTTCGGCGCGCATCACCTCGGTCTCATCGGCGCTCTCGCGTAGGCCCGCCAGGCGCGATTCAAGATCGGCAATCTCGCGGCTCAAGGCGCCACGGCGGGCTTCGCCGGCAGCCAGGGTACGGGTCAGGCTGTCGACTTCCTGCTCCAGTTTCGCCACATCATCAACGGCCTGGTCGCGAGCCTCACCCGCAACGCGCTCCGCATCGGTTTCCCCGGCCTGTTCGGCGCTCACGGCGGCGCCCTCCTCATCGAGCCGGGTGATGGCTTCTCCGGCGTCGCGGGCCAGGCCGCCTTCGCGTTCCACATCGGCGTCGATCTGGGCGCGACGGGCTTCCAGGGCGCGGCGGGTATCGGCGAGGCGGCGTTCCTCGGCCTCGAGTTCAACCTGAGCGACTTCGAGCCGATGCAATGCCGCGCCGGCTTCGGCCTCGGCCTCGCGGAGCGGCGGCAGGGTTGCGGCGGCAGTGGCTTGATCGGCGGCGGTGGCGGCGGAGTCCTGAGTTCGCTCGGCCACGGAGCGGCGGGCCGCCTCATGCGCCTGCTCGGCGGCTTCGACGGCGGCAAGCGCCGCCTGCCAGCGGCGGCCATAAAGCAGCGCCTCGGCCCGGCGGATATGATCGCCGATGCGGCGATAGCGTGTCGCTTGGCGGGCCTGACGCTTCAACCCCTGGAGCTGGGTCTCAAGCCCGCCCATGACATCGGCCAGCCGTTCCATATTGGTCTCGGCGGCGCGCAGACGCAGCTCGGCCTCGTGGCGGCGGCTATGCAGCCCGGTTATGCCGGCGGCCTCTTCCAGCAGACCGCGCCGCTTGGCAGGCTTGGCGGCGATCAGGGCGCCGATTTCGCCCTGGCCGACCATGGCGGTACTGCGCGCACCGGTCGATTCATCGGCGAACAGAAGCTGGACGTCCCGGGCGCGGGCCTCGCGGCCATTGATGCGATAAACCGAGCCGACGCCGCGTTCGATGCGCCGCGAAATTTCGATTTCGGATGAATCGTTGAAAACGGCGGGGGCCGTGCCGGCGGAATTGTCGAGCAATAGGGTGACTTCCGCGTGGTTGCGTTTGGGCCGCAAATCGCTGCCGTTGAAAATCAGGTCGTCCATCTCGCGGCCGCGCATCTGGCGGGCCGAGGATTCGCCCATCACCCAGCGCAAGGCTTCGACCAGATTGGACTTGCCGCAACCGTTCGGGCCGACAACCCCGGTCAGCCCGGTATCGACCAGGATATCGGTGGATTCCACGAAGGACTTAAAACCAATCAGCCGCAATCGTGTGAAATGCATAGTGCTAGCCGCCGGACAACAGGCGCTCGAATACTTCCTCGAACTGCGCATAGGGCAAAGCGCCGGCCAGCTTTTCGCCGTTGATGATGAATGTAGGCGTTGAATTGACACCGAATTCCATGGCCCCATCGACCCGGCTGGCGAGGATGCGGTCGAGCAGCGCCTGGTCGTTGAAGCAGGCCGCTATGGCGTCGGGCTGGAGCCCGCCGACACGGCCGATACTGGTCAGAGCGGCGATCGGATCGGCGACCCTGGACCAAGAGCTTTGAGTACCGAATAGAACATCCAAAAATTTGAAGAAACGGTCGGGCCCGGCGCATTCGGCCAAGGCGGCCGCCAAGAGCGCCGGCTTGTCGAACGGAAAATGGCGATAGATCAGTCGCACCTTGCCGGCGTCGATATAATTCTTCTTGATATCGGGCAGCGTATTGATGTGGAAACTTGCACAATGGGAGCAGGTGAGCGACGAATAATCAATCATCGTGATCGGCGCATCCGAGGCGCCGAGCACCATATCGCCATCACCACCGGCGACGGCGTCAGTGCCGCTATGATGGGCGCTTAATGGTTTTGCCAGCTGCGCAGCGATTCCCGCGACGGCAAGCACTGCAAGAGCTTCTCTACGGTATATCACACAGGCTCCGAGCATATCAGGTGGCGGGAGAATCGAATCGCTAATTCCGCACGAATTATAAGATTCCAGCAGTCACCTCTCAAGGGCCGAATCGTCATCCGGGGCCTCTCCGAGCACTTCTCTGCCGAGTCTTTCGAGAGCAGCACGCAAATTCGCATCTTCGGTCTCGGCGAGGTCGCGTTTCAGGGCCGCTTCTTCGCGCTTGCTGAGAACCTTGGGGCGGTGTTTTTTACGCGGTTTGGCAGGCGGCGGCAACGGCCCCTGGATCAGGGACAGCCGGGTCACCGCGCGATAGCCGAAATAGCCGGCGATGCGCTCAAGCACCAGGGGTTCGAGATGCTGGTGTTCAAGCGCCCAGGCGCCGCCGACCCTGACCTCCAGGACGCCGTTGGGGCTGAGCCGCTCGGGTGCAGTGTAATCGGCCAGCGGGTGGCCGACAATATCCGGCCAGTCGTTCAGCACCCCCGCCTCGGCAAACCCCCGCTTGGCGTACAGGGGTTTCGTCAGTTTTGGCAACAGTGCCGCCAAAGCGCGCGCGCCCTGCGGTTTTTTTGAGCTACTATTCACTATGGCGACATCCTCTATCGAATCACCGGCTACCCTTTTGCTCGACTGGTATGATCGTCACGGCCGCGAACTCCCGTGGCGCGCAAAGGCCGGCGAGAAGCCCCAACCTTATCACGTCTGGATCAGCGAAATCATGCTGCAACAGACTACCACGGCGACGGTAGCGCCCTATTATCGGGAATTCCTCGACCGCTGGCCACATATTGAAGACCTGGCGGCGGCGCACTTGGACGCGGTGCTGCATGCCTGGCAGGGACTGGGCTATTACGCCCGCGCCCGGAACCTGCATAAATGCGCGCGGGTTCTCTGCGACTCCCATGGCGGCCGGCTGCCCGACGACGAAGCGGGCCTGCGCGCGCTTCCCGGCATCGGCGCCCATAGCGCGGCGGCAATTGCAGCCATCGCCTTTGAGCGGCCCTCGACAGTGGTCGACGGCAACGTTGAACGGGTGATGGCGCGCCTCCATGCGGTTAAGGACCCTCTGCCGGGCGCGAAAGCACAGATCAGGGCGCTGGCCCAGGACCACACCCCCAAGGCGCGGCCCGGTGATTATGCGCAAGGTTTGATGGATCTCGGCGCCACGGTCTGCAAGCCGCGCAATCCGAGTTGCGGGATTTGTCCCTGGAGCGGATTTTGCGCCGCTTATAGCCAGGGGCTGACCACCGAGCTGCCGCGCCGCAGCCCCAAGGCTCAACGACCGACCCGGCGCGCCATGGCGTTCTGGCTCACCCGGCCCGACGGCGCGGTTCTGTTGCGAAGACGACCCGAGAGTGGCCTGCTCGGCGGCATGATCGAGTTGCCCTCGACGCCCTGGCGGGCGCGACGCTGGAGCCTAAAATCTGCCTGTCAACATGCCCCTTTGGTGGCGGACTGGCGCAAGCTTGGCGGTGTGGTTCACCACGGCTTTACCCATTTCGCCCTGGAAACCACCCTGCTCACCGCCGAGGTTGAGCAGCGCAACGGCGACCTGTGGCGCCACCCCGATAGCTTCGGCGAACTCGCCCTGCCGACTCTGACGAAAAAGCTGGTTCGCCATGCCTTATTAGAATTGACCCAAGTCAAAGACCGCTCCCGTCCAGAGGCCTAATTTCGCTGTTATAGGGGAAAGGAGGGTTCAATTATGGTCAGGGTTTTCACGATGATCACGGCGGCGGCGGCGTTATTGCTGGTCGCGGGCGGCGCATACGCCGACGAGGGCCACAAACACGCAAAAACAGAGATGGGTCACGATCAGCTGGAAAGCCGAAGCGGCCCACAGCTTCTCATGCCGATGATGAATTCGTCGCGCGGGCGCATGCTGTTCGCCGCCAAGGGCTGCGTCGCCTGTCATTCGATTAACGGCGTCGGCGGCGAGGACGCGCCCAATCTCGACGCCCATTCCATGCAACCCTACATGAACCTGTTTGACTTCGCCGCCCGCATGTGGCGCGGCGCCGCGACCATGATCGCCCTGCAGGAAGAAATCTTCGGCGAGCAGGTCGAATTCACTGGGAAAGAACTCGCCGACATCATCGCCTTCCTCCATGACGAGGATGAACAGCACAAATTCTCCGAAGCCTACATTCCCCCCGAAGTCATGCCCATGATGAACCATATACACGGCGAACCCGGCAGTGGCGCCGCGGCTCATGCCGAGGAGCTTGGCCATGACATGATGCAAGACAGCAACCATGGCCATGCGGAAGGCGCTGAAAAACACACAGACTGAGCCAATGAACGCCCGGACCCGCTAATTAATCACTCGGCATTGACCCTAATTGAGTGATAATGGCCGCCGGTATTTCGGGAAAGGCAAGCTCTACCATGTACAGATATTTCACGGCCATTGCCGTGGCGGCGGCGATGATTTTGATCGCCGACGACGCGTTCTCCACGGATGGTCAAAATCACGACGAAACCCAGGCAAATACGGAGCAGGGTCATAGCGGGATGGAGGGTCCAGGCGGCGCAATGATTATTATGCCCGCCATGGACTCGGCGAAGGGGCGCAAGCTGTATGCCTCCAAAGGCTGTGTCGTCTGCCACGCGATCAACGGCATCGGCGGCCAGGATGCGCCAAATCTCGACGCCCATACCATGAGCGCTCAAATGAATTTGCTCGATTTCGCCGCCCGTATGTAGCGCGGCGCGGCGACCATGATCGCCATGCAGGAGGATGAATTAGGCGAACAGATCGACTTCACAGGCCAAGAACTGGCCGACATCATCGCCTTTGTTCATGACAAAAATAGCAGTATAAATTCACCGAGGCCGATGTTCCGCCGCACATCATGAAACTTATTCAACACGACTAATAGGCCTAGAGCGCGGCGTCAGGCCTCAATCAAACGGCTGGCGATGGGCTTGAAACTTCGCCGGTGATGGGCGGTAACGCCGAGCCGGTCGAGGGCGGCGCGGTGTTCGGCCGTACCGTAGCCGGCGTTGCGTTCCCAGCCATAGCCCGGATGTTCCACCGCCAACTGCGCCATGATCCGATCCCGGGTCACCTTGGCGATGATCGAGGCGGCGGCGATGGACAGCGAGCGGCGGTCGCCGCCGACCAGGGTAGTCGATGGACAGGGCAGTTCGGGCGCGCGATTGCCGTCGATCAAGACATGCTCGGGAACGACGCCGAGGTCTTCTACCGCGCGGGCCATGGCCCGCATGGCGGCGCCGAGGATGTTGAGCCGTTCAATCTCGCCCACATCGGCAGCCCCGATACCAATGGTGGCGCAATTCTGTAGCCGCTTATACAGCGCTTCCCGGCGGGAACGGCTCAGGGCTTTCGAATCATCGATGCCGGGCGGTATAGCCTCCCTTTGAAGGATGACGGCGGCGGCGACCACCGGGCCCGACCAGGGGCCACGCCCGACCTCATCGACGCCGGCGACAAGCCCCTCATGGCCGCTTTCGTAGGTAAGATCAGGCGGCATTATCGGGCGGACCCTGGCGGCGCTTCCTGTATTGACGGTAGCGCTCGATAGTCTTGGCGGCTACTTTGCGCAAGGCCGACGCCTCATCGGGATAGAGCCCCTCGATCAACTCGTCGCGGTTCGAAACACCGGCGCCCACCAGGTCTTGAAGCCGGCGCGCCACGTCGATCCACAGGGGGCTGGTGATCAGGCTCAGTGCAATCACCGTGACCACAAGGCGGTGGCCTTCCTGTTCGATGAGGCCGTTGCCCAGGCCCAAGGCGGCGAGCACGAAGGAGAATTCACCGATTTGGCCGAGCACCACGCCGGCGAGAAACGCTCGCGGCCAAGGATCGCCCAGCAGCCGTAAAACGCCGACATTCATCGCCGTCTTGCCCAGGGTAATGACCAGCAACAGCACCAGCACGGCGCCCAGATTATGCCAGATATAGGCCAGATCAATAAGCAGGCCGATGGACAGGAAGAAAACCATAAGCAACACGGACTGGATCGGCCGGGTGGCCTCGATAATACTCTCGCGGTCAGTGCTGGCGCCAATAAACAAACCTGCGAGAAAAGCCCCATAAGCCGCTGATAAACCTAATAGTCCACTGATTGTAGCTGCCGCAAAACAAGGCGCCAGAGCGGCCAGCGGGGTGAGGTCGTGGTCGCCGACAATCCACCGCCCAAAGGGCAAGCGAACCGGCTCGCGGCGGCCGAGAAACCGTACGAACAGCACCAGGAAGCCGACCGCGAAGGCGATCGGCAGCAAATCGAGAAATCCGAAGCCGCTGGCGCTGGCCATGCCGTTGAGGATCAGCATCATGGGCACCACCGCGAGGTCCTGGGCAATCAGAATGGCGACGGTCACGCGCCCGACATCGCTCTCCAGCTCGCCGATGTCGCCGAGCATCTTGATGACCACGGCAGTGCTCGAGAGGGCGATGACGAAGCCGAGCAGGATGGCAATCTCGACAGTCCAGCCAAACACCACGGAGAGCAGCAGCATCACCAGGACGGCGCCGCCGACCTGAAGCACCGTCCCCATCAGGGCGATGCGCCAGACCTTTTTGAATTCATGCAGAGAAAGTTCCATGCCGATGAGGAACAGCAGCATGAGCACGCCGAGTTCGGCCAACAGGTTGATCTGGTCGCGATCCTCGACCAGGCCGAAGCCCGACGGGCCGAGCACCACGCCGGCCAGGATATAGCCGATCAGGGCGGGCAGCTTGAGCCGCAGCATGGCCATGCCGCACAACAGGGCGACAACGACGACCAGGGCAATGAAGGTTATTTCGCTGTGGACGTTCATATGCCGGACAATCTATCACGAAGGCCGGGGCCGTCGATGTCCGAAGATGATCCTTGAGACTGAAGATGGACCTTGAGGTTCTACAGCAGCGAGAGCTGATCGCCGGCGCAGGGCGGCGGCTGGAAGCGGGTGGCGTCCAAAGACCAGTCTCGCGTCGCCAGTCCGAAACGCTGTTTGGCCAGATCGAATCGCTTAGCGATCATCTCGGCATAGGCACCCTCGCCTGTCATGCGCCGCCCCCAGGCGGAGTCGTAATCCTTACCGCCGCGCATGCTCCGCACCAGGCTCATGACGTGATCGGCCTTAAGCGGCGCGTGGACGCGCAGCCATTCGCGGAACAGATCGGCTGTTTCAAGCGGCAGCCGGAGCAGGATATAGGCAGCCGAGCTGGCCCCCGCTTCGGCCACCGGTTCGAGGATATCCTCGATCTCGGCATCGTTGATCACCGGGATGATCGGCGCCACCATGGCGCCGGTGGGGATGCCGGCATCATTGAGGGCGCGGATCGTCTTGAGGCGGCGCGGCGGGGTGGCGGCGCGCGGCTCGAGGCTGCGGGCGAGATTGCGGTCCAGGGTGGTCACCGAGACATAGACCCGCGCCAGCCTGCGCGCCGCCATATCCGCCAGGATGTCGATGTCGCACAGCACCAGGGCGGATTTGGTGACGATGGCCAGGGGATGGTTATGGGCGCTCAACACTTCGAGCAGACCGCGAGTGATGCGCAGCTCACGCTCGATCGGCTGATAGGGATCGGTGTTGGTGCCGAGCGCCATGGTCCGGCAGGTGTAGCCCGGTTTGCGAAGCTCGGCGTCGAGCAGGGCGGGCGCATCGGGCTTGGAGAACAGGCGGGTCTCGAAATCAAGCCCCGGCGACAGGCCGAGATAGGCATGGGTGGTCCGCGCGAAACAATAGACGCAGCCGTGTTCGCAACCCCGATAGGGATTGATCGAGCGGTCGAACGGAAGATCAGGCGATTGGTTCCAGGTGATGATACTGCGCGTGGTATCGGCGCTCACCGTGGTGCGCAGGGGCGGCAGGTCTTCATCCAGAATCCCCCAGCCGTCATCCATCTCGAGCGGCACCGTATCATCGAACCGCGACGGCGGATTGCTCACCGCCCCCCTGCCCTTGCGCAGATGTCTTGGCTGGCCATTCATCAGGGCAACAGACTATTTCAAAATCTAGAACAAAACAAGAACATTAAAGTTCATCCGCGCCTCACCACAAAGGTATCAGCGATCTTGTCGTGCCAGGTCTGCTTTTAGTCGGAGAACAGCAGCGCCATAAAGCCTGAATAATTCATGCGATCCATTTGGCCCGCTATTTTCCTGCCAGACTGGAATTTAAAGAAAGAGTATCCTCCTATGGTGCGTCTTGGTCTACACAGGTGCCAGCCATCATCAAGGAAGTCTCAAACAGATGAAGATCGATACTGACATTGCCGCGCGCCATGAGTCCCTGAAGTCTTTCAGGCGCGATATCCACCGCCATCCCGAAACCGCCTTCGAGGAGGTCCGCACCGCCGCAGCGGTCGCAGCCCGGCTCGAGGCCTGTGGTATGGAGGTTCATACCGGCATCGCCGAGACCGGCATCGTCGGCGTGCTGCGGAGCGGCGATTCCAACCGCGCCATTGCTCTTCGCGCCGATATGGACGCGCTCAACCTGACCGAACACAACAGCTTCGATCATTGCTCATCAATCCCCGGCAAGATGCACGGCTGCGGCCACGACGGCCATACAACCATGCTGCTCGGCGCCGCCGAACATCTGGCGGCCAACCCGGCCTTCAACGGAACGGTCTATTTCATCTTCCAGCCCGCCGAAGAAGGCGGCGGCGGCGGCAGGGTGATGGTCGAGGAAGGATTGTTCGAGCGCTTCCCGGTGGAGGGCGTCTACGGCATGCATAATATGCCGGGCCTGGCCGCCGGGAGCATTGCCGTCTCGCCCGGCCCGGTCATGGCGGCGGCGGATGTCTTCACCATCACCATTACCGGCGTCGGCGGCCATGCCGCTTTTCCGCACCGCACGGTCGATCCGGTGTTTGCCGCCGGCGAGATAATCGTCGCCCTGCAAACCATCGTCGCCCGCAACACCGACCCGCTCAGCTCGGCGGTAATCAGCGTGACCATGATGCAGGCCGGCGAGGCGAGCAACATCATCCCAGAGACCGCCGCCTTGACAGGGAGTGCGCGGAGCTTCACCGACGAGACGCGCGATTTGCTGGAAACCACCATGCGGCGCATCGTCGAGGGCGTCGCCGCCGCCCATGGCGCCACCGCTACGCTCGACTACGCGCGCGGCTATCCGGCGACGGTCAACCACGCGGCGGAAAGCGAAATCGCCGCGCGCGCCGCCGCCGCCGCCGTCGGCGCCAGCAATGTGGCGCATGATTTCCCGCCCATGATGGGGGCCGAGGATTTTTCCTATATGCTGCGCGAGCGGCCCGGCTGCTATGTCTTCATCGGCAATGGCGAGGGCGAGGCCCACCCCATGTGCCACAGCCCCGATTACGACTTCAACGACGATATCCTGCCCATCGGCGTGAGCTACTGGGCGCGCCTGGTTGAGGAAGCTCTTGGCGCCGCCTGAAGCATCTCTTCCGGCGCTCAGCCTGATTATCCCGACGCTCGACTCGGTTGATTGCCTGGCGCCGTGTCTGCGCTCCTTCCCTGCCGATGACATCGAGGTCATCATCGTCGACGGCGGATCGCGCGACGGCACTCAAGCACACGCCGACTCTCTGGGCGCGCGAGTGCTGATGTCCGCCCCTGGCCGGGGTGCGCAGCTCATGGCCGGCGCGGCCGCGGCGCGGGGCCGCTGGCTATTGTTCCTCCATGCCGACACCCGCCTGTCCAAAGGATGGTGGGAGACGGCCAAGGATTTCATGGCGGCGGCGGGCGAAAACCGCGCCGGATATTTCCACTATGCCCTCGACGACGACGCCCCGGCGGCGCGCCGTCTCGAAGCCCTGGTTGATTGGCGCTGCCGCTTTCTCGGGCTGCCCTACGGCGATCAGGGGCTGTTAATTGCCCGCGAATTTTACCAGCAGCTCGGCGGCTTTAGATCGATGCCTCTGATGGAGGATGTCGAGTTCATCAGGCGCATCGGCAAGCACCGCCTGGTTATGCTCGACGCCGAAGCGATGACCTCGGCGGCGCGTTATCGCCGTGACGGATATCTGCGGCGCTCGGGCCGAAATCTGACCTGTCTGGCCCTCTATCACCTTGGCCTGCCTGCGCGCAGCCTGGTCCGTCTCTACGGGTGAAACACCTCATCCTATTCGTCAAGGCGCCCCGCCTCGGCGCCGTGAAGACGCGGCTGTCAGCTAATATCGGCGTGCTCAAGGCCTGGCGCTTCTACCGAGCTTCCGTGGCGCAAACCTTCCGCCGCCTGGACCGCGATCCCCGGTGGCGTTGCATCCTCAGCGTCACCCCCGACCGCTTCGCCCGCTCTGGCGACCTGCCTCAGGGGCGCGGCGATTTGGGGGCGCGCATGGGCCGCGCCTTGAACAGCGTGCCACGCGGGCCGGCGCTGCTCATCGGCGGCGACATCCCCGATATCGAAACCAGGGATGTAGCCCGGGCCTTCCGGGAACTCGAACGTCATGACATGGTCTTCGGCCCCTCCTCCGACGGCGGCTATTGGCTGATCGGCGCCCGCCGCCGGCCCCTGCCCCGCGGCCTGTTTAAAGGCGTGCGCTGGTCGAGCCCGCACGCTCTCGCCGACAACCTGGCGAACCTCCCGCCCCACTGCAGCGCGGCCCTGGTCGGGACACTCGATGATATCGACGACGGCGACGCCTGGCGACGCTGGTGTGCGGCTAAACGCTGATGAATCAAAAATCTACCGTCAAAGGCATCGCCTGGATGGTCCTGACCGGGCTGCTGTTCGTCGCCGTGACCGGCATCGTCCGCCATCTCGGCTCGGACATGAATCCGATCCAGGCGGCCTTCATCCGCTATGCCATGGGGGTCGTCATCATGGCCCCGCTTTTCCTGCGTATGCGATGGACGCGAATTGCGTCAGGGCCTCGGATCGGCATGTTTCTGATCCGCGGCCTGGTGCATGGCACCGGGGTCATGCTGTGGTTCTACGCCATGGCCCATATCCCCATCGCCGAAGTCACCGCCCTGAGCTTCACCGCCCCCATCTTCACCACCATCGGCGCCGCCCTGTTTCTCGGCGAGAAGGTTCGCGCGCGGCGTATCGGCGCCGTGCTGATGGGCTTCGCCGGCACGCTGATCATCCTCAGGCCGGGCATCGCGGCGATCGATCCCGGCGCTATCGCACAGCTTCTGGCGGCGCCGCTGTTCGCCGCCTCGTTCATCCTGGCGAAGAAGCTCACCGAAACCGACCCGACCCGGGTCATCGTCGGCGCCCTGACGATTATCGTCACCCTGATGCTCTTGGGGCCGGCCTTGCTGGTCTGGCGCACACCAACGCCGACCGAGCTGGGGTGGCTTTTCGCCACGGCGAGCTTTGCTACAGCCGGTCACCTCACCCTGGTCCAGGCGTTTCGCGCCGCCGAAATCACCGTGACCCAGCCGGTCGCCTTCCTGCAATTGGTCTGGGCGACCCTGCTCGGCTATTACGTCTTCGGCGAGACGCCCGACATGTTTACCTGGATCGGCGCCGCCGTCATCGTCTCCAGCGCCACCTACATCGCCCACCGGGAACTCAAGAACCGTTAGTCGAATGGCGTGTCAGGCCGGTTTGCCTGATTCAATTTCGACACAGATTTTTCCCTTATGTCGGCCTTTTTGCAGATGCTCTATGGCTTCATTGGCCGCATCGAAGGGAAACACCCGATCGATGATGGGTGTAATGTCATGCTGCTCGATGGCATCGACCATTCGTTCAAATGCCTGCTTGTGGCCGACGGATACCGAGTGAAGCGTGATATTTCGCGTCAGGATCAAGGGCAGACGCACCGTGGCGACACTTCCGGTGACCGTGCCGATCAGTATCACCAGGCCGCCGGTTTTGACCGCCCGCAAGGATTTTTCCAATGTCTCTGCGCCGCCCAACTCAAGCACGCGATCGCATCCTTTGCCGTGGGTGAGTTTTTTAACAGTGCGGTGCCAATCAGGGTCGAGCCGATAGTTGATGGTCTCGTCAGCCCCCAGTTCCCGGACAAAATCGAGCTTTTCGTCACGGGACGACATCATGATGACCCGGGCGCGCATCAGTTTCGCAAATTTCAAGGCAAACAGCGCCACCCCGCCGGTGCCTTGGATCAAGACCGTTTCGCCGGGCTGTATGGGTTTTAGATCCGTCAGGGCAGACCATGCGGTGAGCCCGGCGCAGGGCAGCGTGGCGGCGGCCAGGTGCGATATACTGTCGGGCATCAAGACCGTATCCTCGGCATCGACAACCATAGAGGTGCACAGCATTCCGTCCCGCGGGCCGCCCAGGCTGTGGCGATAGAGATCGACCGGAGGATCACCGCTTAACCAGGTCCTGAAGAAGAGCGGACAGACCCGATCGCCGACCTTCAAGCCGGTGACCGCATCGCCGATTTGGTCCACCACCCCGACGCCATCGGAAATCGGGATGAGGGGCAGCGTTACAGCCGATCCATGGTCTCCCCGCATGACCACCAGATCACGATAATTGAGCGACGCGGCCAAGACTCTCAGGCGGACCTGAGTCTCGCCGGGAACGGGCATGGCGCGCCTGACCAGCTTTAAGTTTTCAATCCCAAACTCGCTGCCAAGCTCCCAGGCCTGAATGAAATCCGACCCTGAAGTCATGCACCCTCTTCCAATAGCGCGTCGTTTCCCCCGCCGTCAGCTTTTCGTGTCCTGATTCAAATTGATCAAATGCAGACAGAGCAGCATGACATTGGCGGCGAGCAGAGCGGTCATGCCGGCGACGTCGTGGGGCGGGCTTACCGTGTTAACGTCGCAGGCCACGATGTTGAGCCCGGTCAGCGAGCGCAAAATGGCGATGCCTTCGCGCGCGGTCAGGCCGCCCCAGGTCGGGTCGCACACCCCCGGCGCGCAGGATGGATCGAACACGTCCATGTCCCAGCAGAGATAGACCGGCCTAGCACCTACCGCCGCCTTCATCTCGTCAATCACCGTACTGATGCCGCGCTCGAACAATGTGTCGGCGGTAACCACGCGATAGCCGAAGTCGCGGGTGAAATTGAGGATGTCCGGATGTCGGCAGGTGCCGCGTATGCCGATGTGCCAGGACTCCGCGGTGTCGAGCAGGCCCTCCTCGGCGGCGCAATTGAAGGTGGTGGCGTTGGTGTGGCGGCGCTGGCCTTCGATGGGATAGGCGTCGGTGTGGGAGTCGAAATGCACCACCACCATGCCCTTATGGCGCGGCCCCATAGCGCGCAATTGCGGCAGGGTCACCGCGCCATCGCCGCCCATGGTAACCGGGATCGCGCCGGCGTCGGCGATCTGATTGACGGCGGATTCCATAACCTCGTAGGCCTCTTCGATGCGCCCCGAGATGACATTGGCGTTGCCGCAATCCATAACCGCCAGTTCCGCAAGCGGGTCACGCATGGAGAAGCTCGGATAGGGCCCATCGAGACGGATCGCCTGGTCGCGGATCGCCCCCGGCCCCTGACGCGCGCCGACACGGTAGGGATCGGCGCCGCAATCGAACGGCATGCCCAGGATGGCCGCTCTGGCAGCCTCCAGACCAACGCCCGAGGGCACGCGCATGAAACCCTGGGTCGGTCGAAATATATGCGGATCGAGTACGGTCATCGGTCTCATCGCCCTCTCTATAGATGCATCAAAACACTTCAAGAGCTTATACCACCTTACGGTGATAGGCGATCAGGACGGCAGGCGGACGGTGCCGAATTTGGTTTTGGCCCAGCACGCAATACGCAGCACTCATTATCTCAGTTGTGTACAGTTGATACCGAAGTGCGAAATTATAGCGCCACCCACCCCCCGGTATTTGAATCTGCCAAGGATTAAATTGTAATGGGAAAAGATCTTTCCGTGACGGCTTTTGCGGCAGGCGTCCTTGCTGCCTTCGTGGGTTTTGCCGGCTCATTCGCCATTGTTGTTCAGGGATTGTACGGCGTCGGCGCCAATGCCGCTGAAGCGGCCTCGGGGTTGATGGTTCTGGCTGTTTCCATGGGTTTGTGCGCGATCTTCCTGGCGCTGAAAACCAGAATGCCCATCAGTGTGGCCTGGTCGACGCCGGGTGCTGCATTCTTGGCAACATTGACCCCTGTAGAGGGCGGCTTTCCGGTTGCTGTCGGCGCGTTCATTATTACAGCGCTGCTCATAATTGTAGCCGGTTTGTGGAAGTCGTTTGGCCGGGTGATTTCAGCCATACCAACCCCTTTGGCCAGCGCCATGCTGGCGGGTGTTCTGTTGCCGCTCTGTCTGGCGCCGTTTGAAGCGATTGCCGAGATTCCCCAGGTGGGATTGCCGATTATTCTGGTCTGGCTTGTCGTCGCCAGATTTAAACGGGTACTTGCCGTGCCCGCCGCTGTGTTTGTTGCCGCCGTGCTGATTGTAACGGTCTTCGAAATTGATATCGCCCAGATTGAATCCCTATGGTCATATCCGGTTTTTGTCGCGCCCAGCTTTACGGCATCCGGACTGATTGGTATCGCACTGCCTTTGTTCATTATAACCATGGCGGGACAGAATATTACCGGGATCGCTGTTTTGAACAGCTTCGGCTTCAGACCGGATGCCGGCGTCATGTTTGGCTGGACGGGACTGTTCAGCCTAGCCTCCGCCCCATTCGGTGCCCACGCGGTTAATCTTGCCGCCATTACAACAGCGATTTGCGCTGGGGAGGAGGCGCACCCCGATCCTGGTAAACGATATTGGGCGGCGGTTATAGGCGGCATTACCTATATTATATTTGGCCTTACAGCCGGAGCGGCTATTGGCTTCATCAGCATATCGCCGCCGATTTTGATCGCGGCTGTAGCGGGCTTAGCCCTGTTTGGTGCTTTAAGCGCCTCACTTGTTACTGCCATGTCGTCGGAAACAGACCGGGAAGCGGCTCTCATCACCTTCCTGGTAACGGCTTCGGGTATTAGCTTCTTCGGCATCGGCGGTGTTTTCTGGGGTCTTCTTGCCGGGGGCGCAATGTATCTTTGGGATCACCGGAAGTCCAAATCCGATTTGAACGATCCGGCTCTATAAACAACATCCCGGCACGGGTGCTCTAAGGCCACCTTGCCGAGATGTTGTTTTCATTGAATGCGGCTCATACCATCGAGCAGTATTAGGACGGCAGGCGGACGGTGCCGAATTTTGTTTCGGCCCAGCGCGCGATACGCAGCACCGGATAGCAATAGGCGAAATACATCAGCGCGGTCATGCCGTAGATCAACATCAGCTCGCGAGGATGGCGCTGGGTGGCGTGTTCACCGGCGCGGACCAGCTCGGCGATACCGATGACCGAGACGATGGAGGTGCCCTTGATGATGATGACATAGATGCCGCCCATGGGCGGGATCATCATTTTCACGGCCTGGGGCAGAACCACATGCCGCATGCTTTGCCACGCCGTCATGCCGGTCGAGCGCGCCGCTTCGCTCTGGCCGCGCGGGACGGCCTGGACGGCGCCGCGAACGATCTCTGCTACATAGGTCGAGGTATAGAGGCTGAGGGCGATGACAGCCGCCGGAAAGGCCTCCAACTGGAGCCACGAAATTCCCGTCATCGGCAGCACGAAATAAATCAAGTAGAGATGGATCAGGAACGGCGTCCCACGCAAGGCATGGATATATATTCCCAGGGTCATGGAAATCGGCCAGCCGCCCACCGTACGCAGCATGCCGACGACAAAGCCCAAAAGACTTCCGCAAAAGATCGTGATCAGCGAAATTTTGAAGGTCATCCACAAGCCTTCGAGGAGGAAGGGCATGGTGAGTCTGATCACCTCGATCATGCTCGCGCCCCCCCCAGTTTGCGTTGCGCATAATTGGAGAAAAACAGCATGATCCCGTAAATCACCAGGTATAAAAAGGCGACCGTAAGGAAAGCCTCGTTCGGCATCAGCCGCTCGCTGAGAACCGTCAGACCGGCGCCGAAAAGTTCGAACACGCCGATGAAGCTGACCAGGGATGAATCCTTGATGAGAACCGCCGTCTGGCCGAGCAGCGGCGGCAGGACATTGGCGAATGCCTGCGGCAGAACGACATGACGCATGCGTTGCAGATAGGTCATGCCGACCGACTTGGCGCCCTCGACCTGACCCTTCGAGATGGACTCGATACCGGCACGAATGATTTCGCTCATATAAGCGCCGGCGTTGAGGCCGAGCGCAATGATGCCGCCTTCTATTTCGTCCAGGCGGCGGTCGAGAATGGGCAGCGCCGGCAGGGAGAAATAGATCACATAGATTTGGATCAGTAACGGGGTTGAGCGGATCGCCTGCACGTAGCCGGCCGAGATGCGCCACAACAACGGGTTGGCGGACATCCGCATGATCGCCGCCACCGTGCCGACGACCAGGGACAGCACCAGAGAAATCAGCGAAATCCACATGGTCGCGGTCATGCCCCGGGTGAACTCGGGGACATACTGCAAGGCAACGCGCCAATTGTAGTAATCGAGAATCCAGTCGAACATGCCCGCGACTATCTCATATCCGAATCGTGATGATAAAAAAGGGGCCCCATCCTATAGATGGAGCCTCGGTAGTGTGTCGATAAGCGCTTATGCCCACCTAATCTTTTGGCACCGGCGTCTGTTCTGTCTTCCAGTCGGTGCTGAACATCCAGTAGTTCTTGAGCTTGTCCAAGCGCCCATCGGCCTCGATCAACATGATGTAGTTGTTCATCCAGGCGAGGAGGTGAGTTTCTTCGGGCCGGGTGGCGAAGCTGAGCGGACCTCTGTCAGGCGCACCCTGGAGAATCTTAAATTCCGGATACTCGATCATATACCCTTTTGCCGAGGCCTCATCGTTGATCCCGGCATCGGCCCGGCCAGCCGAAACCGCCTGAGCAATGGCGGGACCGCCGCCGGCGAATTCCTTGATGGTTGCCAGCGGGCACTTGGCCTTAAGCACGCCAACGTTGCTGCTGCCCTGAACCACGGCGACCGAGACACCCTCGACGCAAGCGTCCTGCCAGTTCACGAACGACTGGCTCTTCTTCGAGTAAATCACGTTCCGGCTGTACATGTACGGACGGGTGAAATTCAGAACCAACGCACGCGTGGCCTTTGGCGTCATGTCGGCGGCCAGGAAATCAGCCTTGCCCGAGACGACGGCAGGGATCAGTCCCTTCCAGTCAAAGTCGAGAAGCTTGAGCTCGACGCCTATGTCATCGGCCATCATCTGGACGAGTTCGACGGCGAAGCCGGTGCGGTTGCCCTTCGTATCGACGTAACTCACGGGCGGACCCTGGGTCTGAACGGCAACCCGCAACTCGCCGCGCTTGACGATATCACTGACGACATCGGCCGATGCGCTTTGCGCAAAAACGCTTAGACCAAGGGCACAAAGACCCAATCCGAACAGTTTGGTGAATTTATTCATCTCTCCATTCTCCCTAATGGTGGTTTTCCCATAGTCGACGGCCCATTGGTCAAAATGAAACCGGCGTCGTCTAAATTTCTCTTCCTTTTGGTATATACCAAATGAAAAACTCGGGCTATATCAAAAATCCCCACCCCTATCTGTCATCTAGATGATCTGGCTGAGGAAGAGTTTCGTGCGATCATGCTGCGGATCGTCGAAGATCGTATCGGGGATACCCTCCTCGACGATTTTTCCATCGTCCATGAAGGACACCCGGTCGGCCGCCTCGCGGGCAAACCCCATTTCATGAGTTACCACAACCATGGTGGTGCCCTCGGCGGCGAGCTCCTTCATCAGATCGAGCACGCCGCCGACGGTTTCCGGATCGAGCGCCGATGTGGCCTCGTCAAACAGCATGACCTTGGGCGTCATGGCTAGGGAGCGGGCGATGGCGACGCGTTGCTGCTGTCCGCCGGAAAGCTCGCTCGGATAGTTATCCGCCTTGTCGCCGA
>JAYGED010000153.1:0-11594 GCA_046582565.1 Alphaproteobacteria bacterium
GTATGACGATCAACGACGGCAACACAAGAAACATCATCACCAGTCCAGAGACTATATAGAGCCAAAGCCGCTTGCCGTGGGTGATCTGGGTTTCCGACGCGGGTGCGTTGAGCCAACTCATCCGTCGCTCCCTCCGCTTCCGCTCTGTGCCTTGTCGAGCTTGAGCAGCTTGGCGGCAACGACGAGACAGGCCAGAGTCAAGAACAACAGAACCACCGCCAGGGCGCTCGCAGCACCCCAGTTCGAATAGAGCGAGATACTCTTCTCGACGCGCATGGCGACCATGATGATGCGGCCACCGCCGAGCACCACCGGGGTGACGAAGAAGCCTAGAGAAATGACGAAGACCAGTAGCATGCCGGCGAACAGGCCAGGCAGCGAGAGCGGGAAAAACACGCGCCAGAAGGCGGCGACCGGGCTGGCCCCCAAATTCGCCGCAGCCTTCAAATAGTCGCGGTCGATCGCCTTCATCGAGGCATAGAGCGGCAGGACCAGAAAGGGCAGCATGATCTGCGACATGCCGATAATGTTGCCGGTGAAATTATGCACCAGTCTGAGAGGCGTATCGATGATACCGGCGTCGATCAGCCAGCCGTTGATCAATCCCTTGCGCTGTAGGAGCACGAGCCAGGCGTAGGTTCTGACCAGCAGCGAGGTCCAGAAGGGCAGCAACACGGTAATCATGGCAATATTCGCGGCGCGGCGCGGTAGCTGTGACATCATGTAGGTCAGGGGATAGCCGATCAGCATGCAGATCCCGGTGGTGACGAAAGCAACCTCGAATGTGATCTTGAAGATGCGGGCGTAAGACTTGCTCTGCCACAGCCGTTCATAGTTTTCCCAGGAAAAGCTGCCCTCGGCGCCGATGAAGGACAGCCAGAACAGCCAGCCGACGGGTACCACCATGACGATGATAATGAGAAATAGCGCCGGCCCACAAAGGCCCAACACCATCCAGCGTTCGCGGTTCTCGTCTGACCTCAGGCCGTGTTCGTTAGAGACGTCGCTTATTGCGTCTTGGGTTATCGCGGTCATTAATCGTCCTCGCTGACGATGATGGTGTCTTCCGGGTGGAGGCCGATAGTGATCTCGTGGCCCCTATCAGGCACCGCGTCGAGCACCTCGCGCCGTGTCGGGCTGCGCAGGGTGGCTTCCGGTCCGTCGTCAAGGTCGACATAGAGCAGGAAGCTCTCACCCTGATAGACCAGATCCTTCACCTTTCCCTTGAAGCAATTGTAGCTGTCGCTCTCACCGCCGGGCAGAATCTCGAGCTTCTCGGGACGGAGCAGCAGCAGCTGGTTGGCGCCGTCGCTGGGGGGTGCTTCCGCCAGACTGAGCGGCCGCCCGTTGATGCTCGCCCGGCCGCCCTCGACGCTTACCGGCAGGAAAGTCGATTCGCCGATGAAATCGGCAACGAACTTACTGAGCGGCCGTTCGTAGAGCTGCTTGGGTTTGTCGATCTGCATCAGCTTGCCGTGATTGACCACCACCACCCGGTCCGACATGGTCAGCGCCTCGCGTTGGTCGTGGGTGACGTAGACCGTGGTCATGCCGAGCATCTCATGCAGGCGGCGCAGCTCAATCTGCATATGCTCGCGCAGGTTCTTGTCGAGCGCAGACAGGGGTTCGTCCATAAGCAAAATCCGCGGCTCGAAGATGATCGCGCGGGCCAGGGCGACACGTTGGCGCTGGCCGCCCGAGAGCTGGCTGATGCGGCGCTCGCCGAGCCCGCTAAGCTGCACAAGTTCAAGCGCCTTCTCGACCCGCTCGGCGACCTCGGCCTTGCCCACATCGCGCAGCTTTAGCGGAAAAGCGAGGTTGTTATTGACGTCCATATGGGGGAACAGGGCGTAGTTCTGAAACACCATGCCCACATCGCGCTTGTGGGGCGAAAGGCGGATGACTTCTCTGTCGCCGAACATGACACTGCCGCGGTCAGGCCGATTGAAGCCGGAAAGCACCATCAGCAGTGTCGTCTTGCCCGAGCCCGACGGGCCCAGCAAGGTGATGAATTCGCCGCTGCGAACGTCGAGATTAACGTCGTCGAGGGCGTAGATATCGCCATAGGTCTTGGTGACGCCTCGTATGGTGATAGGCAGCGCCGTCTTTTCAGTCGTTATAGTGCTCACTCGAACTCCCCCAAATATTCCCGATGCCGCTACTAAGTCGTAACGGCACAACCGTCCCTCGCCGGTCAGTCATGGCACCGATTATTGCCTTGCTAGTCAACCAAAATTTTAGATTGGTTCATATTCATGCCTATTATTTCGATCAATACCGTCATCTTGTGCTCGTAATAAGCTATCCGCCATAGCCCTTGTTGGCGCGAGACCGAAAAGGCAAGCTGCAGAATGCCCATCACTGGGCGGCTCGGCTCGGGAGAGATTATTGAGGAGACAGACTATGCGTCCCTATTTGCTTGTTTTGCGCTTCACTGTGTTCAATGTGGCAGCATTCGCTCTGCTGGTGGTGATTTGGCTCGAAGGCTGGATCGAACTTGTTGTCGAGTCCGATATAACGCGCATCACTTCGGGTATCGCCGTGGTCTTCGCCATCGGCTGGCTGATGAGCGCCCATCGGGTTTTTCGTTGCAGCCGTGAACTCAACGCCGCCGCCGACCCGGCCTCAGCCGTGTCATCGCGCGCAATGTGGTATCTGGAAATTACCGGCAAGACGCGCCCCGAGGCACGCGGCACCATCGCCGATTGTCTGCGGTCGCGGCTGTATGCCCGCATCGCCGTGGTTCGCACTATCGCTAACACCCTCGTCACCCTGGGACTGATCGGCACGGTGATCGGCTTCATCATCGCCCTTTCAGGCGTCGACGCCAACGCGGTGTCCGACGTCGGCTCTATCGGCCCCATGGTCTCGACCCTTATCGAGGGCATGGCTGTGGCACTCTACACAACTTTGGTGGGCTCCATCTTCCATGTCTGGCTGCTGGTCAACTACCAACTGCTTGCGACCGGCACGGTCAATCTGGTCAACGCCATCATCGAGCGCGCCGAGGCGCCTGACCATTTCATCGAAGCGGTGGCGACGACCGGCCATGTATGATCCCTTCGAAAGCCACGACGAGGCCGGCGGAACCCTATTTCGCGATGTGCTGAGCTTGGCCCTGATGGGTTTTCTCGCGGTCATCGTGTTGCTGCTGCCCTACATCAATCCGCGCGGCACCCAGGCCGAGGCGACCACGCCGCCGCCGGGCAGCGTCATCGTCGAGATCACCTGGGCGAGCGAGCTCAATGCCGATATCGATCTCTGGATCCAGGCGCCGAACGACCTGGCCGTCGGCTATTCGAACAAGGGCGCGGTGTATTTCAACCTGTTGCGTGACGATCTTGGTCAGTACATGGACCCGACAATGATCAACCATGAGGTCGCCTACACCCGCGGCATCATTCCCGGCGAGTATATCGTCAACATCCATGCTTACCGGGGCGACCACAATATACCGCCGCCCACCGAGGTGCGCTGTGTCGTCAGCGTCAAGATAGATACGGAAAATGGTCCCGTCGTAGTACCCGTCCTCGGCACCACGGCGCGCCTCGATTATGTCGGCCAGGAAATTACTGTGTTCCGCTTCACCCTCGACAAGAAAGGCGTTGTTCAAGCCGGCAGCGTCAACAGTCTGTACAAACCGCTGCGCGTCTACGGGAGTAAGTGATGGCCATGTCAATAACGGGATTGCCCCTCTTTTATGCTGTTTTCGTGGCCCTCGCCGCGGGCCTCGCCGTGATCACCGTGTGGTCGCGTCGCCGCCTGGCGCTTCGCGTCGCCAGTGTCGCCCTGTTGGCGCTTACCGCGGTGGTCGCCTATGGCGCTTTCAATGATCTGTTGAGCAGGCCTAAGCCCGCGGCCCTCGAATTCGGCGGCGCCGGCATCGAAGAGGCCGAAATTATCAGCGCTTCAATTAGAGAGGGTCATGGCATTTACCTTTGGCTTCGGCTGCCCGATATCATCGAGCCGCGCTCTTACGTCCTGCCATGGCATCTGCGACTCGCCGAGGAACTGCAGAAAGCCATGCGCGAGGCCGAGCGCAACCGTAGCGGCCTGATCATGCGCCTGCCTTTCGAAAAGGGCCTGGAGGAACGCGAAGCGCCCCGTTTCTATGCGGTTCCCCGACCCAAACTCCCCGACAAGCCCAGCGGTATTTACCAGGACTATACCCATCCGAGCCTGCGGGTTTAGGCGCAGATATGCCAACGGGTTTAGGTGCAGATATGATAGTCGGGGGTGAGGCGGCTTAACACGTCGCGGTCGTCATTTGTGATCACCAGGGTGTGGCCCAGGGACATCGCCTGGCCCGCATCGGCATCGATCAGGATGGCGTGCAGGAACAGCACCATGCCCGGTTCGGCCGGCAGGGGATTGCCTGAATAGAGCATGGGCGGCACGTCCATCCAGGTCGGCTTGTAGGTGGCGCCCAAGGAGTAGCCGCAGGCGGACATGCGATGGTCGCCAAAGCCGCCGTCGTCAAAAACCCGGCGATGGGCATCGTCGATCTCGCCGATGGGCCGCCCCGGCGCCGCCGCCTCGGTCATGGCGGCAAGGGCGTCGCGGGTAACTTCGAACATATGGCGCTGGCGGTCGTTGCCCTCGCCGATGGCCACCGTGCGCATCAGACAGGCGCAGTAGTGGCGGTAGCTGCAGGCGAATTCGAGGGTCAGCTGGTCGATGGGGTCGAGCGTTCTGGCGCCGGTCGCCGAGCGGATCAGCAGCGCCCGGTCGCCCGAACCCAAGACCGGCCCCGACGGCGGCATGTCGCCGCCCCCCTTGAGGTTGACGCTTTGTCCGACGGCCGAAATATCGCCTTCGAAGGCGCCGGGTCCGGCAGCCGCCAGCATGGCCTCCAGCGACTCGTCGGCCAGTTCGGCGGCGCGGCGTACATAGGCGATTTCCGCCGGCGATTTGACCAGGCGGAGCGATCGGACAAGATACGAGGCGTCCTCCAAGTGGCACCAGCCGTCCAGCCGGCTGCGCAGACGCTGGTGGTTGAAGCCGGTCAGCCCATAGGTGCTCAGCTCGACACCGATGCGCCCGCCCTTGAGACCCTTTTCCTCAAGGATCGCCTGGAGATCTTCGGTCGGATCGGCTTCTTCCGTGTCGTACCAAACCCGAATGTCCTCGATGATCGAGGAATGGCGCGCCTGCTCCAGGTCGGGCCGCCGGGTCAGCAAGGTCACCGGCTGGTCGTCGGCGGTCAGGATCAGGCATTGGAAAAAGACATAGCCGCTGGTGTCGTAGCCGGTCAGGTAATAGTCGCTTTCCTGAGCAAAACAGAGAATGGCGTCGAGGCCATTGTCGGACAACAGGCCTTTTGCCTTGGCGATGCGCCCCTTGAGTTCGTCAGCCGTGAAGTGAATTGCCATTCTGAAATTCCTAGCGCTCCCTGCTTAAATAGTCATAGGCCGAAAGCACATGGGTTCGGACAATATGGATGAACTCCTCGACATCCACATGCTCGTCGACCGATCCCATACCGTAGGGGAAAGGGCCGTAGACATAGGCGGGGATATCGCGGTAGCGCCAGAGCCGCGCATCGGTGCCGCCCAGGCTGATGATCGGCTCGGGCGTGAAGCCTTTGAGAGCGGTCACGTTGTCACGCACGATATGCAGCATCTCGCCCTCCGGATCGCACCAGCTTGGTGGACTGAAGTTTATCGGCTCCATGGTGGCTTGCGGAAAACCCTTGAGCACCTGCTCTACCTCCGCCATCACCTGATCCTCGGTGACCCCCAGGGGCAGGCGAATGTCGGCCTCGATGGTGCATTCGCTCGGCACCATATTGACCTTGAGACCGCCCGTAATGAGGCCGGTGTTGAGGGTCACGCGCTGCAGGATTTCGGCCGCGCCCGTACCTTGCGCCTTGTCGATGGCTTCGGCGGAATGGGCGAGCACGGCCTCGATATTGCCGGGTGTGGCGGGTTCAATGTCGGTGACCCGCTCAAGCTCGCCAATGAGCTTGGCGGCAATCTTCGTGGCACTTTCGGAGATATGGGTATAAGCGCCGTGGGCGCCACGGGTGCGGATGGTGAATTTAAGCCACAACGGCCCTTTTTCGCCGAACCGCACCGTATAGGGGCTGCCCGGCTCGCCGTTAAGCACGGTGTCGCCGTGGACTTCCGGGTGGTGCTCCATGAGGTAGCGCGCGCCGTAGGGGCCGAAGGTCTCCTCGTCGGAAACGCAGGTCAGGGTCAGCTTGCCCTTGAGCTTCTCACGCAGGCTGTGGAGATAGGCGTAAGTGAAGATCGACGCGGTGGTGCCGCATTTCATATCGCAGGCGCCCCGGCCCCAGATTTTACCGTCGGCGACAGCGCCGCTCCACGGCGGCTGGGTCCAGGTCTCGCTCTCGTTGACCGGGAACACGTCGATATGGCCGTTGAGCACCAGATGCTTGCCCGGCGATCCGCAATCGTAGGCGCCGACGATATTGGGCATTTCGGGATGCGCCGAGATGATCCCGTAGGGCAGGTCCCGAGCGTCGAGGAAGTCGGTGATGAAACTCGCCGCCTCACGGGTATCCCCGGGCGGGTTCGGACTCTTTTTCTGGATGAAGCTGCAGAGAAAGTCGATCAGCGTATCGCGGTCCCGGTCGATCTGTTCGAGCAGAGCCTTTTTATCGTCGTTCATGCTCATATCTTTCGTGCTGTCATGAAGGCTTCATAGATCGCTTCTTCCGCGGATCGTGGACTCAGGCAGTCGCCGACCATATGAATCTCGTGGCGGCTATCGGTGAGCTCTTCTTCCAGGGATGTTACCGGCTGGTGCCCCTGCGCCATGACAAGGGTATCGACGCCTTCGCAGATAATCGGCTCGTCGCTGGTCGAATGAAGGAAGTAGACCGTGTCGCCATCGGCCCCGAACAGGCGGGCGTAGGGAATAACTTCAACACCCAGCTTATGCAACGCACCCGCCCAGTAATCGCGCAAATACATTTGCAGGTTCTGCCCGGCATGGACGCCGTCAACACAAAGCCTGACATGGCATCCTTCGCTCGCCAGCTTTTCAGCCAGACCCACGCCGACCCAATCGCAGCGCCAGTCGGCAACCACCACGGAGGCTCCCGAATTGACCTCGCCGCGCAGCACCTGCCAGGCTTCGACCGCATGAACATCGTCGCTGATCTCGAGATCGGGGAGATAGGGGACCGCGCCGGTGGCAATGATGACAACGTCCGGGTTTTCCGCATCGACCAGCGCACGGTCAACGGTGGTTTTCAGGCGAACCTCGACGCCGGCCAAGACCATTTCACGGGCCAGGTTGTCCACCAGCACGCCGAACTCCGACCGGCCGGGAAGGGTCTGCGCCAGCAGGACCTGGCCGCCCAGGCGGGGAGCGGCCTCATATAGCGTCACCCGATGGCCCCGCTCCGCCGCCACGGCGGCCGCTTTCATGCCGCCGGGACCGCCGCCGACCACCATGACGTTCTTCACCGTGGCGGCAGGCGGCAGCTCGCCCAGTATCAACTCCCGCCCGCTGACCGGATGCTGGATGCAGGAGATTCCCACCCCCTGATGATAATGGCCGATGCAGGCCTGATTGCAGCCGATGCAGGCGCGGATATCATCGAGCCGCCCGGTGCGCGCCTTATTCGGCATCTCCGGGTCGGAAATCATGGCCCGGGTCATACCGCACATATGGGCCTGGCCCTTGGTCAGCACCTGCTCGGCGAGCTGCGGTGTATTGATGCGTCCGGCAACGAACACCGATTTACCTACAACCGCCTTGATGGCCCCGGCTTTCGGCGCCGTATAGGCGTGCTCGATGACCATGGGCGGCACCACATGGATCGATCCGCCAAGCCCCATCATGGAGCCTACCGTGACATTGAGATAATCGAGACCGTCTTCTTCATCGAGCCGCTTGCAGATATCCAGCCAACCGTCCACATCGATGCCGTCGGGCTCGATCTCCTCGGCGGACAGGCGGATGCCGAGAACCTTGTCCTCGCCGATGACCTTGCGGGCGGCGGCGATCAGCTCGGCGACGAAGCGGAACCGGTTTTCCGCCGAGCCGCCGTATTCGTCGGTGCGATGGTTGGTCAGCGGGTTGAGAAACTGCGCCATGAGCATGCCATGGCTGGCGGTCAGCTCGACGCCGTCCAGGCCAGCCTCCATCATGCGAACTGCAGCGTCTGCGAAGGCGTCAACCAAGCCATGAATGTAGTCCGTCGACATGATCCGCGGCATGCAGTGAAAACGGTGGTCCGGCACCGCCGACGGGCCATGGGGAACAAGCCGCATGCCATTGTGGGTGTTGGAGATGCGGCCACCGTGATTGAGCTGACCAAAGACCTTAGTGCCATGCCGGTGTACGGCCTCGGCGATCTTTCTGTATCCGGTGATGCAGGCATCGTTACTGGCGTCGATATAATAGCTGCGCGAGACATCTTCGGAATAGGGCCGGGCCGATTCCGTAATCACCAAGCCCGCCCCGCCCCGCGCCCGCGCTTCGTGGTAGGCCGCCATATGGTCGCTGGGGACGCCGTCTTCGGCCAATATGGTCTGGTGCGCCGTCGAGAAAATACGGTTCCGGATCTCATGGCCGCGGATTTCATGGGGCGTAAACAGGTGCTTAAAGGGCATGATGGATTTCTTTGAATGTTGTATGAGCGTTGATTGAGTGCTCGCCGGCATGGAAGGGCAATGGAAATGATCTCACGATGGAAGGGAAATAATGTCAAAAACAATCGTTATTCGAAATGCAGAATGGGTCGTTGCCTGGAACGAAGCCACTGGCGGTCACCACTATCTCAGAGACATCGACATCGCCTTTGCCGGTACTGAAATCACCCATGTGGGTGGCGGTTATCAGGGGCCTGTGGACACGGAGATTTCCGGACGTGATGTCATGGTTATGCCGGGGCTGATTAACATCCACAGCCACCCCACCAGCGAGCCCCTGCGCAAGGGCATTACGGACGAGACCCGCGGCCCGAATTTCTATCATTCCTCTCTCTATGAGTACCTCACCATCTTCAACAACGACGATGAAGGCACAGCGCCTTGTCACAAAGTCGCCATGGCGGAATTGCTGCAAAGCGGCTGCACTACGATCGTGGATTTCACCATGGCCTTCGACGGCTGGCTGGACCTGCTGGCGGACGCCGGTATCCGGGCCTGTGTGGCGCCCTCCTTTCGCGACGCCCCCTGGTACACCAAGGACGGCCATCTGCTGGAATATGATTGGAGCGATAAAGAGCGCGGACCCCGCGGCTTCGAGGCCGCCAAACGCACCATCGATCTGGCCAATCAGCATCCCTCGGGCCGCCTCTCGGGCATGCTCGCCCCCTCGCAGATCGATACGGTGAGCGAAGAGCTGCTGCGCGAGGCCCATGACTATGCGGTAGAGCGCAATGTTCCTTTCCAGATCCACGCGGCCCAATCGGTCAACGAATTCATTGAAATCATGCGCCGCCACGGCTGCACGCCGATCCAATGGATGGACAAAATCGGGATTCTCAGTGACCGCTCGATCATCGGCCACGGCATATTCCTGGATCACCACCCCTGGCTCCATTGGTCCAGCAAGGACGATCTCGCCCTGCTCGCCGAGCGCGGCGCCACGGTTGCCCATTGTCCGACGGTTTTCATGCGCCGCGGAATCGCTCTGAATACCTTCGGCGGCTACGTCAAGGCGGGGGTCAATATGGGCATCGGCACCGATACCTATCCACACAATATCCTCGACGAGATGCGCAACGTGGGAACCGTCGCCCGCGCTGTCGCCGGCACGGTGGATGATCTCAACACATCCGACATCTTCAACGCCGCCACCATCGGTGGCGCCCACGCCCTCCGGCGCGACGATATCGGTAGGCTGGCAGTCGGCGCGAAAGCCGATCTGGTCTTGGTCGATTTGAAACACCAGGCCATGCGGCCCCTGCGCGAACCCCTGCGCAGCCTGATATTCGTGGCCGCGGAACGGGCCGTTAGGGATGTCTATGTGGATGGTCTGCAGGTTGTGGCGGATGGTAAATGCCTGACCATTGATCTCGATGCCGAACTCGCCGCCCTGGAAGCGGCGCAGGTGCGGTCCATGGAACGCGTTCCCTCAATCGATTATGCCGGCCGTACGGCGGATGAAATGTCGCCGATGGTGTATGAGGTCCAACGGTAGCGTTGGTGAGGCCGTTTGTCTGCGCCGGCGGCGTTGCTTCTGAGGGTGGCATACCATCACTGTGCTTTGTGCTACCATCCGTGCAAAGATATAGGCTGTCACCAGAAGAGACTGTCATATGCTCGATTTTTATTCCGGCAGCAGCAGCGCCGTTAATACTAAATCCGCGATGCGTGAATGCCTGGACAATGCCTTCGGCGAGGGCGGCGGCGCCGACTGCATGGCCCGAGGGCAGCGCATGTTCAATCGTGTGTTGAAGAATGAGATCATCGCCAAGATGCAGTATCCGCTCAGTGGCGAGGGCGATATCGTTCCCTGGCTCGGACTCTACGGCTACAGCGAATACTGCCGCTTCGGCGGGAAAAACCAATTCCACAGTTACACCTCGGCGCTCTGTCCGATTGTCCGCCGGGAGGCCGGTTCATAGAGATCCGGTTTGGCCTGGAGATCAGCTCGGGCCCCTTGATGTTGGGCGCTATCGGCGGTGGCGAGCGGCTCGATTCCAATGTTGTCGGCGACACGGCGAATTTGGCTTCGCGTATCGAAGGTCTGACGAAGGTTTATGGCGTCACGGTTCTCTTTACTGAATTCACCTTCGAGCGATTGCTGGAGCCCGCGGCTTTCGAACAACGGGAACTGGACCGTGTCACCGTCAAGGGGCGAGCGGCGCCAGTGACCATCTACGAGCTATTGGATGGCGAGCCGGAGGCCGCAAAAGCTCAAAAACTGGATAGCCTAGATGACTTCAGTAAGGGCCTAGAGCTTTATCGCGCCGGTGAATTCGATACCGCCCGGCGGGTTTTCGAGGACTGCGTGGCCAGCGCCCCGGATGACAAGACGGCGCTCCTCTATGTTTCGCGTTGCACTGAATATGCCGCCACCCCCCTGCCGGCCCGTGGCGGGGCGTCTCGGTAATCGACGAGAAATGACCGTATCGAGAGGATGGCTGCGCAGCCTGTGCGCTTTGGTCATCGCCGTAAGCCTGCTGAGCGCGGCAAGCCTCCAGGCGCGGGCGGCGCCCAAGATTGCCGCGGCGTCCGACCTTCAATTCGCCCTCATGGAAGTCGCCGAGGCCTTCCGCGATGAGACCGGCGGCGATGTGCAGGTGACCTTCGGCTCGTCGGGCAATTTCTACCGCCAGATCAGGCAAGGCGCGCCGTTCGATATTTTTCTAGGGGCTATCCCAGATAACGCCATGATGTGTTATGAGGGACGGCATGAGAAAGAGTCGATTAAGTGGTGCGACGCAGGCTCGTCTGATGGAGCATTTTGTTGCGGGCACGACGGCCCGATGCGCGGCAGCGCTGGTTGGTGTCAACCGGAAGACAGCCGCTTATTATTTTCATCGCCTGCGTGAGATCATTTGCTACCGCCTGGAGCTCGAAGCCGATCACGTCGTCGGTGGCGAGATCGAAGTGGACGAGAGCTATTTCGGCGGTCGACGAAAGGGCAAGCGAGGCCGAGGCGCTGGG
>JAYGED010000197.1:0-13731 GCA_046582565.1 Alphaproteobacteria bacterium
TGAAAGCTTCAATGCTCGTTTCCGGGACGAACTGCTAAATGGTGAAATCTTCTACAGCCTGAAAGAGGCACAAATAATCATCGAGGAATGGAGGAAACACTACAGCACGAAGAGGCCGCACAGTGCGTTGGGATATCGCCCACCGGCTCCAGAGACCATCGTGCCATTAGACCAAAAGCCGATCATGCACTAACATTCAAACTGGACCTCTCAAGGGGGGCTGACCAGGGATGTCGCCACCATCACCATTTGCTTCCGAATCACTGAATATGACGCTGTCGTTGAACAACACAGAGCCGGTCGCCGTAATGGTTACATCGCCAGCGCGTCCAGAACCGAATGTAGTGGAGTTGATGCTTCCATCAGTCTGGATTGTCACGATGGGCGCGGAGATGACGACGCCACCCGTATCACTAGAGCCGAACGATCTGCTGTTCAGGCTTGCACCGCTTTCAATGGTCGCACTCTCGGTTGCCATGACGATAATTTCGCCGCCTCGACCCTCTGCAAAACTGTGGGTAACGATAAGTGCCTCGCCTTGAATCGTCACGGTGGGCGCAGAGATGGCTACGCCAGCACCTGCATTGCCAGAGCCGAACGATCTGCTGAACAGACTTGAACTGCCGTCGATCGTCACACTCTCGGACGCCGTTACGATTACTTCTCCGCCTCGACCCTCTCCATCAGAGCCGGATTCGATAAGCGCCTCGCCTTGAATTGACACGGTGGGCGCAGAGATCTCGACACTACCCACATCGCCGGATCCGAACGAGTTGCCGAGCAGCCTTGAGCTCCCTTCGATGGTCACACTCTCGGTCGCTGTGACGAGGATTACGCCGCCTCGACCCTCTGCAAGAGCATTTGAAATAACAAGCGATTCACTTTGAATTGACACGTTGGACGCAGAGATAACGACGCCACCCGCATCGCCAGAGCTCCTTGAAACACCGTCCAGCCTTGAACCACCTTCGACGGTCACATTCTCGGTCGCCGTTACGATAACCTGCCCGCCTCGACCTGCTCCATTAGCAAAGAATTCGAGAAGTGCCACACCTTGGATAGACACATGGGGTGCAGAGACGTTCACGCCACCGGCATCGCCAGTGCTGAACGATCCGCTGCTCAGTATTGAACTGCCGTCGATCGTCACACTTTCGGACGCTGATACGTTTATTTCTCCGCCTCGACCTTCCCCCACAGTGCTGGATTGGATAATCGCCTCATTTTGGATCGTCACGTTGGGCGCAGAGATAACCACGCCACTTGCATCGCCAGAACCGAATGCGTTGCTAGTCAGACGGGAACCGTTTTCGATTGTTACGCTTTCGGCCGCCGAAACGATTATCTTGCCGCTTCGCCCCTCTCCAAACGTGGATACATCGAGAAGAGAGCCGGTTGTTAACAGTACGATGTCGCCGGTTATAGAGATAGCCCCGCCGAGGTTAACACCGTCTTGGGTCGTCGAAATGATCGAATTATCCGCGGTGATGCGGCCACCGACAACCACCACGGAACCGCTGATGCCATCACTTGAATCAAAGCCTCGGGCACCAATCAAATCGAATGCGCTCACCGAAATATTGCCAAGCGTCTCGGACGTGACTTCGACTTGTCCATCTCCGGGGATTACTTCACCCTGAGAGGCAACGCTGATTAGGTTTACCTGCCCACCCGGCGCTTTTAGAGAGCTCGACGGATTGTTGGACCGAACATTGGCGGTCTTCACTCCAGTGGCACTGCCGATTATTGTCAGGTTGCCACCAATCAACGACAAGCTCTGCTTTTCGCCGACGAGCAATCTACTGTCGGTGACCGTGATCGAGCCAATGTCCGTCCCGAGAAATCCGAACGCCTCGGGCGCCGCGATGGAGAGTGTATTGCCATCCGGGCTGCTGGCGCTGAACAACGCGCCGTCCGATAGCCGCATATGATCGGCAGTGCTGGCATGAAAAGAGCCGTCCACATCGAGGGCCGCATTCGCGCCGAACAGGATGCCGCTCGGGTTGACGAGATAGAAGTCGGCGCCGGCGATGGTCGAGCGCAACAGGCCGTCGATGGTAGAGACCGAGCCGCCGGTGACGCGGCTGACCACGTTGTCGATGGCATCGGGGCCCGAGAAGGTGGCGCTCTCGCCGGTGAGAATGTTGAAGTCGCTGAAACTATGGAACAGATTGGGCCCAGGGTGGTGCCCAGCTCCGCCCCGATGGCGAAGTCAGGGCCGCTCAGCGCGCCGGCCGGACCGACGCTGCCGTCCAGGACTATTTGTGCGTTTGCCTCCGCCCGCAAGACAAGCGCGACAAGGCAGACCAGCGCTAATAACCTCAACCCCAGCCCCTTCGGAGTTACGCAATTTACCACTTGCCCGTTTAGTCTATTTTATTGCCAGAGCTTGTCAATTTAACTCATGAGCTTGTCAATTTAACGGACCTGAAATTATCGGCCTGCCCATCATACGCGACTGGTTCGTGGTTAAACGCCGTGATCTCAGGCAGCTTCCGGCCGTGCAGGCGGTATGGGATAGTCTCGCCAACTCCGGCGCTGAATATCAGCCCGATCAAATTTTCTATTTTCTAAAGAGCGTCATCAAGGCCGACGGCTATGGGGAAGATGCGCCGCAAACGGTCCAGCTCGTCCATAGCCTGGTGGCGGCGCAGGCTTTGCGCGGCGGCCTAATTGGGCGCGGCCTCCGTGTCGGACCATCGATCGCGGCGTAGCGCTGCGTCTTCACCGACATCGGTATCCAACTCGCGTGCGTAGCGGTGCCCGGCGAAGACGGCGGCGGCAATAATCGCCGGCGCCTCGCAATCGCCAATCCGCACGATACTGCGCGGCGCGCCCTCGGCCCCGGCATCCCTGGATTTGCAAAGCGCATGAAAGAGTGAGTCATTGGGCTGGCGCGCCGTGACCATGACAACCGCGCCGGCATCGATCCGCCGTTCCCGCCCGGTATAGGTACAGATTATCCGGGCCTCGCGGCCATCGAAGGCTTGCAATCCGTGCGCTGTGACTAAATCCACATCCAGCTCCATGAGCCGCGTTTGAATGCGCGATCTTTCAGCCGTGAACCCCGCCCAGGTGGATATACGGTCCTCAGGCGTCACCAGCGTGACGGCAAGGCCCTCTGCGCGCAGGCGCTCAGCAATGACGCTCGCCATGTAGTAGTGATCGTCATCGAAGATGACCGTCGGGCCTTCGGGCAAGCGGCCGGCCATGATGTCGTCTGGGGTGAAGATCTGTTTAGCCGGCCCAAGATCGTCCATCGGGTTTGTGTGATAGCGCCCGAAACCATCGGCCCGCCACGTGGCCCCGGTGGCGATGGCCACGTGATCGGCGCCAACCGCGAGAACATCATCGACGCTGAGTTCGCTCTCGCGGAAAATCTCCACATTACTCATGGTTTCCAGCTGTTGGACGCGATAGTCGCGCACCCGGGCCCATTCGCTAAGGCCCGGCAAGGCCGCCTCACGGGTGACGCGGCCGCCGAGCTCCCGTGTCGCCTCGGCGAGCATGACCGGGTAGCCGCGCTGGCCGAGCGCCCGCGCCGCCTCCAGACCCGCCGGCCCGGCGCCGACAATGAGAATTTTCGCATCCGATCCCTTAGGCTCGATATTTTCCGGATGCCAGCCCCGGCGCCATTCCTCGCCCAAGGCCGGGTTCTGGGTGCAGCGGCTGGGCACAGATTTGCCATCGCCCACATAACAGATATTGCAGCCGATGCATTCGCGTATCTCTTCGGGCCGCCCCTCTTCGATCTTTCGCGGCAGGAACGGATCGGCAATCGAGGGCCGCGCCGCGCCGATGAAATCGACGATACCGCGCTTCACCTGGCTGACCATGGTATCGGGCGAGGTGAAGCGGCCGACGGTCACCACCGGCTTCGTGGTCACGGATTTGACGAACGACATATAGGGCTCAAGCGAGGCTTCCTTGACGAACCGTGAGACGCCCATCTCATAGGAATAGTCCGAGATGTTGATATCCCAGAGATCGGGCAGTTCGGCCAGCATCTCCAGCATGTCGCGCCGCTCGCCCTGCACCGGCACACCATCCTTGCCGATTTTCTCATCGGCGGAAAACCGCACCGCCACGGCGCAGCTCTCTCCCACGGCGTCCTTGGTTTCTTCGATTAGTTCGCGAATCAGGCGCACACGGTTTTCCAGGGACCCGCCATACTCGTCGGTTCGCTGGTTTTGCTGTGGCGACAGAAAAGTCGACAGAAGATAGCCATGGGTTGCATAGACATAAACAATATCGAAGCCGGCTGCCCTGGCCCGCAGGGCGGCCTTTTTGTGCCATCGCCTGAGGTCGCGGATGTCGGACTTATCCATGGCCCTTGTCTGGTACGGATTGCCTGCATAGTTCGGTCGGCTGTCGATCGCCATGGCGGTCTCGCGGCTATCGAGATTGGCCGTCGATGAGCCGCCATACCAAAGCTCGGCGCCGGCCAGGGAGCCGTGTTTGTGAACCTGCTCGGTCATCAAGGCGTTGGCCTTGATGTCGCCGTCATCCCACAGGGTCGCGGAAGGATGCGGCAGGTCTTCCGATGAGGGATGGATCGAGCAATATTCGGTGCAGACGACGCCCCATCCGCCTTCCGCCTTGATGCCTCGGAACGCCGCCAGCATACGGGGCCTGAGCCAGCCCAGGCCCGAGCAATGCGGCACCTGGTAAAACCGGTTTCTGGCCGTTACAGGTCCGATCTTCACAGGCTCGAACAGAATGTCGTAACGGGGATCTCGTGGCATTGAAATTCTCTAGCCTGACAGGTTTGAACAATGCTTTGGAAACACACGGGCGAGGAACGTAAAACAATCGTTGAGCGCCGCCTTCCGCGGGGATTTGACTGGATAGAGCAGCAGGCAAAGCCATAATCCATCGACCAACGCCTCAAGGCTTCTGGCCGTCGAGGCCACGTCGATGTTCTCATACCCCCCGTCTTCGACGATCAGGCCGCACAGCCGCTCAATCTCGCTTGTGCGCTGTTGATCGTAGTGGTCATGAATCTCGAGATAGGCCGGGCGATATTTCGCCTGGCCCCAGAATGCAAACCACACGGCTAGTTTTTTCGGCGAGGAGATGGTGCGTTCAAAATCGACTTTGATAATCGCTGCGAGCTGCTTGCTCGGATCGGGACCGGCCGCCTTCATCGCCCCGTGCCAGTGGTCGTAATGTTCCTGCGCCAAGAACCCGAGGGTTTCAACAAACAGCGTTTCCTTGTTGTTGAAATGGAAATTGACAATTCCGTGTGACAGCTTGGCGCCCTTAGTCACCATCGCCAGGGTGGTGGCCGAGAATCCACGTTCGGCGATCGAGTCGATTGTGGCCTCGATCAGCTGCCGTTGGCGCACCTCGCGCGATGCGGTTCGACTCGGACTGGCGCCATTGATTGTTTCGGCCTGTGCCACGTCTACGCGCCGCTCCGGTTTTTCGACTGAATGCCTCGGTTGCGGATCCACTGCGAGAAGAATACGACCAAGAAGGAAACCACGAGGATGACCGATCCGAGCGCCAGAACACCCGGTAGTTTGGCGGGAAAGCGCAACTGCCCCCACATGAACAGGGGTAGCGTGGGATCGGTTCCGGACAAGAAGAACGCCATGATGAATTCGTCAAACGATATGGTGAAACAGAGCAGCAGGCTGGCGATGATGCCCGGAAACACAATGGGAAAAGTCACGCGCCAGAACGTCCACCACATGTTTTCGCCAAGATCCGCCGATGCTTCCTCGATAGATTTGTCGAAACCCTCGAAGCGCGGGATCAGAGTCGCCATGGCAAACGGGACGCAGATAAGGATATGGCCAAGGGTGATCGTATAGAGGGACAGTCTAATCCCCAATCTGCTCATCAAAATCAACAACGCGACGCCGAAAATAACTCCGGGGATCACCAGCGGCAGCATAATGAAGGTGACTAAGGGCGCCCGTCCCGGCATTCGGTAGCGTGTCACCGCCTTGGCGGCGAAGATCCCTAGGAAAGTGGCGAGCACCGACGTGGCCACACCGACCCTGAAGCTATTCATCAATGCCGCGAACATCGGTTCATTGGCGAACATTTGCGCGTACCACTTCAGCGTAAAATCTTTCAGTGGAAAAGCGATATAGATGGAGTCGTTTAAGGAGAACAGCGGCAGGAACAGCACGGGAATATACAGAAACGCCAAGTATAGGAGCGCGTAAAAACGCAAGGGTCGGTTGGGCCGTTGGATATAGGAAACCTCGTTCATTCAATGTGCTCCTTCGCCTTGCGCGTCACCAACATGAACGTCAGAGCACAGACCGCAACTGTAATCATCATGGCGATGGCGAGCGCCGCACCCATGGGCCAGTTGTTCACCTTGCCGAACTGCGCCTGGATCAAGTTGCCGATCATGACCCCGTCCGGCCCGCCGAGCAGCGCCGGGGTGATGTAATCACCGACCGTGGGAATGAACATTATCAGCGTCGCCGCGATGATGCCGGGCAGCGAGAGCGGCAGGGTCACCCGCAGGAAGCGCGCCACCGGACCATCCCCCAGATCCGTCGCCGCCTCCAGAAGGGTGCGGTCGATTTTTTCCAGGGATACGTACATGGGCAGGATGGCAAACGCCGCCCAGGCGTGGGCCAGCGTGATCATCACTGCGGACTGGCTGTAGAGCAGGAATTCCAGGGGTTGATCGATCAAGCCAAGACCCTTGAGGCCCGAGTTGATGACGCCGTTATAGCCGAGAATGATTTTCCATGCGAAAACCCGCAGCAGATAGCTGGTCCAGAACGGCAACGTAATCAAAATGATCCAGATCATCTTGTGCTGGTGGACGTGAAAGGCGACGTAGTAGGCCATGGGATAGGAGAGCAACACGGTGGCGATGGTGCAGGTGCCCGAGATTGCGAGCGAACGCAGCAGCAGGGCCTCGTAGATGGGCTGCTCGAACGCTGTGCTGTAGTTGGCAAGCGTAAGTGTCATATCGAAATCGAACCCTTGCTGGGTCCAGAAGCTCATGGCGATCAAAATGGCGAAAGGAATACAGATGCCAAACGCCATGATCAGAAGCGTCGGTGTCAACAAGGTATAGCCGCGCAATGGCTCGCTGCGCAAAAACAAGGCGCCCAGCCCACCACGCATGCGTCCCCGATGCATAGGAACGCTTGCCACCGCTGCGATAGCCTTACTCAACTGCAATCTCCCGCGATCATGTTGCCGTCACTGGCATATTGTCGTCATTGGCATGTTGTCGTCATGGGGCGCAAGCATTGAGGGTGAGCCCGCACAAATCAAGCGAAAGACGGCCGCGGAACAGGAAGCGCCGCGGCCGTCCAGTCGCAGGCTGCTGAGATCAGAAGCCGGCCTTAATCTGCTCGAATTCCTGATTCATCTTGGTCTCAAACTCCTGAGTCTGAGGAACCTGGAATTTGCCGGCATCCAAAATAACCGACGGATCCCGATTCAGGCCCAATTCCTTCAACTCGGCATCCGAGAATTGGTCGAACGACTTGGAATTAGAATGCCCATAGCCATTCTCCGCGATCAGCCACTTACCGGTCTCGATGCTTAACAAGGAGTCGATAATGTCATGCGCCTTGTCGGGGTTCGGAGCCGCTTTGAGCATCATGGCGCCGCAAACCCAGGTCAATGCGCCTTCCTTGACATTGGCGAAACGCGCTGGGATACCCTGGCTCTTGAGCTGAACGGCAGAGCTGTCCCAGGTCATGGCCGCGACCATTTCGCCGGAGGCGAGGGCTTGCTCCAGGGTCGTCGTGTCGTCGGTATAGAGCCTGATCAGCGGCCGCTGTTTGCGCAACAGATCGGCGACCTTCTTGAAGTTTGCGTCGGTCGACAGCTCATTGAAGTCGACGCCGGCATAAATCGCTGCGCACCACCAGGTATCCGCCGCGGTGGCGAGAATGCCCATGCGTCCTTTGTAACGCTCATCCCACAGCATGCCCCAGGATTCTTCCTTGCCCTCAAGGTCGAACAGGTCGGTCCGGTAGGTGATCGATGTCCGACCCCAGTCCATGGGAGCCATGTAGGGTTGGCCGTCTACCACGTTGCCTGGCAGATTGATCAGTGAGGGGACAATGTCGGACCAGTTCGAGAGCTTGCTGGTATCGAGAGTCTGGAACAGGCCGCTGGCGACCCAACGCGGAATGGCCTGATTGCAGGGATGCGCCACATCGGGCACGAAGCCGCCGCGAATTTTCGTGAGGGCCTCTTCGGATCCGCCGAACGACGAGAAATTAGGCGCCTCGCCGTGCTTGGCAATATAGGGCACAAACATATCCGGGACATCGTAGCCGCCCCAGGTGAAATAGGTTGCTTGATCGGCCGCTGCGGCTTTCGCCACGTTCGACGACACCGGCATCATTGCCATAGTGACGCCCGCGCCGAGCAGCGTCTTCGTAAAGGCGCGCCGGGACAACTTGCCCGTGCGAACTGCATTATATTGGTCCAAGACATCCATGTTTAATTTCCTCCCAAGGGTTTTTCTGAGCTCATGACACTTTGTTTGGCTTTGTTTGACTTTCTGAACGTTCAATCAGAGGCTATGATTGTCCAGTTGGCTGAGTCAAGATTGTTGTCTGCCACTGAACAAATATTCCATGAAAATGAGGCGTTATTATGAGCAATCCCAAAATCATCCAATTTGAGCCGCAGGGCCCCGCCGATTCGGGCATGGCTGAATGGGATGCTATCGATCCGGGCACCCTGGAATCGGGAAATCCGGTTCAGCATGGGCATCTCTACCACCAGGACGAGGCGCTGGGCTATATGGCGGGCGTCTGGGATTGCACGGCGATGACGGGAAAGCTTGAGCCTTACTCGGTGCATGAGTTCATGTTTGTGCTCGAAGGTTCAGTCACCATGGTGCTGGAAGACGGCAGTGAAACCACCGTCAGCGCCGGAGAGCCTTTCGTCATTCCCAAGGGGCTTGTGTGCCGATGGAAGCAGCCCGGTTATATCCGCAAGTTTTTCACGATTTTCGAGGATCCGGGGGCTCCGGCAGCCGATGATGTGGTGTCGCTTGGCATCATCCTGCCGCATAGTCCTGTCGATTACCGCGACCCGAGCGGGCGGATGACTGTTGGTGTGCGGGATCGCGATTCGTTCGAGGGCGAAAATCGCCCCCACCCCCATCATGAACTGGCGCATCTGCTCGAAGGCACGGTGACGGTAACTGAGGCTGACGGCGGATCGCGGAAGTTTGAGGCCGGAAATACCTTCTACGTCCCAAAGGGCGCTCAATGCAGCTGGATATGCAGCGAATCGGTGATGGCGATCTATGCCACCCTGGACCCTGACGCGGGATGATACGGCGTGGGCATAAAACCGCATTGACGACCCCATAAACTATCCATCTTTGCAATCGGTAGCGACGAGGTTTTCTGTTTGGGTAAGGAGTTCGCAGGTCGTTTAGGAAACTCCGGCTGTTTCTATTTGTCAGATCCCGACGGGTGAACGATGAGATTTGTTCCTGCCACTATCGCGATCTTGCTGTTCTGCATAAACACCGGGGCCCTTTCGGCGACCGGCGAGGGGACGTTGACAAGCCTGCGCTCGGCTTCAACGGTGCGCATAATCGTCAAACAGGAACTCGCCTATCGGTCGCCGGACCAATACCCTGCCGTGCCCATACAGAATTTTGAGTTGCCATTTGGCAAAATGGCTTCGGATTTATTTAACGCCGCCGGGGTGCGCTCCGTCGGACCGGAAGCGACTGAATTCGACGCGACACTGACCATCATGGCCGAAGGGATGGCATTGGGGATAACCTATGACCTTGCCTACACCAAGCCGTGGTGCCTGATCGGCGAAAACCTGTTCACCGGAGCCAGTCTGCGGGGTGAAATTACAGTTGAGGTTCCGAGAATGCCGATCTACAGCCGATCATTTATCGCGCGGCGATATCCCCCCCTCTGTGCGCAGCTCAATCTTGGTTTTCAGAGCCCCCGTAACGCTCCGTTCTTTGATGTCATTGAATGGTCGGGTTCGTTCTTACCGCGCCTGATGGAAATGATCGGAAATATTTACGGCGCCGCGCCGTTAATTACCGTGCTCGAGATGGGCAACGGTTCGATGCGGCGCGCAGCCGCCCAGCGGTTGGGCGACCTTGGCGACCCGGCCGCGGTCGAAGTGCTTGTTGGGTCGCTTGGTGACCGGGACAGATTAATTCGTCGCCACGCAATATGGGCGTTGGGCAAGACTGGCGATCGGCGAGCCGTGATTGCCCTGATCAAGAAAATCCGTGATAGCGATCCTGATGTGCGGTGGTTCACGCAATGGGCGCTACAGAAGATTACCCGCCAGGACTTCGGCAACGACCAAGATGCCTGGAGCCGGTGGTGGTCCGAACAAGAAGCCGGATTGACTTGGGGACCCGCACAAAACCTGCCCTGAAATCCAGACTGTCAGCATGGCAAGCTCCCTCGAACTGCTCCCGGGCGAATGAGACAATTTGGCGCATTCTAACCATAGAGAGAGAAGAACAAATGACCCGCGACCCACGATACGACATTCTTTTCGAACCGGTGAAGATCGGTCCGAAGACAGCGCCCAACCGCTTCTATCAGGTGCCGCATTGCAACGGTATGGGACATCGCTGGCCGCAATCCATGGCGGCCATGCGGGGCATGAAGGCCGAGGGCGGCTGGGGTGTGGTCTGTACGGAAGAATGCGAAATCCACCCCAGTAGTGATCTCTCCGGCGCTGTGCTCATGCGGCTGTGGGATGACAGCGACCTGCCAGTGCATGAGCTGATGGTCGAAAAAGTCCATGCCCACGGCGCCCTGGCCGGTATCCAGCTTGTTCACAACGGCGTCTCGTCGCCCAACCGTCTGAGCCGCGTGACGCCGCTGGCGCCGTCGTCGATTATGGTCAAGGACCACGACCCCATTCAAGCCCGCGCCATGACGAAAGATGACATGCGCGATGTGCGCCAGTGGCATCGCGATGCGGTGCTCAGGGCAAAGCAGGCCGGCTATGACCTGGTCTATGTCTATGTCGCCCACTCCATGACCCTGCTCACGCATTTTCTGTCGGGCCATTACAATCACCGTACCGACGAATACGGCGGCAGCCTGGAAAACCGCGCCCGTTTGATGGGTGAAATCCTCGATGAGACCATGGAGGTCGCCAATAACGAAATCGCCGTGGCGGTGCGCTATGCGGTTCATGATGCAGAAGGCGACGATGCGCACCGCTGGGATGAAGAGGGCCGCGCGGTGATCGAGATGTTTGCCGAGATTCCCGATCTCTGGGATGTCAATGTAACGCCCTGGGAACATGATTCCATGCCGTCACGGTTCGGCAGTGAAGGGGGGCAAGAGTCGTTGACTGCGTTTGTGAAATCGGTCACCAGCAAGCCGGTTGTCGGGGTCGGCCGATACACCTCGCCGGACAAGATGGTGGCGCTGATAAACCAGGGCAAGATCGACATGATCGGGGCGGCGCGGCCCTCGATTGCGGACCCGTACCTGCCCCGCAAGATCAAGGAAGGCCGGATCGAGGAAATCCGGGAATGCATCGGCTGCAACATCTGCATTACAGCCGATTTCTTTGCCGTACCCCTGCGCTGCACGCAGAATCCGACAATGGGCGAGGAATGGCGCAAGGGTTGGCACCCGGAAGAAATCCCCGCCGCCGGTTCGCAAGACAAGGTGCTCGTGGTTGGTGGCGGCCCGGCGGGGCTCGAATGCGCGCTGGCGCTCGGCAACCGCGGTTACGAGGTGGTCCTGGCCGAAGCCGAGAACGAATTGGGCGGACGCGTGCTGCTTGAGAGCAAACTTCCCGGCCTCGAGGAATGGCGGCGGGTCATCGATCACCGCACTTACATGCTGAGCCAGATGACGAATGTCCAAACCTATGTGGAAAGCCGTCTCGATGCTGCCGACATCCTCGACTACGGCTTCGAACGGGTTGTCCTGGCTATCGGTTCGGCCTGGCGGACCGATGGCGTCGGGCGCTTCAACGGGCATCCTATCGCCCTCGCTGATGATGCCGACATTGTACCGGTTGACGAATTGTTGCGCGGCAAAAAGCTCGCCGGCAAGGTGATGGTGTTCGACGATGAACTCTATTACATGGCGAGCGGCTTGGCGGAAAAGCTCGCAGACGACGGCTGCCAGGTGACCTATGTGACAACGGCAACACAGGTTGCCGACTGGAGCGTCGCCACCTTAGAGCAGTTCATGATCCAGGAACGGCTGCTGGCCAAAGGCATCGAGGTCATCTGCACCAAGAATTTGCTGCGCGCGGATAAGGGTGAGGCGACGCTGGCCTGTATCTACTCCGGCCGGCAAACCAAAATCGAAGCCGATAGCATCGTCCTGGTCACCGCGCGCTTGCCGGATAATTCCGTGCTCCACCGGCTTGAGGCGGGCACTGAAAAACTGGCCGATCACGGCATAAAATCGATTGAAGAAATCGGTGATTGCTATGCGCCGGGAACCATCGCCATGGCGGTCTACGCCGGCCATCAATATGCCCGCCAGCTGGATAATCCGGTCGATCAGAAATTGGATTTCAAACGCGAGAACGTTCAGTTTTGATAAGGCACTTCCGGTAAACCGACGACGCCCGCATCGATCACAAACAGGCCGCCGGATAGGGGGGCCTCCCTGAGCTGGTCCTCGCTCAGGCCGAGCCGCGCCGTGGTGACGAACATCTGATCCAGGCCGGCCCCGCCGAAGGCGACGCTGGTCACCTGGGGCACCGGCATCTCTATGACCCGATCGATCCGGCCTTCCGGGTCGTAGCGGGTGATCCGCCAGCCGTCCCAATGGGTGCCCCAGACGAAGCCTTCAGCATCTACCGCCAGCCCGTCGGGCATGCCGTCTGCCGGCGCCACCCGGGCAAATTCCCGGCGGTTGTCGATGTCGCCCGACTCGGCGTCGAAATCGAAGGCGTAGATCACGCCATGGCCGCTATCGGTGAAATACATCGTCCGGTCGTCCGGGCTCCATCCCAGGCCGTTTGAGACGATCACGCCGGGGAGCATGCGCAATACGTCACTCGACCCGTTCACCCGGTAGAGCGCGCCGTTCGGTTCTGTCTCGTCAAGGTCCGTGCTGCCGACCCAGAAGCGGCCCCGGCGGTCGCATTTCCCATCATTAAACCGGTTGTTGGGAAACCCCGACTCGGGGGTGGCGAAGATGGTGGATGATTTCAGATCGCTATCGAGATGCACCAGCCCGGCATTGGTGCCGGCGATGAACCCACCGTCGGCGCGCTTCACAATGCAGCCGAATTCGTAATCCTGCGGAAATACCTGCCGCTCGCCGGTGCGGGGGTCGAAGCGCAGGATCGTCCTGCCCTCGATATCCACCCAATAAACAACCTGTTCCTCAGGGCACCAGGCAGGCGCTTCACCCAGGATTGTTTCAGCCGGCCAAATGCATTCAACGGAAGGCGTGCTGGTCATCGATGATCCCTGCGGCGCAGCAGAAGCTGGGCAATAATCAGCAGGGTCAAGGACACGGCCAGCACCATGGTGCCGATGGCGTTGACCTCGGGCGTGATGCCGCGCCGGATCGATGCGAAGACGTAAATCGGCAGGGTCGTGTTGGGCCCGGCGACAAAGAACGAGATGATGAAATCATCGAAGCTGAAGGTAAAGCTCAACAGGAACCCGGCGAGAATCGCCGGCATGAGCTGGGGTAGCGTAATCTGCACAAACGTCCGCCACGGCGATGCGTAGAGGTCTTGCGAGGCCTCGATCAGGGCGCGATCCATGCCCGCGATCCTGGCCCGCACCAG
>JAYGED010000212.1:0-6790 GCA_046582565.1 Alphaproteobacteria bacterium
AACGCTCGATACCGTCTCGCCCGGCTCGAAACTCTCCTCCACAATACGAAGCTTCTCGACCGCAGGCCAGCGACGACGGCGACCGCCATCGGTGATGATTTCAACATGGTCTTCAAAATAAGACATAGGCTTATGCTCAAGGATATCCTTGAGCCTCCAGGCTATGTCAGGCTGTCCGGTTCAATTGGGGACCAGTCCACTGAATCAGAGCTTGCTGAATACTTGCCGAAAGCCTGCTTTTGCGTCTCTTGCTAACCATCTGACATTCATATGGAAAATTCCTTATCTATGTCAGCCCCTAAAATAATATAATCTTCGCGCATACCATACACGTTTGCATGCAGATTTATCGTTGCTTGGAATGTCCTTTTTGGGCATTCACGGACGTGTTTCGACCTGTCTGTGAATGTCCGCTTTCGAGTGTAATGCGGGCCTGAGTAACGAAGCGTTGCATTGTCTGCTAAGGGCCAGTAGCGGACATTCGCCGGCGCGCTGGACATCCTTAATCGTGATATCGGATGGCGGTATGGGGATGTCGTTCTTTTGGCAGTGGAACGGTGGTACAATTTTCCCAACTTTAGGGGATATCTGGAAAATTCCGTATGAAACTGAGTGCCGCGCAAATTGCCGAGTTTGATGTCGAAGGCTACCTGTTCCTGCCCGAGGTGTTCACGCTCGCCGAGATCACCGTGCTCACCGACGAGCTGCCCGGCATCTTCTCCCAAGAGCGCGAGGAGGTCTGGCGTGAGAAGGGTAGAGAGGCGGTTCGCACCGCCTTCGCCGCGCAGACCTACAATGAGGCTTTCAGCCGCCTGGGCCGGCACCCGCGCATCGTGGAGCCGGTCGAACAGATACTGGGCGGTCAAGTCTACATGCATCAATTCAAGATCAACGGCAAGGAGGCCTTCGATGGCGATGTCTGGCAGTGGCATCAGGACTACGGCACCTGGTCGCGCGACGACTTGATGCCCGAGGGCTGCGCCATGAACATTGCCTTATTCCTGGACGAAGTGACCGTCTTCAACGGCGCCCTCATGTATATCCCGAGGAGCCACAAAGAGGGCGTAATCGAGGCCGGGCACGACCAGCTGACCACCTCCTATCCGCTCTGGACCCTGGACAAGGAGACCGTGACGAGTCTGGCCGAAAAGGGGGGCATCGTCGCGCCCACCGGACCGCCGGGCTCCGTGGTCCTGTTCCACGGCAACCTGGTGCACGCCTCTCCGGGCAATATCTCTCCCTTTAGGCGCACCATCGTCTATCTGAGTCTATGCCATGTCGATAACCACATCCGCCGCTTCAAACGCCCGGCGTGGATTGCGCACCGCGACTTCACGCCGATCCAGTGCCTCCCCGACGATTGCCTGCTTGAGCTCGCCCGCGAAACTGCCGCGCGGTAGGAGGCGTTCAGAAGCTGCATCCCGGCACGGCTAGAGCCCATAGCCGAAGGCTGCCCGCTCATAGCCGGAAGCGGACATCGACGAGCAACAGGAGTGCGCCACTACTGAAACCGTACCTTATTAAGGCGCGCGCTTATTCGAATCTGCATCTCTTTAAATAAAGAGTGGAAAGCACGACGTCATACACGACGCCGGTTAAATGAATCGACTTAGCTGTATGGCCCACATGCCCGATGTTATCCTCCTCGACTGGAACATGCCTGTCATGAACGGCATTGAGTTCTTGCGCGCGCTTCGCTTGGCTGACGCCGGCGATGCCCCGATCGTGGTGTTTTGCACTACCGAGAACGGCATCAAGAATATTCACGAGGCGATCAGCGCCGGCGCCGACGAATACATCATGAAACCCTTCGATAGTGATGTTGTGCAGTCGAAGTTCGAGCAGGCAGGGGTGGTCTGAGCGCAATGACCACGATCTCAGCCTATAGCCTTCATGGTTTTTGGAGCTAGCAGTGAGACGTCATCATCTCATAGAAGAATCAAAGGCCGAACTCGATCTTGCCTATGAAGAGGTCCAAGCGGGCCGAGCATAAGATTATGGCGCTCGAAGAGGAATACAACTCGCGGATAAGCGGCGTGGACTCATCGAACGGGGCCGATTTTCAGGCCGTGATCAGCGATCTGATGAAAGAAAAAGAAGATATTCAGGAAAAAATCGGTATTGAGAATCTGTACGAGATGCAGGGCATGGCGGTCGAGAAATTCGCCATAATGAGTTCCGCTTTCGCCATCGTATCCTCGGTCGAGGAGACCACCATGGGCTCCGATCTTTTGCGCCAGCTACTTTTCAAGAACGGTGAAAATCGTAATCTTCGCATCGAAATCGACAAGTCGGTGCGGCAATTCTCAAAGGGCCTACGCGCCTATAACCGAGAAGATGCAAGCCACGAAAATGATGTGCTGGTTCGCCAGTCCTGGGCCTGCATCGAAGAATTGCTCCGCGCCAGCGGCTGCCGTATCTAAGTCATCCTCTCTGCCATCGGGGTGCGCCGGGTCGCGCCCATTGTTTGATTCGGGCTGTGAGCCGGGCTATCGTCGCGCCATGCAGGAACCTTTCGGTGAGCCGCCAACAGCCGCGGACTTTCATACATTAGCCAAGCGCGCACTGGAGGAAATTCCCCAGGGCCTGCGTCGTCACCTGCGCGACGTGGTTATCCTGATCGAGGATTTTCCCGACCCTGAAATCGAGGCCGAAATGGGCCTTGAAAGCCCCTACGATTTGCTCGGCCTGTATCACGGAGTCTCCCTCGACCAAAAAAGTGTTGGCGATACGCCCGAGGATGTCGACCGTATCTTTCTCTATCGCCGGCCCCTGCTCGACTATTGGTGCGAGACCGGCGAGGACCTCGAGGCCATAATCCGCAATACCCTGATCCACGAAGTCGGACATCACTTCGGCTTCTCCGACGACGATATGGATTTACTGGAATCTGATGACGACACCTGAGCCGCCCGCGTCCGTCCCGGAGCGAAGCTTCCTCTCGGCGCTCTTCCCTCTGGCCCTGCTGCTCCTGCTGGGAACCGGCTGGGGCTTGAGTTTTTCTCTTGCCAAGATCGCTACCAATGCCGGTCTCCACCCTTTCGGTCTGCTCATGTGGCAGGCCGGCGGCGGCGCCGCAATCGCTTTATTCTTCTGTCTGGCGAGGCGCAAGCTCGGCCAGTTCCGCCGGGCCAATCTGCCCTATTACGCCTTTATCGGGTGCATGGGGATCATCCTGCCGTCGGGGGTGATCTTTTGGGTGGCTCCCCATATCCCTGCCGGTATCCAGGCCATTCTGATCGCCACCTCAACCATCGTGACCTACGCTCTGGCCCTGGTCATACGGCTCGAAAACTTTTCCTGGCGGCGGGTGCTCGGCATTGTGCTGGGCTTTATTGCGGTGCTGCTGATCCTCGGGCCCGACGCCAGCCTGCCCGAGCCGGGAATGGCAGGCTGGGCTCTGTTCGGCATGATCGCGCCCTTGTGCTATTCCATAAACCCGCTGGTCATCGACCGCTTTCGCCCGTTGCGGACGGATTCCCATGTTCTCGCCTTCGGCATGCTCCTCTGCGCCTTCATCATAATCACCCCGGTGGCGCTGGTTGCCGGTGTGGAATTTATGCCGGGTCCGCCGTGGGATCGTGTCGATCTGGCGGTCTTCGGCATGCCTTTGATCACCGGCGGCGCCATGTTGATCGTGTTCGAGCTGATCCGCGTCTCGGGGCCGGTCTATTTCGCCATGGTCGGTTATCCGGTCACCGCCTGCGGTGTGCTGTGGGGATGGTATGTATTCGATGAGCGGCTCGGCCCCTACATATGGGTGGCGTTGGCGTTCATGCTGGCCGCCCTCGCCCTGGTCAATCTCCGGGGCCGTCAGGCTTCCAGCGGGTAGCTGGCCTCGATCCTGTGGAGAGCGCCCTTCGGTCTGAGAACACTCGAATAGAGATGAAATTCGGTGAGCTGAATGGTCTCGGTGATGAAATCGCCATGAACGATGAGGTAATCGCCAAGCTGGTTGACCGGCGTCCCCTTGAGCCGGGCCAGGGTGACATGGGGTGCGAACTTGCGGCCCTCGGGCTCGATGCCCAGCAGCCTGAGCCGGCTCTCGATTTGGCTTTGCAGCCGGGCCAGCTCTTCGCCGGCCCCAAGCCTCACATCGACCCCGGCCCACAGCACCCGGGGTTCGCCGCGCGGTGGGAAATACCCGACCCCGCCGAGACTCAGGGAAAAGGGCGGGCAAGCTACCGCCGACAGGTCGTCGACGATATCGGCAAAGGCGCCGCTGTCGACCTCGCCGATGAAGCGCAGGGTAAGGTGAAACTGCTCGGGCGGCAGCCAGCGCGCGCCGGCGAGCCCGGAGCACAGCGCGGCGAGACGCTGAGTGACGGCTTCGGGGAAATCGATGGCAACAAACAGGCGGGGCATGGCTGGAGGATAACCCAAGGCCGCGACCAGCGACCAGCAGCTGTTTATTCTCGCCATGGCGAGCGCCGCCTTGGGTGGCCATATTTCTCTCGATTCAGTTGAATCGTTGCGTCCCTGAGCTTATATAAGGGCAAGCATTCATACCCATAACCACACGAGGGAAGCCCCTATGGCATTCGGTTCAGACAGACAGACCAGCTTCAGCCGCGCTACCGACAGCGCGATCATTGATGAGGGTCTTCGCACTTATATGTTGCGAGTCTACAACTACATGGCGACGGGCCTGGCGGCCACCGGCGTGGTTGCCTATATCGTTGCCAACACGCCGTTCCTGAGGGAAGCCATCTTCGGCACACCGCTCATGTGGGTGGTCATGCTGGCGCCCCTCGGCCTGGTCATGTATCTCAGCGCCAAGATTAACAGCATGAGCGTCAGCGCGGCCCAGACCAGCTTCTGGGTCTTCTCTGTGCTTATGGGCATGTCCCTGGCCTCGATCTTCATGATCTACACCGACACCAGTATCGCCCGTGTGTTTTTCATCACATCGGGTGTATTCGGCGCCATGAGCCTCTACGGCTACACCACCAAGAAAGATCTCACGGGCTGGGGATCGTTCCTCTTCATGGGGTTGATCGGCATCATCATCGCCTCGGTGGTCAACATGTTCCTGGCCTCTTCGGCGCTGATGTTCGCCATCTCGGTTATCGGCGTTCTGGTCTTCGTCGGGCTCACCGCCTACGACACCCAGAAAATCAAGAACATGTATGCGGCAAGCGATTCGGCCTCGGTGACCAGCAAGAAGGCGATCATGGGCGCTCTCCGGCTCTATCTCGACTTCATCAACCTGTTCATCATGATGATGCATCTGTTCGGCGCGCGGCGCTAGTCCAGCGCAGCGTAATCCAAGGAAAAGCGCTCGGCTTTGGCCGGGCGCTTTTTTATTGATGCATGGTGAGAGAGCCTTTGCTGATTTCGAAGCCACCCAGCCGACCGAGAAAGCTCATGCCAAGGACCGAGCCGCCCATGGGCGCTTCGTTGACCGATGCGGCGACGTTGCTCAGGCGGATAGGCCCGACAGTAATCTCGTTCAAGGTCACCGGGGCGCCGCGCACCATGCCGTTGGCCGTCGCATAGATCCGGCTGTAAGCGAGGGCGTCCGGATCGTAGCCCAGGCGGAGGGCATCGCTGCGGTTCAGCACAACATCGCTGGCGCCGGTGTCGACCAGCAGCTTCAGCGCCACCCCATCGACGTTCGCCCACACCCGAAAATGGCCATCCTCGGCGACTCGAAAGACAACGGACGCCTCGCCGAGAGCGACACCATAGCCCGGCGTCAGCTCACCGAGCAGGCGCCGGCCAACCTCAGCGATCTCGAAGCGGTAGCCGTAGCCGGCGAGGGCAATAAGCGCAATGGCGATCCAGGCGGCGGCCTGCTTAGCCGTCTGGCGCAGGTTCGTACGCCGGCTCGCCACCACGCCGCTTGAGACCAGCGCCAAGAGGCCGACCAGATAGATGATGTGCAGCCAGTCGCGTTCGCTCTCCAGCCGGTCCGGAAAGCGCCAGGCAAGCAGGGCGATCAGGACAACAGTGGCGAGCAGTGCTAAAAGCCACCAGCCGCCGCCGCTTGGTCGCGGCTGTTTGGGTGCCGGTTGCCATATGTTAGACTTCATCCACTAGCCCATAAACCAAGATTGATGATGACGCCATTGTTCCGCACCCTAGCCTATGCCGTTGCCGGATATGCCCTGTTTACCGGGGTGATCGGCTGTTCGCAACGCCGCCTGATGTATCACCCGGACAACTTGACGCCACGGCTTGCCGACGCCGGTGTTTCCGACATGGCGGCGGTGAGCCTGAAGACCGCCGACGGTCTCGCGCTTCTCGCCTGGCACCGCGCGCCCACTCGCGAGGACGCGCCGACCCTGATCTATTTCCACGGCAACGCCGGTCATATCGGCCACCGTGGACACAAGGTGCGGCCCTATCTCGACGCCGGCTACGGCGTGCTGCTGGTCTCCTGGCGCGGCTATGGCGGCAATCCCGGCAGCCCGACCGAAGCGGGGTTTTACGATGATGCCCGCGCCGCCCTGAATTATGTCGAGGCCCAAGGGGTGCCGGGGAAGCGCATCGTCATCTATGGCGAGTCCATCGGCAGTGGACCGGCGGTGCAGTTGGCCAAGGAGCAAACCATCGGAGCCCTAGTCCTCGAAGCGCCTTTTACTTCGGCCACGGATCTCGCCCAGCGTTCCTACTGGTTCCTGCCGGCGCGCTACATTTTGCTCGACCGCTATGAGTCAAAATCCAAGATCGGTGACATCGACGCGCCACTGTTCATCGTCCATGGCGAGCGTGACAGGGTGGTGCCGGTGGATATGGGGCGGGCGCTGCTGGCTGCGGCGAACGAGCCCAAGGACGCCCGCTACTT
>JAYGED010000225.1:0-5144 GCA_046582565.1 Alphaproteobacteria bacterium
CGAGAGCGATCTTCGGCGGAGACGGTGAAGGATATTCCTGTGCGCATCACATTGAATCGCACACAACAGAGAAAATAGGAATCCCAAATCGGACTCCTTTGTTCCGCTCAATCCACTAGAGCGACGACCAAAGAGAGCCCGCGATACGCAGAAAGTTTCCGCCGAGAATGCCGCGGACCTCACCGTCGCTATGCCCTCGCGCCAGAAGCGCTTCGGTGATTTGCGGATAGGACTCGGGCGCCATGAAGCCGATATTGCTTTTGTCGGCATATTGCCGCGCCGGCCAGAAGGCCTCGCCGAGATCGAGATCAAAGCCCTCAGTATTGAAGGAATAATCGAGGCTGATGCCGACCTGCGCCGGCCCGATGAGGTCGCACATATGGTCGATGTGGAGCATCAGATTGTCCACCGTAGCGCCGCCCGGTCCGAGAAACAGGCCGATCCCGGTGACCCCGACCATGCCGCCGGTGGCGGCGCAGGCGACAATCTGCTCATCGGTGATATTGCGCTCGTGATCGCAAAGTTTGCGCGCATTGGAATGGGAAAAGATCACCGGCGCGCTCGAGGCCGCCATGGCGTCCAGGGTGGTGCGCGCGCCCGTATGAGACAGATCCAGCACCATGCCGACGCGGTTCATTTCCGCGATCACCTCGCGGCCGAAGGCGGTCAGGCCCGAGTCGTCGTCATGACAGCCACCGCCGGCTGCGTTGTTGAGATTGTAGGCGATCAGCATCTGACGTACGCCGAGCCGGTAGAAAACCTCGACCATGCCGGCGTCGCCATCCAGGGCGGTCATGCCCTCGATATCGAAAGCACAGGCGAGCTTGCCGTCGGCCTTGGCGGCAGACAGCTCGTCAATCGTTGAGATAAGCGCGTAATCATCGCCATGGGCAAACAGCCAGGTGCGATAGGCCGACAGGGCGCGATAGGCGCTTTGCCACGGCCTGCGGTCATAGGAGACGTTGATCGACAGGAAATTGACGCCCGATGCGCGCCACCGCTCAAGCTGGCCGAGGTCGGCATCGGGCTCGGGCTCGAACCCGGCATGGCTATCCCACACCAGGGCCTCGTCATGCAGCGCCCTCGCGTGATCGGTGTCGGTTCCGTCGCTCATGGCTGTGTCTTTCCTATGGACTCGGACCTTGCTCGATTCGTACAGTTGCTTTGACGACAGCGTAAATCGATGTGCACGCGATGGAAACCTTCCCAACGGGGTGATGCGATGAATAAGGCAACCAAGCGCTTAGGCGGCAGGGCGGCGCGGCGCAAGCTGCGCACTGCGACGCCCCTGGTGTCGATGCCCACCCTGGTGAGCAAAATTGCCCTCTATGAGGTGCTCGATGAGGCCGGCGTCGAGTTGATTCACGACGCCTCCATGGCAATCCTCGAAGAGGTTGGTATCGATTTTCGCGACGATCAGGCCCCGGCCACATGGCAAGCCGCCGGCGCCGATGTGGACGGCCATCGGGTGCGCATCGACCGCGCCCTGCTCCTGGAGCTGGTGGCAAAGGCCCCCGAGATCATTCCCATGGCGGCGCGCAACCGGTCGCGCGATGCCCTGGTGGGAGGACGCAACACGGTGTTCGTGCCGACCTACGGCTCGCCCTTCGTACTCGATCTGGAAAACCAGCGGCGCTATTCCACCCTTCAAGACCTGCATGATTTCATCAAGCTCGCCTATATGTCGCCGCATATGCATATCACCGGCGGCATCATTTGCGAGCCGGTCGACCGTCCGGTGCCGACACGCCACCTCGATATCCTCTACGGGCTGTTAAAATATTCCGACAAGCCGTTCATGGGCGCGACCACCTCGCGCGAGCGGGCCGAGGACTGCGTGACCATGGCCAAGATCGCCATGGGCGACGATTTCGTCGAGAGCAATACGGTGATGACCTCGGTGCTCAATTGCAACTCGCCGCTGCTCTGGGACCAGACCATGCTCGATGCGCTCAGGGTCTATGCCCACCATAACCAGGCGACCATCATAGCGCCCTTCGTACTCGGCGGCGCCAGCACCCCGGCGAGCAGCGTTGGTGCTGTTGCCCAGCTCAATGCCGAGGCCCTGGCCGGGGTCGCCTATGGCCAGCTGGTGCGGCCCGGGGCGCCGATGATCTACGGCCAGTGGATTGCGCCGGTGTCGATGAAGTCGGGCGCGCCCATGGCGGGTACGCCCGAAGTCTGCACGATGAACTATATGGTCGGCCAGATGGCGCGGCGCTATCGCCTGCCCTGGCGGTCCAGCGGCATGAACACGGGCTCCAAGCTGGTTGACGCCCAGGCCGCCTATGAATCGACCATGACCATGTATTCGGTGCTGCTGGCGGGGGCGAACTTCGTGCTCCATGCCGCCGGCTGGCTGGAAGGCGGCCTGTGCGCAAGCTTCGCCAAATTCGTCCTCGATGAGGAACAGATGGCGATGTACTACAAATTTGCCCAAGGGGTCGATCTCGACGATCTCGACGGCGCCATGGCGGCGGTGCGCGAAGTCGGCCCCGGCGGCCACTACCTCGGCGCCGCCCATACAAGGGAGAATTTTGAATCGGCTTTTTTCATGCCCGAGCTGCTCGACAACAACAGCTTCGAGCAATGGGAGATCGAGGGCTCGAAAGACGCCAACAGCCGCGCCATCGATCGGGTGCGCGACATGCTGGCGCGCTACGAAGCGCCGGAAATCGATCCGGCGGTCGACGAAGAACTGCTGGCTTTCATGGCGCGCCGCAGAGACGAACTCCCCACAACCGTCAGCTAATATCGTTACACGCCGATATCGATTTCGGCGAGGGCGCTGAGAAGCAGCTCAGAGCCGGGAAGCATGCTCCTCTCGGCCATCTCCCGGGACTTGCTGCGCGCCGACGCCCATTGGCGAGCCACGCTATCGGCTTCCAGAAGAATGAGGATCTGCTGGCGCACCTGCCCAGCAAGTGCGGGCAACAATGCGCGGACCGTATCGTGATCGCGGATGCGCGCGGCGCTGACGACTCTTATGACCTCATGGCGAAGAGTCTTCTCAACAACGATGAAGCATTCTTTTGACCTGTCGCTCAAATGGCCATTGACGATCAAGTCCGAAATTTTGCTCTGATTGACCGAAAAATCGCTTGCCAGACGGAGCACCGTCAGGTCGGTCTGAGTGAGCTGGATCTCCGCATTGGGAGTCAATTTCTCTACGCCCGCGGTCGATTCACTCGAGGACGGAATCGACAGCATGACAAAGGTAAACAGGGAGAGAAAAAATGTTAATGCGCGCATTCTGCGTTCCTTTCGGTAACTCCGCTGCCTGTGCATCCTGCTTCAGGCCGGTGGCTTTGCGCCCCGTTGTCACCAACGGTTTGCCGTTTCGAGGACATATCCGACGCCAAAGAGTAAAATGACCTATGTCGGATAGGTTGAGGCACAGAATACGCCGCACCCCGTTAACAAATCGACAATGCCGGCCTGCCTAATCGACGAGCTGCCCTAGTCGACGAGATAGGCCCCCTAATCGACGAGATAGGCCTTGTCGGCAAGAATTTGCAGCCCGGACTTCACCACCCCCTTCAACAGAGGGCGAAGTTCTGCTTCATCGGTCACCGGCACGCCATTCTGTTGGCAGGCCAGTTCCCCGCTGAGAACATGCGTCATCAGGGCCTCGGCGATCTCATCATGAGTTCTGGTGCCGTCGACATATCGAATCAAAAGTAGAAGATCGCTGCCTAACTTCTCGGTGTCATGCAAGACGGTCGGCACCAGATCCTGCGACTGCGCCACATACCGCGAGCAGAACCAGGCCTTCGGACGGTCGGAAACGGATTTCTGCTGGAAGCCGGCATCGGAAGAAACGGTTAAGCCTTCGCTGAAAATTAAGGCTATTGCGTTGTCCAGGAAAGTCCGGCGGATAAAATCCTCAGGAACATTCCCAAGACGCTTGTAAACGTCCGCCACTAGATCGCCGACGGAAACAGGGTGGCTCTTGTTTTCAGCGAGGACGTACATCAAGCCCGCCATCGCCCGGCTGTTGGTGGTGATGGTTGAGTTGTTTGCCGGATTAATGAATAGAATTGGCTTGTCCGCACTCAGGTCGACAGAATCGAGACCATCCTTGGGAACCAGCAGCGAACGATAGAAGAACCCTCCAGGCGATCACTGGTGACATCGCGCGATATAGGTACGTCGGCATGGCAGAGCATGGTTCGGCGGAAACGGCGATTGGTCAGAAAATCGATATATTGTTCCTGGCGCACGATATCATCCATCTGCGCGAGGACACTCCGTGCCGGTTCGGCACAGCTGCTAAGATTCATTGCCGGAAAATTTTGATCGCCGAGATATTGCAGGCCTTTATCCACGGCCTTGCTCATAAACTCGTGGAAGTAGCAGGGGTCGTTATGATGCTCCAGGTGGTCGTGATAGAGATAACCGTCAGCACTCTCGCTAACCAGTCTGGCCTCTTGCTGAAGCATCTGCCTGTAGAGCGTATCGTCCCCGATTGAGTTTTCTATAGTGAAATTCAACATCTGGCGGGCTTCGCGAAGCCTGGTCGCGGCATCGCCAAAGTTTTGGCTATGATAAACCATCATATCGCGGATGGTTTTGACCACATTCCAACCCGGCAGGGTATTGTAACTGACATAGGCAATGCCGTTCGGCGACAGATTCTCTTTGCAAATGGTGATGATCGCGTCACGCACCTCTTCGGGAACCCACGAATAGGTCCCATGGCAGATGATGTAGTCGAAGGTTCCGAAAGAGTGATCGATATCGGTAATCGAGGACTGTTTCAGCTCGATATTTGTCAGCCCGAGGCCATCAACAGCTTTCCGGGCTTCATCAATCTACTTTTGCGATAGATCGATACCGACGAAGCGGCTGTCCGGGTAGGCCGCGGCCATGGGAATGAGATTGCCGCCGCTTGCGCAGCCGAGTTCGAGCACCCGGGCTTTGCGAATACCTGCCGGCTCCATGCCGAATATCCGGGCAATGGCCGCCACTTGCTCAGGGCGGGTATAGCGGTGAGCTACGCTCGGATAGGGCAGCTCATCATAGGCGTTGTCGCCGGCCTCATTCATTTAACAACCTTTCATCGTCAGGCCCGCGTCACCGTCACCTCGACACCGTGAACGCAGGTGCTCTCGCCCATATCGCTCTTGATGCCGGGGTTCAGT
>JAYGED010000234.1:0-4113 GCA_046582565.1 Alphaproteobacteria bacterium
GTCCCCTCGCTTGCCGCCATCGTAAATCTCGGACAGCGCAAGGAGACGGCGGCTCTGCCCAGCGTCCTTCGACGTCTTGGCCAAGCGCCGCAATCCCGCGCCATTGAAATCTTCCCGTAACGCAACCGTTCTGCCCATGGCGAACCTCCAAATCTGTTCGCCTCATTGATTCAGACTTTTGGCCGCTTGGGAATCCCCTAATTGAGTCGCGCTTAATGCTCGCTGGTATTACGGAAACAGGAGAGCTTCGATCTGCAATTCGGCCTGACCACGCTGCTGGACAGCGGTTTTTATATCGAGCCGACGGTGAGCTTCAACCTCAACGGCGCCGGCAACGACGTGGTCCTCGGCCTCAGCATGCCGTACACGTTCTCGCCGGGAATGTGAGCGCGGATTACTCCACCGTCACGCTTTTCGCCAGATTGCGGGGCTGATCCACGTCGGTGCCTTTGATGACGGCGGCGTGGTAGGCGAGGAGCTGGACCGGGATGGCGTAGAGGATGGGGGCGACGAAGGGATCGACCGAGGGGAGCTCGATGGTCGCCGCGGCGATGTCGCCGAGTTGATCGATCCCCGCCCGATCGCTGAGGAACACCACATGGGCGCCGCGCGCAATGACCTCCTGCATGTTCGAGGCGGTCTTGGCGAACAGATGGTCCGAAGGCGCAATGACAATCACCGGCACCCCTTCTTCGATCAGGGCGATGGGGCCGTGCTTGAGTTCGCCGGCGGGGAAGCCCTCGGCGTGAATGTAGGATAGCTCCTTGAGCTTGAGGGCGCCTTCAAGGGCGATGGGATAGCCCGTACCCCGGCCGATATAGATGACATCCTTGGCCTGGGCGACTTCGCGGGCGAGTTCGCGCAAATGGTCGTCGTGGTTGAGCACTTCGGCGGCGCGCGACGGTACTTCGGCCAGGGCCGTGGCCAGCTTGGCCGCCTCATCGCTGGTGATGGCGCCGCGCGCCCGCGCCAGGGCCAGGGCGAAGCAGGCCAGGGTGACGAGCTGGGTAGTGAAGGCCTTGGTCGAGGCGACGCCGATTTCCGGGCCGGCGAGGGTGCGCAAGGAAAAGTCCGATTCCCGCGCCATGGTGCTCTCGGCCACATTGATCAGGCTGGCAATATGCTGTTTTTGGGTTCGGCAGTATCGCAGGGCCGCCATGGTGTCGGCGGTCTCGCCCGATTGCGATATGAACAGCGCCAGCCCGCCTTCGGGCATGGGCGCCTCGCGGTAGCGGAATTCGGAGGCGATGTCGATTTCGACCGGCAGACGGGCGTAGGTCTCGATCCAGTATTTGGCGATCAGCCCGGCGATGAAGGAGGTGCCGCAGGCGATGATGGTGAGCTTGGGCAGGGAGGCCAGATCAAACGGCATGTCCGGCAGCTTGATTTCGCCGCTCACCGGGTTGTAGTAGGCGCTCAAGGTGTCGCCGATGACCGTCGGCTGCTCGAAGATTTCCTTGAGCATGAAATGGCTGTAATTGCCCTTGCCGATGGCCGCGCCCGAGGTGGCGCTGATGTGGATTTCGCGCTCAACGACTGCGCCGCTCTCATCGTGGATGGTGGCGCCCAGGCGGTCGAGCTCGACCCAATCGCCCTCTTCGAGATAGGCGATGCGCTTGGTGAGGTGCGCCAGGGCCATGGCGTCGGAGCCCAGGAACATCTCGCCGTCGCCATAGCCGATGGCCAGGGGCGCGCCCCGCGAGGCGCCGACGATCAGCCCGTCCGATCCGGCAAACAGGATGCCCAGGGCGAAGGCGCCTTCCAGACGCTTGAGCGCCTGTTCCGTCGCCTGGGCGGGGCTCATGCCCTGGCCGAGATTGTCGTCGATCAGATGGACCACCACCTCGGTGTCGGTCTCGGTCTCGAAAACATGGCCCTTGGCCGTTAGCTCTTCGCGCAGGGATTGGAAATTTTCAATGATGCCGTTATGCACCACGGCCACTTTGGCGGATGCATGGGGATGAGCGTTGTTGGTGGTCGGCGCGCCGTGAGTCGCCCAGCGCGTATGGCCGATGCCGACCACGCCGGGCAGCGGATCGTCGTCGAGCAGGCTGTAAAGCTCATCGACCCGGCCTTCCGTGCGGCGGCGATCGATGCGGCCGTCGACGATGGTGGCGACGCCGGCGGAATCATAGCCCCTGTATTCGAGCCGCTTGAGCCCATTGACCAGGAGGGCCGCCGCCGGTTGATTGCCGATCACGCCGATTATTCCGCACATCGGGTGCTACTCTTTCCGCGCTTTGTTGCGCGCCAGGAGTTTCGTGGCACCCTCGTCCCGGTTCACCTGGGGGGCGCGGGTAACGGCAAGGGCATCGGCGGGCACATCCTGGGTGATCACGCTGCCCGCGCCGACGATGGGGCCCTCGCCGATGGTCACCGGAGCCACCAGGGCCACGTTCGAGCCGATGGAGGCGCCGGCGCCGATATCGGTGCGGTGTTTGGCGATGCCGTCGTAATTGCAGGTGATGGTGCCGGCGCCGATGTTGGCGCCCTCGCCGATGGAGACATCGCCCACATAACTCAGATGGCTGACCTTGGCGCCGCGCTCGATATCGGCGTTTTTCACCTCGACGAAATTGCCGATGCGCACCGCCGCGCCGATGCGCGACCCCCGCCGGAGCCGGGCGAAGGGGCCCACGGTGGCGCCCTCGGCGATGGTGGCCCCCTCGATATGGCAGAAGCCCTTGATATGGACGTTATCGGCAATGCGAACGCCGGGCCCGAAAATGACATGGGGCTCGACCAGCACGTCGCGCCCAAGCTCGGTGTCGAAGCAGAAGGTGACGCTCGATGGATCGATCAGGGTGGCGCCGCCGGCCAGGGCCCGGGCCCGCAGGCGGTCCTGCAGGATGGCCTCGGCGGTGGCGAGACCGGCGCGGGAATCGATGCCCACCAGATCGCGCGCATCGCCCTCGACCACGGTGCTGCCGAGGCCCCGCTCCCGGGCGACCGTGACGATGTCGGAGAGATAATATTCTTGCTTGGCGTTGTCGCGGCCGATGCCGTCGAGAAGATCGAACAGTTTTGCCCCCTCGACCGCCATGACCCCGGCGTTGCAAAGCCCGATGCGCAGCGTCTCCTGATCCGCGTCGCGATGCTCGACGATACGCGTTAGCGCGCCGTTTGCATCGGTCACCAGCCGCCCGTAACCGGTTGCGTCGTCGGGCCGCATGCCGAGGACTACCAGCGAGTTCTTGCCGTCGAGCCCATCGGCCATAGCGCGCATGGTTTCGCTGGGAATCAGGGGATCGGCGCCAAACAGGATCAGCACGGGGCCGTCAAAGCCCGCCAGTGCTTCGCGCGCAGCCAGCACCGCATGGCCGGTGCCGAGAGGTTTGCTCTGTACCACAGTCTCGGCGGGCGCCACGGCTTCTGCCACGCCGTCCATCCCAGGACCGACGACGACCACGGCCCTATCGACGGGAACCTGGCCGAGGGAGTCCATGAGATGGGCGATCATCGGCCGCCCGGCGAGCGGGTGCATCACCTTGGGCAGCGCCGATTTCATGCGCTCACCCTGACCGGCGGCGAGGACGATCGCTGCGATATTGCGTTTGGTCATAGGATGCTGCGTCGTTTTATTAATGATATCAACATTTCGCGGGCGGACATTGCCACAACCCCTGCATCCGCGCCAAGTCACGATTTATTACAGATAATGCTTTCGGTTTGGCCGGGTGGCTTCGCTTGACAGCCCCTGGGAGGCTGCCTTAAATAGCCGCCGATTCCGTTATCCGCAAGTGGATCGCGGGCGCGTAGCTCAGTGGGAGAGCACCGTCTTCACACGGCGGGGGTCGCTGGTTCAATCCCAGCCGCGCCCACCAGCTTCAAAGCCTGGGCCAATGTCAGATTTTGGTATGTGTGATGCCGCCGCAACTTACGGCGGTATTTCCCGCTGCCTGGGCGTATTTACCCATTCTTAAGTCTTTATGGTTAATTCTTCGATAGTTACGTGCCAAAACGCGCGCCTATCTAGGGTCAGGACTCATTGATTGATCCAGAAGATGACGATAGCAGCGATACAGATGGCTGAGAAGAAGGTGTGTGCGCAGCGGTCATAGCGGGTATGGATGCGCCGCCAGTCCTTGAGTTTTCCGAACATATTTCGATCTT